>NZ_JABCPZ010000019.1 GCF_013283785.1 Nonomuraea antri
GCCGCGGGGCGTTCGATCCGTAGGGCCCGCGCTCCCGCGGTGGCCCGTACGGGTCCGGCGACTGAGGAGGGTAACCCATGGCGCGACTCCAGGTGGACAAGACGCTGGGGAGAACCCCCAGCATGCTCCCGGCGTGCGTGCCACGGGCCTGACCCGGCGCCATTTCGTACCCCTGATAGCCGTTCGGTCTGTGATTCGACCCGGCGACGCCCCGGATCCGTACAACGAAAACCGGGTTTCTTTCCCGCGGACAGGTGAATGGCCGGCGGGCTCAGCGATACAGCCGCATCGTGCAGCATTTCGGCGCGCCGCCCGCCTTGCGGAACTCCGTCATGTCGATCGGCACCGGACGGTATCCGCGCCCGGCGAGTTCGCGGCGCAGGTTTTCCGCCTCGTGCTGGACGAACACGTGCGTTCCGTCCGAGACGCAGTTCAGGCCGAGCGCGAACGCGTCCTGCTCATCGGCTATCAGCGCGTCGGGAAACAGCCGTTCCAGCACCCGCCTGCTGCCTTCGGAGAACGCCGGCGGGTAATAGGCGATGGTCCGGTTGTCGAGGACGAACAGCGCGGTGTCGAGATGGTAGAAACGTTCGTCGACCAGCCGCAGTGAGATCACCGGGACGCCGAAGTGGTCCTGCGCGACCAGGTGCGCCTCGTGCTCGGTGCGAAATCCGGTGCCGGCCAGGATGAACCGCTCGGTCAGGAAGAAGTCGCCCTCGCCCTCGTTGGTGACGTCGGGGGTGAACACGCGGTCGTAGCCGTGCGACTCGAACCAGGCGCGGTGCACGGCGACCTCGCCCTCGCGGTCGGGGCTGTGGAACCTGGCCAGCATCACCTGGTCGCCGACCAGGAACGCCCCGTTGCCCGAGAAGACCATCTGGGTCAGCTCGGGCCGGGGTTCGAGCAGCGACACCCGGTGGCCCGCGTCCTCGTAGGCGGCCCGCAGCGTCTCCCACTCCCGCTTGGCGCGGTCGCGGTCGAGGGTGGCGTGCGGGGGAGTCCACGGGTTGGACGGGTCGAGCTCGAAGTACGTGGGCGGGCACATCAGGTAATGCTGCATGGGAAGTGTTTGCCCAGCTCAGCCCGGGTCAGTCGAAACCATCACCGGTGACCGGCCCGCCCCGGCCGGTCGTTCGCTCAGGCGTACCAGGTCGGCCACCCCGCCCAGCGGCACCACCGACGGCAGGTACGTTGACGCCCTTCACCACGCCCGCCGCAGCACCGCCGCACCGCCGCCGGGGATGATCAGCTCGACCGGGCCGCACGGCGTCCTGACGGTGTTGCCGATGTGCGTGAGCACGTCCCGCTCGGGGCGCCTGCGCGGGAACGCGTCGGCGCGCCCCCGGAGTACCGTGAGCGGGTGATCGACGACTGGCCCGCGCTCGCGGGCGACTCTCCCGCGGCCCGGGCCGTCGGCGCCGAGCTGCGTGCCCGCTGGGCCGAGCCGCACCGCCGCTACCACGATCCGGCGCACCTGGCCGCCGTGCTCGCCGCCGTCGACCTGCTCGCCGACGTCGCCGCCGACCCCGACGCGGTACGCCTGGCCGCCTGGTTCCACGACGCCGTCTACGACGGCAGGCCGGGATGGGACGAGGAACGCAGCGCCCAGCTCGCGCAGTCCCGCCTGCCCAGGTGCGGCGTGCCGGTGGCGCGGGTGGCCGAGGTGGCCAGGCTCGTCCGGCTGACCGCCGCGCACGACCGGGTGGCCGAGGACGACTCCAACGGCGCCGTCCTGTGCGACGCCGACCTGTCGGTGCTCGGCCGCCCCGGCTACGACGTCTACGCGGCGAACATCCGCGCGGAATACGCGCACGTGCCGGACGATCTGTTCGCCAAGGGCCGGGCCGAGGTGCTCGCCCGGCTGCTGGCCACGCCCCGGCTGTACCGCACCGAGCGCGGCCGGGACCTGTGGGAGTCGCGGGCCCGCGCCAACCTGACCGCCGAACTCGACCGCCTGACGACCACCTGACGGCCCGCCCGGGCCCGAACGGCTGACGGGTGGCTCAGGTTCTAGCGGCTGAGGCGGTGGCGTTTGCGGTGGCGCAGGCCGCCGGCTATGAGGCGGCGCAGCAGCTCGCGCGAGCTGACCGCCTGCGCGCGCCCAGCTCCACCGCCCGCGCGTGCACCGTCTCGGGCACGTCGTAGTGGTCACGGTCGAACGCCCGCTCGGGCACCCCCAGCCGCACCGCGAACGCGTGCAGCTCCTCCAGCGAGCTGTCGCTGACCAGGTGCGACCACATCAGGCCGCGCGGACCCGGCCAGTTCGGGGGGTCGATGAGAACCGTCACGAGGTCAAGGGTAGGACCCTGCCCCGCACGCTCAGCTCACCCAGGTCGGACAACACCAGGTCGGCGCCGTGCTCGCTCAGCTCGGCCGCCCCGCCGGCGGGTTCGGGGCCCGCGGTCTCGCCGAAGCCGTCCGGCCGGTGGACCGCGATCACCAGGCCGAAGCCGCCCTTCCTTGCCGCCTCGATGCCCGGCAGCGCGGCCTCCACCAGGCCGACCCGGCCGGCGGGCACCGACAGGCGGCGTGCCGCCTCCAGGAACAGCGCGGGATCGGGCTTGCCAGGCAGGTTCATCAGCGCCGCGTCGTTGCCGTCGACCAGCAGGTCGAACAGGTGCATCACGCCCGCGGAGCCCACCAGCCTGCGCCCGTGCAGGCTCGCGGACACCGCCGCCGTACGCGCCCCGCGGTGGCGCAGCTCGTGCAGCAGCGCCACGGTGGACGGGAACGCGGCCACGCCGTATTCGTCCACCTGTGACATGAAGACCCGGTCCTTGGCCAGGCCGAGCCCGTGCACGGTCGGCGCACCGGGCTCGTCGTCGGCCCCGCCCTCGGGCAGGGTGATGCCCCGCGAGGCCAGGAAGGTCCTGATGCCGTCGAGACGCGGCCGTCCGTCCACGTGACGCAGGTAGTCGTCGCGGATGTCGAACGGCGCCGAGCGGCCGCGCAGGAACGCGTCGAACACGTGTTTCCAGGCGGCCGCGTGCCCCCGAGCGGTGTCGGTGACCACGCCGTCGGTGTCGAACACGACGGCGCTGATCGCGGTCAGGTCGATGACAGGCTCGTCCACTCCACGAACGTATCCGCTCTACCAGGCGACGGGTAGTTCCTTGACGCCGTAGACGATGGCCAGCTCCCTGAACGGCACCTCGCCCGCCACGTGCAGGTCCGGGAAGCGGCGCAGCAGGGCCGGGAAGGCGATGCGCATCTCCATCTGGGCCAGCGGCGCGCCGATGCAGCGGTGGATGCCGTGGCCGAAGGCCAGGTGCGAGCCTGCGGTCTCGCGGCCGGGCTTGACCTCGTCCATGTCGGGGCCGAGTGAGGGGTCGCGGTTGGCGCCGGCCAGCGAGCACAGCACCATCTCGCCCTTCTTGATCTGGTGGCCGTGCAGCTCCAGGTCCTCGCGGGCGAAGCGGGGGAAGGCCACCTGCACGACGGTCATGTAGCGCAGCAGCTCCTCGACCACGTCGTTGACGTAGCCGTCCACCTCGCGGACCTTCGCGGCCACCTCGGGGTTGCGCAGCAGCCACAGCGTGCCGAGCGCGAGCATGCTGGTGCTCGTGTCGTGGCCGCCGGTCAGCAGGCCGTCGGCCATGCTGGCCAGGGTGCGGTCGTCGAGGTCGTCGCCGTGCTCGCGCAGGAGCTGGCCGAGCAGCCCGTCGCCGGGGTTCAGGCGCTCGCGGGCGACCAGGTCCGTCATGTACGCCATCGCGTCGTTGATCGCCTGCAGCGAGGCCTCGGGCCCGGCGGTGAAGTCGAAGCGGTCGGTGCTGAGCTTGAGGAAGTCGGCGCGATCGTCGTACGGGACGCCCAGCAGCTCGCACACCACCAGCGACGGGATGGGCAGCGCGAACGCCTCCACCAGGTCGACGACGCCGCCCCTGGCCTCCATCTTGTCGAGGTACTCCTCGACCATCGCCTCGATGCGCGGCTCCAGCCTGCGCAGTCGGCGCATGGTGAACTCGGGCGTCAGGTACTTGCGCAGCCGGGTGTGCTCGGGCGGGTCACGGAAGCCCAGGCCGCCCGGGTCGTCCTGGTTCGACCCCAGGCCGATGATGCCGGCGAAGTCGTTGCTGAAGCGTTCGTGGTCGCCCAGGACACCGCGCACGTCCTCCCAGCGGGTGACCAGGAACACGGTCTGGCCGCCGGGGATCTCCATCGGGTGGACGGGGTGCTCGGCGCGGATGCGCGCGAGCTCCCCCACCGGGTCGAAGCCCTCGCGCATGAACTGCACGAGCGGGAACTCTGAGTCTGACATCGAAATCCGTCCTGCTGGGATACATCACACGATGTTGGGATAAATCCCTCGATAGATGGTCCCATCCGGATGGGTGGGATCGTGCCCTCCGAAAGGACGAGATTTGGCCTCGACTCGGGGTCGACCAGCCTATACGGGAGTCCGGGTGACCTCCTCGGGCGAGGGCGCCGACACGTCGCGCACCCGGACCGGCGGCTCGGGCAGCGGGGCCCGCTCGACCAGCGACGGCGGCGGCGTCTTGGGGCGGCGCGGCTCGCGCACCCCGCCCTCCCCGCCGCCGGGCGGATCGTCGAAGGGGAAGTCGTCGTCATCGGGGCCGTGCGGCTCGCCGGGTCCGAAGCCGGGCGGCCAGCTGGGAGCCCCACTGGGCAGAGCGCGGCGCCTGCGCGATCGCTTGCTCACGGATCCTCCTCTTCAGGCGGCTCCATTGTGCGCCGCGGGCCCTGTGTGGACCAGGCGCGGACCAGTCACAACCTGCTGCCGGGCGGATGACGGCCCGCCGGGCGGGCCCTGCCGCGTGTGCTCACCGTGACGGACAGGAACCCGTGTGAGAGAGGGGAAACGACGGCGTTTGGCGTACAAGGGGGCGACAGTCTGCGATGATCTCGTCCGTATACAAGCCGGAGTTGAGCCTCACGGATAGTGACTGATGCCGACATTTGAGGAAATAGCTGCCTTCGTCACCGAAAAGCCGCTCGCTACCGCTGTCATCGCGTTACTGGGCCTGGCCGGGCTGGTCCTGGCACTCCTGGCGCTGCGCGTCGCGTGGCGGGTCGGCGCCTGGCTGTTCAAGCGCTACGTGGCGCCGCGACCGGTCGAAGACGTGCTCACGGTCGTCGCCGCCTCCATCGCCACCGGCGTCTCCGCCCAGGGCATGTGGCGGTTCTCCGGGGACGTGCTCGGGCTCGACGGCCCGCTGCGGCTGCTGCTGTTCGCGTTCATCGAGGTCGCGATCATCACCTCCGCCGTGCGGGCACGCCGCAACATGCGCGAGAACTTCTCCGCCGGCATCGACGGCATCGCCGTGTGGGCGCTCACGTGCCTGACCGCCGTCCTGTCCAGCATGGACGCGCGCAGCCTGCCCGAGGCGATCTTCCGACTGGCCGCGCCGCTCGTCGCCGCCTGGCTGTGGGAACGCGGCATGGCCATCGAACGCCACCGCATCAGGGGCACCGGACGCATCAACTGGCGGCTGACCCCCGAACGGCTGCTGGTCAGGCTGGGCCTGGCCGAGGTCAGCGACCGCACCGCGAGCGAGGTCGACGCGCACCGCAGGCTCACCCGCGTCGCCCTGGCCGCCAAGCGGGCCAAGGCCCTGCGCGAGGCCGGCGCGCCCGACCGCAAGATGCGCGCCGCCCTGGCCAAGCTGGACAAGGCCATGGACCAGGCCGTCGAGCACACCGGGCTGGCCGTCGACCCGGCACGCCAGGAAGCCCTGCTCGCCCAGATCGCCGCGCTCTACAACACCACCGCGCTCATCGACGCCGACCCGCGCGTCCCGTGGGAGCCCGAGGCCGACCACCACCCGGTGCCCGCCCGCCCGGCGCTGCCGCCCGCGCTGGTGGAACTCGTCCACGACGAGGACGAGGACTTCGAGGTGCTCGACACCACCCCGCAGGTCGTCGACACCGCCCAGCGCGCGGCCCTCATGCGGGCGGCCCGGGTGTTCTGGGACCGGCAGATCGCCAAGGGCATCGTGCCCAGGACGGTCGACATCGCCCAGGAGATCGGGATCTCGCTGGCCAGCGCCCGCGAGTATCGTGCTCTGTGGAAGCTGGAGCCGCAGGCGCACGCGCTGATCGAGGCGCTGTACCAGCAGCACGGCATCGTCGACACCGGCGCCTTCCCGGCCATCGCCGACGATGGGCGCGTGCTGACGAAGTCCTGACCCGCCGGACAAGCCGGGGCGGCTCTCAGACGGGATCCCGGGGGAGCAGGGTTTGAGCGAGCGCACACTCGACCGCGTCAGGAAACTCCTGGCCAAGGCCGAAGGCACCGACAACCCGCACGAACGCGACACCTTCCTGGCCGCCGCCTCGGCCCTGATGGCCAAGTACGGACTGGAATCGCTGCCCCAGGACGGTCAGCGGCACCGGCCCGGCGACCGCGTCGTCACCCTGCCCAACCCCTGGGCCAGGGAGAAGGCCAGGCTGGTCGGCCTCGTCGCGCGGGCCGTGCGCTGCCGTCCGCTGCTGCTCGGCAGGGCCGCGGACGGCCACCGGGTGCACATCTTCGGCTTCCGCCAGGATCTCGAGCGCGCCGACGTCCTGGCCACCTCGCTCCTGCTCCAGATGGCCTCGGGCCTGGCACGCACGCAGCCGCCGCCCGGGGTGTCGGCGGTGCGGGCGTACCGGCGGTCTTGGCTGCTGGGCTTCGCCGACGAGGTGTACCGGCTGCTGTCTGAGGCCGAGTCGGCCGCGGCCGCCGCCTCTCCCGGCACGGGCACCGCCCTGGTGCTCGCCGACCGGCAGGCCGAGGTGGAACGCGCGGTCGCGGCACACTACCCGCGCGTGCGCATGACGGTCCCGCGCACCAGCGGGACCGGCTACCTGGCGGGCGTGGCCGCCGGCCGCCGCGCCGACCTCGACCGTCCCTCGGTCCCGCACTCCCGGCGGACCCTGACCGGGCCCGCCGGGGACTGACGACCCGGCGGATCAGGCGTCGGGCATCGGGGCGTCCAGGAAGGCCTGGACGACGTCGTGCACCAGATCGGTACGGGCGAGCCCGGTGAAGTGCGTGGTGCCGGGGAACACCGCGAGCTGCGAGACCGGCACGCCGACGAAGTCGCCGTTGACGTCGCCGCCGCGCAGCCGCAGGAACTCCACCGCGTGCTCCAGCCGGACCGCGTCGCAGTCGCCCACCGTGATCAGCGTCGGCGCGGCGATGCCCCTGATGTCGTCGTCGGACCAGCCGGTGAAGCCGGGGTCGTAGCCGCCGAGCTTGTCGAGCAGGGTCTGCAGCCGCTCCGGATGCGGCGACTTGGCCAGGTATTCCGCCTCCATCGGCGTGCCGGCGATCATGTCGACGGTCATCTCGCCCACCGCCTCGGAGTTCTCCGGCCGGTCACCGCGCGGGTGGAACGACACCGAGGAGACGATCGCCTTGCGCACCAGTTCCGGGTGCCGGATCGCCAGGTGCAGGGCCACGGCGCCGCCGACGCTGAAGCCGAAGACGTCCGCCTGCGGCACGCCCAGGTGCTTCAGCAGGCCGACGACGTCGGCGGCCAGGCCGGCGGTGGTCAGCGGCCGGTCGGCGTCGTTGGTGCGCCCGTGCCCCTGGAAGTCGGCGGCGATGACCTGGCGGGTCGCGGCCAGGCCCGGGATCAGCGCGCCGAACTGCAGGTCGATGTTGAACAGCCCGCCGTGCAGCAGCAGCAGCGGGACGCCGTCGCCCGTGCCGTGGATCTCGTAGTACATCCGCAGGTCGTTGACCTGCGCGTACCCGGTCTGCGGCGCCGCGGGGCTCTGGTCGGTCACGATCATCTCTCCTCAGGGCTGGTACGAACGCGGCGAGGGGTGTCAAAGCCCTCGTCCGGGCGAGGTTAGGCCCCCAGCGCCGCCGAGACCAACCCCTTGGCCTCCTCCTGGACCCGCGCCAGGTGGTCGGGTCCGTTGAAGGACTCGGCGTAGATCTTGTACACGTCCTCGGTGCCGGACGGCCGGGCCGCGAACCACGCGTGCTCGGTGACGACCTTGACCCCGCCCAGCGCCGCGCCGTTGCCGGGCGCCGAGGTCAGCACCGAGACGATCGACTCACCGGCCAGCGTCGAGGCGGTCACCTGGTCGGCGGACAGCTTGGCCAGCACGGCCTTCTGCTCGCGCGTGGCGGGCGCGTCGACCCGGGCGTAGGCGGGCTCGCCGTACTTGGCGGTCAGCTCGCGGTAGAGCTCGCTCGGCGACTTGCCGGTGACGGCCTGGATCTCCGAGGCGAGCAGGGCCAGGATGATGCCGTCCTTGTCGGTGGACCAGCGCGAGCCGTCGCGGGCCAGGAACGAGGCCCCGGCGCTCTCCTCGCCGCCGAAGCCGAGCGAGCCGTCGAGCAGCCCGGGCACGAACCACTTGAACCCGACGGGCACCTCGTACAGCCGCCGGCCCAGCGACTCGGCCACCCGGTCGATGATCGAGCTGCTGACCATGGTCTTGCCGACGCCGGCGTCCTTCGGCCAGCCGTCGCGGTGGGCGTACAGGTAGGAGATGGCCACCGCGAGGTAGTGGTTGGGGTTGAGCAGGCCGCCGTCGGGGGTCACGACGCCGTGCCTGTCGGCGTCGGCGTCGTTGCCGGTGGCGATGTCGTACTTGTCGCGCTGGTCGATCAGCGAGGCCATCGCGTACGGCGACGAGCAGTCCATCCGGATCTTGCCGTCCCAGTCGAGCGTCATGAACCGCCAGGTCGGGTCGACCAGCGGGTTCACCACGGTCAGGTCGAGCCGGCAGCGGTCGGCGATCTCCTGCCAGTACGCCACGCTGGCCCCGCCCAGCGGGTCGGCGCCGATGCGCACCCCGGCCGACCTGATGGCCTCCAGGTCCACCACCCGCGGCAGGTCGTTGACGTAGGTGCCGAGGAAGTCGTAGCGGGCGGCCAGCTTCAGCGCCTCGCGGTAGGTGACCCGGCGCACGCTGGACAGCCCGTCGGCCAGCAGCCGGTTGGCGCGGTCCTGGATCCAGGTGGTGGCGTCGGTGTCGGCGGGCCCGCCGTGCGGCGGGTTGTACTTGAAGCCGCCGTCGGCCGGCGGGTTGTGCGACGGCGTGACCACCACGCCGTCGGCCAGCCCGGACGTGCGATCCCTGTTGTGGGTGAGGATCGCGTGCGAGACCGCGGGCGTGGGCGTGTAGCCGTCGCGCGTGTCGATGAGCACCTGCACCCCGTTGGCCGCGAACACCTCCAGCGCCGACACCCGCGCCGGCTCCGACAGCGCGTGCGTGTCGATGCCCAGGAACAGCGGGCCGTCGGTGCCCTGCCCCTGCCGGTATTCACAGATGGCCTGACTCGTGGCCACGATGTGGTCCTCGTTGAAGGCCGTGTTCAGGGAGGAGCCGCGGTGCCCCGAGGTGCCGAACGCCACCCGCTGCGCCACCTCGGCGGGGTCGGGATGCAGCGCGTAATAGGAGGTCACCAGCTTGGCGACGTCGACCAGATCAGCGGGCTGAGCGGGCTGTCCTGCGCGTTCGTGGCTCATACGGCTCACTTTACAAATCGGGTGCGGGAAAGCGGGTGACCGGGCGGCGGGTGGGAAGATACAGTCGCGTCAGCCTCCAGAATGGAGTTCGGTTTCATGCGTTTCGGATACTTCCTCAGCGAGCGCCCGGGCACTGACCCGATCGGCGGGCTCCGCGACGAGATCGCCAGGGCCAGGGACGACGGCTTCTCCTCCGCCTGGCTGTCGCACATCTTCGGCCTCGACGCGATCACCGCGCTGGCCGTGGCGGGGTCCGGCGTGCCGGACATCGAGCTGGGCACCGCGGTCGTGCCCACCTACCCGCGCCACCCGGCCGCGCTCGCCCAGCAGGCCATGACGGCCAACGCCGCGCTCGGCGGGCGGCTGGCGCTCGGCATCGGCCTGTCGCACAAGGTCGTCATCGAGGACATGTTCGGCTACAGCTTCGACAAGCCGTACCGCCACATGAAGGAGTACCTGGACATCCTGCTGCCGGCCGGTCGCGGCGAGCAGGTCGAGCGGAGCGGCGAGACGCTCAAGGCCAACATCAGGCTCACCACCCCGGGCGCGGGCTTCCCGGTGCTGGTGGCGGCGCTCGGCCCGCGCATGCTCGAACTGGCCGGCACCGTCGCCGACGGCACCGTGCTCTGGATGACCGGGCCCAGGACGGTCGCCGCCCACGTCGCCCCGACCATCACCGCCGCCGCGGAACGGGCCGGGCGCGGCGCGCCGCGCATCGTCTGCGCGCTGCCCATCTGCGTCACCGACGACCCGGAAGGCGCCGTCGCCCGCGCCAACGAGGTCTTCTCGGTGTACGGACGGCTCCCGTCGTACCGCGCCATGCTGGACAGGGAGGGCGCGAAGGGCCCGGGCGACATCGCCATCGTCGGCGACGAGGACACCGTGCTGGCCCGGCTGGAGGAGGTCAGGCAGGCCGGCGTGACCGACTTCGTGGCCTCCGTCTACGCCAACGGGGAGCGCACCAGAGCGTTGCTGATCGGCGCGTCGAAGGCCTGATCAGGAGACTTCTCAATAAACTCCGACAAGGTGAAGCGCTTGCTGCAGGGCATCGACGTGTCGAACTGGCAGGGCTCCGTCGACTGGGCGGACCACGCCGACGGCGGGGTCGCCTTCGCCTTCGCCAAGGCCACCGAGGGCGGCGACTACCGCGACAAATGGTTCGCCCGCAACTGGAACGGCATGCGCGAGAGCTGGCTCGTCTGCGGCGCCTACCACTTCGCCCGGCCGAAGGGCGACCCGGTCGAGCACGCGCGCTTCTTCCTGCGCACCGTCGAGGCGGCCGGCGGGCTGCGCCGCGGCGACCTCGTCGCGCTCGACCTGGAGACCAACGACGGCCTGCGCCCCGCGCAGGTCGCCCGCTACGCCCGCCGCTGGTGCCGCCACGTCGAGCGGCACGGCCGGGTGCGGCCCTTCGTCTACACCTTCCCGTCCTTCGCCCAGAACGGGCACTGCGCCGGGCTGTCGGAGTACCCGCTGTGGATCGCCTGCCCGGAGAAACCGCGCGGCCTGCCGCTGGTGCCCAGGCCATGGCAGGGGTGGACGATCCACCAGTACGCGCAGAAACCCGTCGACCGCAACGTCTTCCACGGCAGCAGGCAGGAGCTGACCAGGCTGGGGCATCACCCGCGATAGCATCGGTGTTCACCATCGCAGGAGCTATCCAAGGGAGACACCGTGTCAGCCGAGCTACGCATCACCCTCGCCGGAGCCGAGCGTGTGGTCGCGGCCGGCACGACGGCCGGTGAGGCGCTGGAGGCCGACGGCCGCACCGTGGTCGCGGCCCGGGTCAACGGCGAGCCGCGCGACCTGGCCCACCCGCTCGTCCAGGACGACGTGGTCGAGCCCATCGAGGTCTCCAGCGAAGACGGCAGGGCCATCGTCCGCCACTCCACCGCGCACGTCATGGCGCAGGCGGTGCAGGAGCTGTTCCCCGAGGCCAAGCTGGGCATCGGCCCGCCGGTCGAGAACGGCTTCTACTACGACTTCGACGTCGAGCAGTCCTTCCACCCCGACGACCTCAAGCGCATCGAGAAGCGCATGCGCGAGATCGTCAAGCAGGGCCAGCTGTTCTCCCGCCGGGCCGTCACCGACGACGAGGCCCGCGAGGAGCTGGCCGGCGAGCCGTACAAGCTGGAGCTGATCGGGCTCAAGGGCGGCGCGGCCGAGGAGGAGTCGGTCGAGGTCGGCGCCGGGCAGCTGACGATCTACGACAACCTCGACGCCAAGACCGGCGAGCTGTGCTGGAAGGACCTGTGCCGCGGCCCGCACGTGCCCTCCACCCGGTCGATCCCGGCGTTCAAGCTCATGCGCTCCGGCGGCGCGTACTGGCGCGGCAGCGAGAAGAACCCGCAGCTGCAGCGCATCTACGGCACCGCCTGGGAGTCGCGCGACAAGCAGGACGAATACCTCAAGCTGCTGGAGGAGGCCGAGAAGCGCGACCACCGCAAGCTGGGCGCCGAGCTCGACCTGTTCTCCTTCCCCGACGAACTGGGCTCCGGCCTGGCCGTCTTCCACCCCAAGGGCGGCGTCATCCGCAAGGTGATGGAGGACTACTCGCGGCGCAAGCACGAGGAGGCGGCCTACGAGTTCGTCAACACGCCGCACATCACCAAGGAGAAGCTGTACCAGGTCTCGGGCCACCTCGACTGGTACCGGGACGGCATGTTCCCGCCCATGGAGCTCGAGGGCGCGCGCTACTACCTCAAGCCGATGAACTGCCCGATGCACAACCTGATCTTCCGGGCGCGCGGGCGCTCCTACCGCGAGCTGCCGCTGCGGCTGTTCGAGTTCGGCACCGTCTACCGCTACGAGAAGTCCGGCGTGGTGCACGGCCTGACCCGGGTGCGCGGCCTGACCCAGGACGACGCGCACATCTACTGCACCCGCGAGGAGATGCGCGACGAGCTGACCTCGCTGCTGCGCTTCGTGCTCGACCTGCTGCGCGACTACGGGCTCGACGACTTCTACCTGGAGCTGTCCACCAAGGACCCGGAGAAGTTCGTCGGCTCCGACGAGGTCTGGGAGGAGGCCACCCAGACGCTGCGCGAGGTGGCCGAGTCGGAGAACCTGCACCTGGTCATGGACCCGGGCGGCGCCGCCTTCTACGGGCCGAAGATCTCCGTGCAGGTGCGCGACGCCATCGGCCGCACCTGGCAGATGTCCACCATCCAGCTCGACTTCAACCTGCCCGAGCTGTTCGAGCTCGAATACCAGGCCGCCGACGGCACCCGCAAGCAGCCCGTCATGATCCACCGGGCGCTGTTCGGCTCGGTCGAGCGCTTCTTCGGCATCCTGGTCGAGCACTACGCCGGCGCCTTCCCTCCGTGGCTGGCCCCGGTGCAGGTCGTCGGCATCCCGATCGCCGACGCGCACGTGCCGTACCTGCAGGACGTGGCCAAGAAGCTGCGTGAGCGCGGCATCAGGGTCGAGGTCGACGCGGCCGACGACCGCATGCAGAAGAAGATCCGCAACGCGCAGAAGCAGAAGGTGCCGTTCATGCTGCTGGCCGGCGACGACGACATCGCCAACGGCGCGGTCTCCTTCCGCTTCCGCAACGGCGAGCAGAAGAACGGCGTCCCGGTCGAGGAGGCCATCGCCGAGATCATCAGCGCGGTCGAGCGGCGCGTCCAGGTCTAGCGGCATCCGCATCGGGTGGCGGCGCTCCCGCCACCCGATGCCGGTCAGTAGTCGTAGAGCCGGAAGCTGACGGCGGGCAGCCCGCCGAAGCGTTCGGCCGTGTCCTTGGCCGAGCCCTCGACCAGTGACGTGGCGTAGGGCTCAGGGTCCTGGCCGAGCGCCTCGAGATAGGCCCGGTGCTCCAGCAGCGAGCGCACGCCCCGCTCCAGGCCGCCGGTGACGTCCACGGCGTGGGTGGGGGCGTCGGAGCCGGCCACGGCCACCCAGCGCACGCCGGTCCACGGCTCGGCCTCGGTGTCGGGGAAGATCCAGCGGTTGCCCGCGTCGCCCGCGGCGTCCAGCACGGCCCGGCCGACCGCCTTGTGGTCGGGGGTGTTCCAGTAGAGCCCGCCCCAGGTGTCCTCGGGGTTCAGCGTGATCACCAGCTCGGGCCGGTACCGCCTGATCGCGGCGGCGATGTCCCTGCGCAGGGCGAGCGAATACTCGATCACGCCGTCGGAGTACGCGAGGAACTCCACGTTCGACACGCCCACCACGGACGCGCTCGCCCGCTGCTCGCGCTCACGCAGCGGCCCGGCCTCGGCCGGCGGGAGAGTGTCGATGCCCGCCTCGCCCCGGGTGGCCAGCAGGTACGACACCTCGCGTCCCGCGTCCGTCCAGACGGCCACCGCCGAGGCGCAGCCGTACTCCAGGTCGTCCGGGTGGGCCACGACGGCCAGGGCGCGCTGCCAATCGGCTGGCATGGGTTTGAGCTGTTCCGCCATGATTCTCACCCTAGTCTGGGTCCCGTGGACGGGGTCAGCAGGGAGGAACGCATGTCGGTGGTGTCGGCCATCCAGTCGGGCGACCAGGCCAGGTTCGCCGAGCTCGCCGAGGAACACCGGCGCGAGCTGCACGTGCACTGCTACCGGATGCTCGGCTCGTTCACCGACGCCGAGGACCTGGTGCAGGAGACGATGTTGCGCGCCTGGCGGCGCAGGGAGACCTTCGAGGGCCGGGCCACGTTCCGCGCCTGGCTGTACAAGATCGCCACCAACGCGTGCCTCGACTGGCTGTCAGGCCCGGCCAGGTCCAGGGAGATCACGGTGAGCATGGACGCCGATCCGGCCTCGCCGTCCGCCTCGCCGTTCGCCGAGGTGCCGTGGCTGCAGCCGTACCCCGACCAGCTGCTCGACCAGGCCGCCCCCGACGTGCTCGCGGTGGCCAGGGAGACCATCGAGCTGGCCTACCTGGCGGCCATCCAGCACCTGCCGCCGCGCCAGCGCGCGGTGCTCATCCTGCGCGACGTGGTGGGCTGGCCGGCCGAGGAGACCGCGCAGGCGCTGGAGCTGTCGGTGGCGGCGGTCAAGAGCGCGCTGCAGCGGGCCCGCGCCACGCTGCGCGAGCACCTGCCCGAGCGGCGCTCGGAGTGGGGTCCGGCCACCCGGCCCAGCGAGGAGGAGCTGGGCGTGCTGCGCCGCTACATGGAGGCGTCCGTGGCGGGCGACCTGGGCGCGCTGACCGCGATGTTGCGCGCCGACGCCCGCCAGACCATGCCGCCCGCCTCCCTCGTGTACGACGGCCGCGCCGCCATCCTCGACCTGTGGCGCCCGGTCATGGCCGGACCGGAGGCCTGGGGCGAGTGGAAGGCGCTGGCCACGATCGCCAACCGGCAGCCCGCGGTGGCCAACTACGTCCGGCGCCCGGGCGAGGAGCACTACACCGCGGTCAACATCGACGTGCTGGTCGTCGAGGACGGCGAGATCGTGGAGATCACCACGTTCGGCCCCGGGCTGCACGCCGCCTTCGGCCTGCCGGAGCGCCTCTGACCTGCCCGGACCCGGGCGCGGAAGAATTTTCGCCGCGGACCGATTCCTTTTCCGCCGGGCCGCCGTCATACGGGCGTACACCACTTCGGAAGGGATGAACGACCATGACGCAGCAGCAGAACGACCTCCAGCTCAAGGCCCTCGACCGCCTGGTCGGCACCTGGAAGGTGAGCGGCGGCACCGAAGGCACCGTCACCTACCGCTGGATGGAGGGCGGCTTCTTCCTCCTCCAGGACGTCGACATGATCCAGGACGGCCAGCAGATCAAGGGCCTGGAGGTCATCGGCAGGAAGCGCGGATTCGGCGACGAGCGGCCCAGCGAGGACATCTGGTCCACCTACTACGGCGCCGACGGCTGCACCTTCGCCTACGTCTACGAGCTGGACGGCGACACCCTGACCATCTGGGGCGGCGAGAAGGGCTCGCCCGCCTACTACCAGGGCACCTTCGACGAGAGCGGCGACACCGTCACCGGCGGCTGGGTGTACCCCGGTGGCGGCGGCTACGACTCGTCGATGACCAGGATCGGTTAGGGCATCCCCGGCGGATTGGGGAAGTCCGTCTCCTCGTCGGCGAGGTTGCCGGCCAGCCGGCCCTCGCCGGGGAGACGGACGTCGTCCACCGTCACGTTCACCTCCGTGACCTCCATGCCCAGCATGTGGCCGACGGTCATCGCCACGTTCTCCTTGACCTCGGTGGCGACGTCCATGACGACGTAGCCGTACTCCACCACGATGGTCAGGCTCACCGCCACCTGGCCGTCCTGGATCTGGGCGCTGACGCCCTGACCCGCCCGGCGCGAGCCGATGCCGATGCGGTCGCGCATGGACTCGAAGGCCCTGGCCAGGTCGCCGCCCATGTCCGCGACGCCGGTCACCTCCACCGCGGCCAGCGCGGCCACCTTCTCCACCACCTCGTCGGCCACCTTGATCCGGCCCTTCACGGCCGGCCCGGCCCCGGACCTCGGCTGGTCGGCGAGCGAGACCCCGGCGGGCGAGGGGACGGGGGCCTCGGCGGTGCCGGGCTGTGCGGCAAGGGCGTCGGTCATCGTTGCCTCCTGGGAAATCCACGTGTTCGGGATTGTGCCGGAAGTACACCCCGTTTGTCCGCACAGGCGACGCCCTATGCTGCTAGATATGCACGATCAGGCAGGGGCCGGGGCGCCCGACAACTTCCAGCGTCTGTGGACCCCGCATCGCATGGCCTACATCAAGGGCGAGAACAAGCCGACGGGCACCGGCCCCGACGACGGATGCCCGTTCGACGCGATACCCAAGATGAGCGATGAGGACGGGCTGATCGTCGCCAGGGGCGAGGTCGTGTACGCGGTGCTCAACCTCTACCCGTACAACTCCGGGCACCTGATGGTGGTGCCCTACCGGCACGTGTCCGACTACGCCGAGCTGGAGCCGGCCGAGCTGGTCGAGCTGGGCGAGTTCACCCAGCGCTCGCTGCGCGCCCTGCGCAAGGCCAGCGGCGCGCAGGGCTTCAACGTCGGCATGAACCTGGGCCACGTCGCGGGCGCGGGCATCGCCGCGCACCTGCACCAGCACGTGGTGCCCCGGTGGGGCGGCGACACGAACTTCATGCCGGTCGTCGCCCAGACCAAGGTGCTGCCGCAGCTACTTCACGACACCCGTCAACTCCTCGCCGACGCCTGGGACTGAGTGGTTTCTTTTGGGCAAGGCCGCGATGCCGGTGGCCAGGAGGAGGGGGACGGCCAGGGCCAGGGCCATCGACAGGATGGCCGCGCCCGAGTCGTTGACCAGCATGCCGACCACGCCGCTGACCATCGTCCCGATGAAGCCGGCCTTGAGCGCGGGGGAGTGCTCGAACGCGGCGGGCACCACGCCCGCCGACGCCTGCTCCGGCCGCAGGATGGCGTAGACGAGGAACGCGATCGCGACGATCACGATGGGCATCAGGTTCGGGTTGAGCAGCGTGGCCAGCATGGCCTCCAGCTTGCGCAGGATCACCTCGAACGCCTCGCCCGACAGCACCTGCCCGACGAACCTGCCCAGGTGGCTCTGCTCGTTGGCCGGCTTGAGGTAGTTGAGCACCGCGAACACCGTCACCGCCAGCGCGCCGGCCACGCAGAACAGGCCGAGCTTGACGATCGACACCCGCTTGCCCGCCACCAGCAGCGCGGTCACCGCGATGCCCGGCACGAACGCGATCACGCCGCCGAAGTCGCTGCCCAGCCCGGAGCCGCCGAGCACCATGGCGAACGCGCCCAGCATCACGATCGCGGCCACGCCGATCTTCTTGCCGTAGCGGTGCGCGATGACCGTGGTGGCGATGAGCGTGCCGGTGGCCAGCAGCGCGAACGGGATGTTGCCCAGCCCGTAGTAGCGGGCGCCGTTCTCGGCCGTGTAGCCCATGAAGCTGTTGAGCTGCAGCGGCGTGCCGGTCAGCAGGTCGCCCGCGACGGTCAGCGCGGTCACGCCGGTGACCACGGCCAGCGGGCCGAGCGGCCGGCGCCGCCACGGCCCGGCGAACGCCAGCGCCGCGATGGCCGCCACCCAGCCCAGCATCCCGGCGATCAGCCCGGCCTTGCTCGACCAGGGCAGCAGGTTGACCAGGAAGTTCGCGGCGGGGATGGCCGACAGCACGACCGCGGCCGGCCGCAGCCAGCCCAGGCCGGCCCGCCGGCGCAGCAGCAGGAACGCCACCAGGTAGAACAGCACCTGCAGCACCGCGATCGACCAGAAGTAGTAGCCCTTGAGCTCGCGGATCGTCTGCGCGGCGGCGTCGGCGCGCAACATCCGGTCCGGCGTCGCGCCGGCCGCGCCCACCTGCAGCGGCACGCCGACGACGTTGACCGGCACCGGCACGCCGAGCTCGGTGAGCACGGTGGCGGTCAGGTCGGGGATGATCGAGATGTCCTCGCGCCTGGTCGAGGCCGCGCCCAGCAGCCTGCCCTGCACGCCGGGCTCGCGCAGCGCCGCCACCCGCAGGTGCGGGACCGTGTCGTGGTCGGAGAGCCCGGCCAGGATCACCGTGGTGTCGGCGGGCAGGATCGACAGCAGCGCGCCGGCCCTGGCGTCGGCCTGGCGCAGCGCCTCGCGCCGCTCGGCGGCCGTCAGCGGCTCCTCGTCGCGCGGCAGCTTGCCGGTGGCGGCCAGGTAGGGGCGGACGAGGTCGTCCACGTCCATCGCGATCAGCCGGCACTGCTGCAGGTCGGCGGTCTTCACCTGCAGCGGCGAGGCGTGGTAGCGGGCCACCGCGCCCTGGCGGTCGGCCAGGCCGAGCGCGGCCCCCGGGCCGATGGCGATCGAGCACTGGCCGGCCGACTTCAGCGCCTCGCCCAGCGTGCCCGAGTTGCGCTGCCTGGCCTGGTCGATGAGGTAGCGGTAGTCGGGGATGACCGCGCCCGCGCCTTGCTGCTCGGGCGTCGGCGCCGCGCCGCACCGGTAGCCGGCCGCCGACCTGACCCCGGCCGACACGGTCAGCCAGCCGTCGTAGGGGCAGGTCACGTTGCCGACCGTGCGCACCGACAGCGAGCCGATGGCGGACGCGCGGGTCAGCTCGTACAGGTTGGGGGCGTCGGCCTGGGTGACGTCCTGCCAGTGCAGGCCGGACACGCCGATCAGCGCGATCCTGGCCGCGCCGCGCTCGTCGGCCCGCGCGGTCCCCGCGAGCGGTATCTGACTGAGCAGCAGCTGGCTGAGCAGCACAGTCAGCACGATCAGCGCGCGCCTCACCCTTCGACCTCCCCGATCGACGATTGCCGTGGCGGACTACTCTCTCACGACGGCGACGGGTCGGGAGCGTTGTCCGCGGTCCCGGGGGGCTCGGCGGCCGGATCCTTGACCCTGCGCGGCCGCCGTCCCTCGCTTCACCGTACCCGGACGGGGGTGAGCCAGGGCAGGTAGCGGGTGTCCCCGCCGTGCACGGCGGCGGCGTAGGCGTCCTTGAGCTTGCCGGTGACCGGGCCGGGGCCGCCGAGCTCGCGGCCGTCCACCGAGCGCACGTGGGCGATCTCGGCGCCCGTCCCGCACACGAACACCTCCTCGGCGGTGTACAGGTCGGAGCGCAGCAGGTCCTGCCGCGCGGACGGCACGCCCAGGTCGGCGGCCAGCCGCTCGACGGTGTGCTGGGTGATCCCCTCCAGCGCGCCCGCGCTGGACGGCGGCGTGAGCAGCCGCCCGTCACGCACCACGAACAGGTTGGCCCCGGTGCACTCGGCGACGTACCCGGCGGCGTTTAGCAGCACCGCCTCGTCGTAGCCGGCGTCCAGCGCCTCGGACTTGGCCAGCACCGAGTTCAGGTAGGGGCCGGTGGCCTTGGCGGCGGTGGGCACCACGGTGTGGTCGTTGCGCCGCCAGGAGCTGGTCATCAGGCGCACGCCGTCGTCGAGCAGCGGCGCCCACTCCCAGGTCGCGATCGAGACGACCAGCGGGCAGTCGCGCGCCGCGATGCCCATCTCGCCGTAGCCCCGGTGCACCAGGTGCCTGATGTAGCAGGCCGCGTGCCCGTTGGCGGCGACCGTCTCCAGGGTGGCGGCGCGCAGCTCGTCCAGCGTGTACGGCAGCCGCCAGCCGAGTATCGCGGCGCTGCGCTCCAGCCGCTCCAGGTGGTCATCCAGCCGGAACACCGCGGGCCCCGACGGCGTCGCGTAGGCCCGGGTGCCCTCCAGCACGCCGGTGCCGTAGTGCAGCCCGTGCGACAGGACGTGCACCTTGGCCTCGCCCCAGGGCACCAGCGCGCCGTCCAGCCAGATGCTGCCCGCCTCGTTCACTCCAGCCTCCAAGTGGCCATAAAGTACGCCAATATCTGAGCCAATTGGCGAATGAGTGGCACAATAACTGGATAATGGTGGCATGGGAAGGGAAGAGAACCTTGTCACCCTGGTCAGAGACCGGCTGCGCCTGCATCAGGGCACCCCGAGCCGCAGGCTCGCCGGCGCGCTCGCCGACCTGGCGCAGACCGGCGCGCTGACCCCGGGCGACCGCCTGCCGTCCGAGCGCGACCTGGCCCAGGCGGTCGGGCTCAGCCGCGGCACCGTCGCCGCCGCGTTCAACGCGCTGTGCGAGGAAGGGCTGTGCGAGCGCCGGCACGGCAGCGGCACCTACCTGGTCGGCGCGCCCACGTTCACCGGGCTGCTGCGGGCCGGGGGCGCCCTGCTCGCGGACCTGTCCACCTCGGTCGTGCCCGACCCGTCCCACCTGGCGCTGCCCGCGATCGACCCGGCCGACCTGCTGCGCTCGCCCAGCGGCCACGGCTACGACGCCCTGGGCGACCCGCGCCTGCGTGCCGCGCTCCGGCCCGAGACCGGCACGGACGTGCTGATCACCGGCGGCGCCCAGCAGGGCATCGACCTGGCCGCCAGGGTCCTGCTGCGCCCAGGCGACCGGGTGCTGGTCGGCGACCCCACGTACGCGGGCGCGCTGGGCGTCTTCAAGCGGGCCGGGGCGCACGTCGCGGCGGTGGACCTGACCTCGCCGGGCGCGCTCGCCGAGTCGATCGACCGGCTGCGCCCGGCCGCCGTCTACGTCGTCAGCGTCGAGAACCCCACCGGCGCCGTGCCCGACCTGCGGCACGTGGCCGAACAGGCCCGGGCGGCGGACGTCACGCTGATCGAGGACCGCACGCTGGCCGCGCTCGTGCACGACGGCGCGCCCGCGCCCGAGCCGCTGGCGGCGCTGCACCCGCACGGCACGATCACCGTCGGCTCGCTGTCGAAGCTGCTGTGGGGCGGGCTGCGCGTGGGCTGGATCGAGGCGCCGGAGCCGCTGCTGGCCAGGCTCGTGGAGGCCAAGCTGGACAGCGACCTGGCCACCAGCGCGGTCTCCCAGCGGCTGGCCACCGACCTGCTCGCGCTCAACCCGGCGGGCCCGTGGCGGGCCGAGCTGGGCCGCCGCCGCGACCACTTCACGGCCGCGCTGGCCGCCCGCCTGCCCGACTGGACGTGGACGCGCCCCGCGGGCGGCCTGTCGCTGTGGGCCCGCCTGCCCGGCGTCGACACCGACAGGTTCGCGGCCACGGCCAGGGAACACGGCGTCGCCGTGGCCCCGGGATCGCTGTTCTCCCCGGACGGCCGCCACCGCGACAGGCTCAGGCTCAGCTTCGCGCTGCCGCCCGACCTGCTCGACCAGGCCGTCACCGGCCTGGCCGCGGCGTGGGAATCACGCCGATGAGCAGGCGCCGTCCCCAGCGGCTGTGAAATGGGGACGGCGCCGCCGATCAGACCGGGTCGACCTTGACCTTGGCCGGCTTGCTCTCGTGGTGCAGCCGGTCGAGCGCGGTGATCAGGTACGTCCCGGGCGACTTCGCGGTGAACGACGTGCCGGAGACCACGGCCACCAGGTTGCGCGCGTCGGTGTCGCGGCAGTCCCGGCCGTTCTTCGGCACCTGGTAGACGGCGTAGGAACGGGCGCCGGCGCTCGGCGTCCACGACACGGTGGAACCCGCCGCCTTCGCCCCGGCCGGCTTGGCCGGGGCCGCGCCGCCGCGCTCCTTGATCAGCGGGAGCAGCGCGGGCCGGCTGTAGTGCTCCTTGACGATCCGGTCCATGGCGCCCAGCGGGTTGGTGAGCAGCTGCTTGGCACTGAAGTAGACGTCGCCGTCGACCTGCGGGTAGCGCCGGTTCAGCGTCAGATGGGCGGGCAGCTCGCCCGGCTTGGTCCAGGCCTTGTCGTCCTTGGCGCCGACCCGGTAGAGGGCCTGCCCGATGTACAGGTCGACGCCGGTGCCCTTGACCGCGTTCGACCACCACGGCACGAGCGCCCGGTAGTCGGCCGCCTTGAACCCGCGCGGCCAGTAGAGCTGCGGCATCACGTAGTCGACCGTGCCCGACTTGATCCACGCCTTCGCGTCGGCGTAGATCGAGTCGTAGGCCGACATGCCGTTGGTCGCCGAGCCGGACGGGTCGTTCGACTTGTTGCGCCAGATGCCGAACGGGCTGATGCCGAACTTGACGTGGTTCTTGGTCGCGTGGACGGCCTCGTCGACCTGCGCCACCAGCTTGTTCACGTTGGCCCGCCGCCAGTCGGCCAGCTTCGCGCCCTTGCCGTACTTCTTGAACGCGGCCCGGTCGTCGAACGTGCCGCCGCCGCCCGGGTAGGGGTAGAAGTAGTCGTCGAAGTGCACGCCGTCGACGTCGTAGCGCTTGACCACGTCCTTGATGACCGTGGTGACGTGGTCGCGGACCTCGGGCAGGCCCGGGTTGTAGTAGAGCCGGTCGCCGTACTTGACCGTCCAGCCGGGGTTGCGGCGGGCCGGGTGACTGGCGGGGAGCTTGTCGACCTTCGCGTCGTAGGCGGCGCGGTAGGGGTTGAACCAGGCGTGGAACTCCAGGTTGCGCTTGTGCGCCTCCTCGACGAGGAACGGCAGCGGGTCCCAGCCGGGGTCCTTGCCCGCGGTGCCGGTCAGGTACTGCGACCAGGGTTCGAGCGACGACTTGTACAGCGCGTCGGAGGCGGGACGCACCTGGACGAACACCGCGTTGAGCCCGCGCCGGGCCGCGGTGTCGAGCAGCTTGACGTATTCGGCCTGCTGCCGCTTGACCGACAGGCCGGTGCGCGAGGGCCAGTCGATGTTCTTGACGGTGGCGATCCAGACTCCGCGCAACTGCCGCTTGGGGTAGCGGGCGTCGGCCGTGCAGGAGCCTGCCGCTGCTTTGCCTGACAGGGTGCTGGTGGTCGGGTCCTTCTTGCTCGCTGATGCCGCGGGGGTGTCCCCGGACCCAGGGCCGAAGGCGTAGGCGGCGCCGAGGGTGACGACCGCGAGGGTGCCTGCGGCGAGGAGTGGGCGTCCAGTTCGCATAATGCACCCAGTCTGTCACCGGGCTTGACGTGCTCGTTACCAAAGAAAGAAATCAGTCCGTGATACTTCTGTGACTGATTGGTATGGCTGAGCCGGGAGTGACATCCTCACTCCCGGCACCACCATCGCTCACTCGGCGGCCGTCACCTTGTCGGCCAGATGCGTCGGCAACGGCTCGTAGCGCAGGAACGTCCGCTGGAACGCCCCGGTGCCGTGCGACATCGACCGCAGGTCGATCGCGTAGCGGGTGATCTCCAGCTGGGGCACCTCGGCCTTGACCAGCGTGCGGCCGGTGCCGACGGGCTCGGTGCCGAGCACGCGCCCGCGCCGCGACGACAGATCGGACATCACCGAGCCCACGTAGTCGTCGGCCACCAGCACCGAGAGCTCGTCCACCGGTTCGAGCAGCAGGGTCGGCACCTTGCTCGCGGCCTCCTTCAACGCCAGCTGCCCGGCGATCTGGAAGGCCATGTCGGAGGAGTCCACCGAGTGCGCCTTGCCGTCGTACAGCGTGACGCGCACGTCCACCATCGGGTAGCCGGCCACCACGCCCCGCTCCATCTGGGCGCGCACGCCCTTCTCCACCGACGGGATGAACTGCCGCGGCACCACCCCGCCCACGATCTTGTCCACGAACTCGAAACCCCCGCCGGACGGCAGGGGCTCGACCTCGAGGTGGCAGATCGCGTACTGGCCGTGGCCGCCGGTCTGCTTGACGTTGCGGCCCATCGCCTGGCACTTTCCACCGAACGTCTCGCGCAGCGGCACCCGCAGCTCGATCCGTTCGACCTCCACGCCGTGCCGTTTGGCCAGCCGGTCGAGCAGGACGTCGGTGTGCGCCTCGCCCATGCACCACAACACCAGTTGCCTGGTCTCGGCGTTGTTCTCCAGCCGCAGGGTCGGGTCCTCGGCCACGAGGCGGCCCAGCGCCTGCGACAGTTTGTCCTCGTCCGCCTTCGACTTGGCCCTGATCGCCACCGGCAGCAGCGGGTCGGGCATCTCCCACGACGTCATCAGCAGCGGACGCTCGACGTCCGACAGGGTGTCACCGGTCTCGGCCCGCGACAGCTTGGCCACGGCCACGATGTCTCCCGCCACGCCCTTGGCCGCGCCGCGCTGCTGCTTGCCCAGCGGGCAGGTCAGGGTGCCGATGCGCTCGTCCACGTCGTGGTCCTCGTGCCCGCGCTCGGCCAGGCCGTGGCCGGAGACGTGCACGGTCATGTCGGGGCGCAGCGTGCCGGAGAACACGCGGACGAGGCTGATGCGGCCCACGTACGGGTCGCTGGTGGTCTTGACCACCTCGGCCACGAGCGGCCCGTCGGCGTCGCAGGTGACGCCCTGGACCGGCTTGCCCGACAGGTCGGTGATCTCGGGCATGGGATGTTCGAGCGGCGCGGGGAAGCCCTGGGTGATCAGCTCCAGGATCTCCACGGCGCCCACGCCGATGCCGCTGCACAGCACCGGGTAGAAGCTGCCGCGCGCGACGGCCTTCTCCAGGTCCTCGATGAGCACCTTGGTGTCGATCGGCTCGCCTTCGAGGTAGCGCTCCATGAGCGATTCGTCCTCGCTCTCCTGGATGATGCCCTCCAGGAGCACGCCGCGATGCTCGTCGATCTGCGCCTCGTACTCGGCGCCGGGCTCCTTCTCGGTGCGGGTGCCCGTCGCGTAGTTGTAGAACTTCTGGGTCAGCAGCCCGATCAGGCCGTTGACGTGGCCGTTGGTGATGACCGGCAGGTAGAGCGGGGCGACGCCGTCGCCGAAGACGTCCTGGCAGGTCGCGAGCACCTCGTCGAAGTCGCCGCGCTGGTGGTCGATCTTGGTGATCACCACCGCCCTGGGCATGCCGACCTGGGAGCACTCCTCCCACAACATCTGGGTCAGCCCGTCGATGCCCTCCGAGGCCGACACCACGAACAGGGCGGCGTCGGCGGCGCGCAGCCCGGCGCGCAGATCGCCGGTGAAGTCGGCGTAGCCGGGCGTGTCCAGGAGGTTGATCTTGATGCCGTTGTGCACCAGCGGCGCCAGCGACAGGTTCACCGAACGCTGCTGGCGTACCTCGACCTCGTCGAAGTCGCTGACCGTGTTGCCGTCTTCGACACGGCCGGCCCGCTGAATGGTGCCCGTCGCGGCCAGGAGTTGTTCCACGAGCGTCGTCTTGCCCGCGCCAGAATGGCCGACCAGCACGACATTGCGAATCGCGTCCGCGCTGTCGGCCGTGGGTGCCCTGCCCGCGGCTCCCGCTGGTCCCCCGGAGTTTCTTTCCGCCACATCGCCTCCCGCGTGTTCGTGGCCTCACTTATGAGGCGGCTTGGGTCGGATTTCCGACGCCGCGCCCGCGCGGAAGGAGTACGGAAACCGCATGGACGCGGTGTGTTCACCAAATACCCCTGTGGCGAATATCACAAGGGGGGTGAGGCAAAGAAAGTGCCGGGCCTCGTGATGGCCTACGATCGAGACCGCGATGCTCAAACTCCTGCGCCCGGCGATGACCCGGATACTCACCCCGTTGGGCAGGGCCCTCGTCAGCCGCGGGATCGGCCCGAACGCCGTCACGGCGGTCGGCACCCTCGGCAGCGTCATCTCCGCCCTGCTCCTGTTCCCCATGGGTCATCTGTCATGGGGCACTCTCGCGATCACGGTCTTCGTGCTGTTCGACCTGCTCGACGGCGTGGTCGCCAGGCTCGGCGGAAAGGGGGGCACCACCTGGGGCGCGTTTCTCGACTCGACGCTCGACCGGGTGGCCGACGCCGCCATCTTCGCCGGGCTGATC
Organism: Nonomuraea antri; assembly: GCF_013283785.1. Taxonomy (GTDB): domain Bacteria; phylum Actinomycetota; class Actinomycetes; order Streptosporangiales; family Streptosporangiaceae; genus Nonomuraea; species Nonomuraea antri. Next base: position 25,419 of record NZ_JABCPZ010000019.1, read on the forward strand.
CTCTACTTCGTCTCGAGATCCGACACGCTGATGGTGGCGGTGACACTGGTCTGCCTCATCTCCGGCGCGCTGGTGTCCTACGCCAAGGCCAGGGCCGAAGGGCTCGGCCTCACCTGCGACGTCGGCCTCGCCGAGCGGCCGGAGCGGCTGGTGGTGGCCCTGGTGGCGGCCTTCTTCGCCGGGCTCGGCGTCCCCTACGTCCTGGCCCTGGGCATGTGGGTGCTGGCCGTGGCCAGCGTGATCACGGTGGTGCAGCGGGTGGTGCACGTCCACCGCCAGACGACTCAGCGGACGGGGGATCGATGAGCGAGCAGGCCTCCTTCGGCGACCGGGTGGTCGCGGCGGGCTTCGCGGCCGGCTGGAAGCTGGTGCCGCTGCTGCCCGAGCGGCCGACGGCGGCGGTGTTCCGGCTGCTGGCCGACCGGGTCTGGCGCAGGCGCGGCAAGTCGGTGCGCCGCCTGGAGTCGAACCTGTCGCGGGTGACCGGGCTCGACCCCGACGGCCGGGAGATGCGCGAGCTGAGCCGGGCCGGCATGCGCTCGTACTTCCGCTACTTCCACGAGGTCTTCCGGCTGCCGTCCATGCGGACCGAGGAGATCGTCGCGCGCAGCCACGTGATCGGCGTCGAGCACGTGCACGAGAACGTGGCGGCCGGGCGCGGCGTGGTGCTGGCGCTGCCGCACATGGGCAACTGGGACCAGGCGGGCGCCTGGCTGGTCGGCGTCGGCCACCCGTTCACCACCGTGGCCGAGCGGCTCAAGCCCGAGTCGCTGTTCCGCCGCTACGTGGCCTTCCGCGAGGGGCTGGGCATGGAGGTGCTGCCGCTGACCGGCGGCGACGGCCACAACTTCGGCACGCTGGCCACCCGCGTGCGCAAGGGCGGCGTGGTGTGCCTGCCCGCCGAGCGCGACCTGACCAAGGGCGGGATCGAGGTGCGCTTCTTCGGCGCCACCACCAAGGTGCCCGCCGGGCCGCCGCTGCTGGCCGTGCAGACCGGCGCCGCCCTGCTGCCGGCGATCCTCTACTTCGAGGGCGACGACTGGGGCATCCACATCCACCCGGAGATCCCCGTCCCCGCCGAGGGCACCAGGCAGGAGAAGGTCGCGGCCGTGGCCCAGGGGCTCACCGACGTGTTCGAGAAGGGCATTTCCGAGCATCCGGAGGACTGGCACATGCTGCAGCGGTTGTGGCTGGAGGATCTGCCGCGATGAAGGTCGGCATCGTCTGCCCCTACTCGTGGGACATGCCGGGCGGGGTCAAACAACACATCGACGACCTGGCCCAGGCGCTGATGGCGCAGGGGCACGAGGTCTCCGTGATCGCGCCGGCGGCCGACGACGACGAGCTGCCGCCGTACGTGACCGGGGCGGGGCGTGCCGTGCCCGTGCCGTACAACGGGTCGGTGGCCAGGATGTCGTTCGGCTTCCTGTCGGCCGCCCGGGTGCGGCGCTGGGTGCGCACCGGCGAGTTCGACGTGCTGCACATCCACGAGCCGCTGATCCCGAGCCTGGGCGTGCTGGCCTGCTGGGCCGCCAAGGGCCCGATCGTGGCCACCTTCCACGCCTCCTTCTCCCGCTCGCGCGCGATCGCGGTGGCCGAGCCGCTGCTGCGCAGCGCGCTGGAGAAGCTCAGCGGGCGCATCGCCGTCTCCGACGCCGCGCGCAAGAGCCTGGTCGAGCAGTTCGGCGGCGACACCGTGCTGATCCCGAACGGCGTCACGGTCAGCCGCTACACCGAGGCCGAGCCGCTCGACGGCTGGGGCCCCGACGGCGCCACCATCGGCTTCCTCGGCCGCATGGACGAGGAGCGCAAGGGCCTGCCGATCCTGCTCGAGGCGTTCGCCACCCTGGCCGCCGCGCGCCCGGAGCTGAAGCTGCTGCTGGCCGGGCCCGGCGACGCGAAAGACGTCTACGACATGGTGCCCAAGCCGTTCCGCGACCGGGTGACCGTGCTCGGCATGGTCAGCGAGGCCGACAAGATCCGCGCCTATCACTCGGTCGACGTGTTCTGCGCGCCCAACACCCGCGGCGAGAGCTTCGGCATCGTGCTGGCCGAGGCGATGGCCTCCGGCGCGACCGTGCTGGCCAGCGACATCCCGGCCTTCCGCAAGGTGCTGGGCGACGGCCAGGCCGGCGCGCTGTTCGCCAACGGCGACCCCGGCTCGCTGGCGCGCGAGGCCGCCGCGCTCCTCGACGCGCCGGAGCGGCGGGCCAAGCTGGCCGCCGAGGCGCTGGTGGCGGTCAGGAAGTACGACTGGTCGACGGTGGCCCGCGACGTGGTGCGGGTGTACGAGACGGTGACCGCCACGGGCGCCGGGCGGGTGGAGGAAGACCTGTGACCTCGACCATGATCGTGCTGATCGTGGGCATCGTCGTGGTGCTCACGGCCGTCTACATCTCCTGGCGCGCGGGCCGGCTCGACCGCCTGCACATCAGGCTCGAACTGGCCAGGGAATCGCTCGACGCGGCACTCATGCGCCGCCGCGCGGTGGTGCTGGAGCTGGCCGGCTCACGGCTGCTCGACCCGGCCACGTCCCTGGTGCTGGCCGCCGCCGCGCACGAGGCCAGGATCGCCGGGCCCGAGGAGCGCGAGCACGCCGAGAGCGACCTGTCGCGGGCCCTGCGCGCGGCGGTCGACCAGGAACGTTTCAGGGAGAAGCTGGCCGAGGCGCCCGGCGGGGAAGATCTGCTGGAGGAGCTCGACACGGCCGTGGCCAAGGTCGTCTACTCGCGCCGCTTCCACAACAACGCCGTCTCCGTCACGCGGGCCGCGCAGCGCCGCTGGCTGGCCAGGACGCTCCGGCTGGCAGGGCACACGGAGTTTCCGCGATTCTTCGAGATCGATGACAATCCGCCGGCAACCATGGCAACTGAATGACCTAATTTGGGGAAGCCAGTAAGCTTCATCCCGTTTTTCGGGCTGAAGCGAGGAGTGTGCAGGTGCGGCTACCCCGGATGATCACCGTGACGCTGGCCGGAGCGGCGGTGCTGCTGCCCGTGGCGGCCTGCTCGTCGGACGAGCCCGCGCCCGGCCAGGCTCCCGCGGCGGCCAGCCCGTCCGCGACCGTCGAGGCGCCCGTGGAGAAGCTGCACCCGTTCACCGGCAAGCCGTACCAGCAGCTCAAGCCGGTGCTCGCGGTGAAGATCGAGAACACCGCGGCGGGCAAGCCGCAGCTCGGGCTCAAGAGCGCCGACATCGTGTACATCGAGCAGGTGGAGGCCGGGCTGACCCGGCTCATGGCCATCTTCTCCTCCAAGCTCCCGGCCAAGGTGGGCCCGGTCCGCAGCGCCCGCATTTCCGACCTGCACATCGCGCCGCAGTTCGGCAAGCCCGCGTTCTCCTACTCCGGCGCGCAGACCAAGATGTTGCCGCTGATCGCCGAGGCGTCGCTGTTCGACGTGGGCGACAGCCGCAACCCGGCCGCCTACTTCAGGCAGCCGGGCCGCTACGCGCCGTACAACCTGTTCGCCAACACCAAGGGCCTGCTGGCCAAGGCGCCCAAGGCGAGCAAGGCCAAGGACATCGGCTTCACCTTCGGCGAGGCGCCTGAGGGCGGCGTGCCGCGGAAGACGTACACGGTCAAGTGGCCGGCGGCCACGTTCGTCTTCGGCTGGTCGGCGACCAAGAAGGAATGGCTGATCTGGCAGGACGGCAAGCGGGACATGGCGGCCGAGGGCGGCCAGCTGTCCGCGCCGACGATCGTGGTGCAGTACACCAAGACTGAGCGCTCGCAGTTCCACGACAAGAACGACAGCTACACCCCGCTCGTGCACACCACCGGCAAGGGCAAGGCGATCGTGCTGCGCGACGGTAAAGCCTTCAAGGCGAACTGGGAGCGGGAATCGGAAGAGGGCGGCACGACGTTCACCACGGAGAGCGGCGAGCCGATGAACTTCGCACCTGGTCAGGTGTGGGTGGCGCTCGCCAGCCGCAAGCCCGTCATCCCGTGACGCACACGCCGAGGTGTACAACCTGGGCGACAAATCCTGACATGGTGGCAAGTCGGGGTAGGGGCCGCTAAGGACCTACGATGGGCTTGATAACTTACCGTTCGCCTTGAGAGCCCGTGAGGTAGACCCGTTGTCCAGCACGCCCGAAACCACCCCCGTTACCGGAACCGCCCGCGTCAAGCGTGGTATGGCCGAGATGCTCAAGGGCGGCGTCATCATGGACGTCGTCACCCCCGAGCAGGCGAAGATCGCTGAGGACGCCGGCGCCGTGGCCGTCATGGCACTCGAGCGGGTCCCCGCCGACATCCGCGCCCAGGGCGGCGTCTCCCGGATGAGCGACCCGGACATGATCGACGGCATCATCGCCGCCGTCTCGATCCCGGTCATGGCCAAGGCCCGCATCGGCCACTTCGTCGAGGCCAGGGTCCTGCAGGCGCTCGGCGTCGACTACGTCGACGAGTCCGAGGTCCTCACCCCGGCCGACTACGCCAACCACATCGACAAGTGGCAGTTCACCGTGCCCTTCGTCTGTGGCGCGACCAACCTGGGCGAGGCCCTGCGCCGCATCACCGAGGGCGCGGCCATGATCCGCTCCAAGGGTGAGGCCGGCACCGGCGACGTCTCCAACGCCGTCACCCACATGCGCACCATCCGCGCCGAGATCAAGCGCCTCACCTCGCTGCCCGAGGACGAGCTGTACGTGGCCGCCAAGGAGCTGCAGGCCCCGTACGAGTTGGTCGTCGAGGTCGCCAAGACCGGCAAGCTGCCCGTCGTGCTGTTCACCGCGGGCGGCATCGCCACCCCGGCCGACGCCGCGATGATGATGCAGCTCGGCGCCGAGGGCGTGTTCGTCGGCTCCGGCATCTTCAAGTCGGGCGACCCGGCCAAGCGCGCGGCCGCCATCGTCAAGGCCACCACGTTCTACGACGACCCCGACGTCATCGCCAAGGTCTCGCGCGGCCTGGGCGAGGCCATGGTCGGCATCAACGTCGACGAGATCCCGCAGCCGCACCGTCTGGCAGAGCGCGGCTGGTAGCGGCCGTGTCGCTCCGGGTGATCCCGCCCGCCGGATGGCACGGTGGACGGGGGCGCTCCATCCGGACGCGATGACGGAATTCTCACGAAGAGGCGACATCCCTGAAGGATGTCGCCTTTTTCGTTTGGCACGCCGTTCACCGAAATGTCATGAAATTGAGTCAGGCTACGGGCGTCCCTCACCCAAGATCGTCCCAGGGAGCACCCGTGCCGAACCTCAACCGCCGACACTTCCTCGTCACCGGGTTAGCGGCAGGCGCCGCCGCGGCCATCCCCGCCACCGCCGCCCAGGCCGACCCGGACGCCGACCCGGGCCTCGTCGCAGACCCGGCCGCGGAGAGCGCGCAGAGCCAGGCCTCGCGCGGCCTCAGGACCGACCCGTTCACGCTGGGCGTCGCCTCGGGCGACCCCGACCACGGCGGATTCGTGCTCTGGACCAGGCTGGCCCAGCAACCCATGGCCGAGGACGGGCTCGGCGGCATGCCGCGCCGCCCGTTCCCGGTGCTCTGGCAGGTCTACGCGGACGAGCGGTGCCGCCGCGTCGTGCGCGCCGGCGTCGCCGTGGCCGCGCCCGAGTGGGGCCACAGCGTGCACGTCGAGGTCGAGGGCCTGGCCTCGGACCGCGAGTACTGGTACCGCTTCCGCGTCGGCCCCTACGTCTCGCCGGTCGGCCGCGCGCGCACCGCCCCGCACCCGCTGTCGTACGGCGGCGCGCTGTCGATGGCGTTCGTCTCCTGCGCCCAGTACGAGCACGGCTTCTTCACCTCGTACCGCCGGCTGGCCGAGGAGAGCCCGGACGTCATCCTGCACCTGGGCGACTACCAGTACGAATACACCAAGAACACCTACACCATCCCCGGCGGCAACATCCGGCACCACGAGGGCCCGGAGACCGAGACCCTGGCCAACTACCGCCAGCGTCACGCCCAGTACAAGGCCGACCCGGATCTGCAGGCCGCGCACGCCGCCGCGCCCTGGCTGGTCGTCTGGGACGACCATGAGCTGGACAACAACTGGGCCGACGAGATCCCGGAGAAGCCCGAGATCCCGCAGCCGAACTTCCTGGCCCGCAGGGAGGCGGCCTTCCGCGCCTACTACGAGAACATGCCGCTGCGCCGCTCCTCGATCCCGCGCGGCGTGGACATGCAGCTCTACCGGCGGGTGCGCTGGGGCAGGATGGCCACCTTCCACATGCTCGACACCCGCCAGTACCGCGACGACCAGGGCTGCGGCGACGGCTACCGCGACTGCCCGGCCTCGGTCGACCCGGCCAGGTCCATCACCGGCGCCGAGCAGGAGGCCTGGCTGCTCGACGGCTTCCGCCACTCGCGCGCCCAGTGGGACATCCTGGGCCAGCAGGTCTTCTTCGCCCAGCGCGACAACAACGCCGGCCCGGCCAAGGTGACCAGCCAGGACGCCTGGGACGGCTACGTCGCCTCCCGCCGCCGCATCACCCAGGGCTGGCTCGACGCCCGGGTGCGCAACCCCGTGGTGCTCACCGGCGACGTGCACGCCCACTGGGCGAGCGATCTCAAGCTCGACTACGACGACCCGACCGGCCCGACGGTCGGCTCCGAGCTGGTCGCGACGTCGATCTCGACCGGCGGCGACGGCCGTGACTCCGACCCGGCCCAGCACCCGTTCCTCAAGATCAACCCGCATCTGAAGTTCTACAACAACCAGCGCGGCTACGTGCTCACCAAGATCGAGCGGGCCCAGCTCACCGCGGACTTCAAGGTGGTGCCCCGGGTGCAGGAGCCCGGCGCGGCGGTGCACACCCGGGCCACGTTCGTGATCGAGGACCGGGTGCCCGGCGTGCAGCAGACCTACCTGCGCCCGCTCGACCCGGCCATGCGCAGCCAGGAGACCATGACGATCGAGGAGACGGTCCGCCTGGAGACCGAGCGTCCCTGATCCACGGCGTACGTCCGGTCACAAGCCCTGCCCGCTCGCGGGCGGGGCTTGTGGTTGTATAGCCGTTCATGATGGGACATGTCCTGCTGGCGATGGCGGTCCTGACCGGTTCGACGCCCGTGGCACGCACCCCGCTGTCCGTCCTGACGTGGAACGTCTGCACGGGCACCAACTCCCTGTGCCCGATCTACCGGGCCGGCGGCGTGGAGCTGGCCGGGACGATCGCCGAGCTGGCCGCGTCAGGGTCGATCAAGCCGGACGTGATCTTCCTGCAGGAGTTCTGCACCGGGGTGTCCGCGCAGCTCGAAGCCGGTCTCGAAGCGCGCACCGGGCGGCCGTGGACCGTCCGGGCCTGGGGCCTGGGCGGCGCCGACGGCAAGCCGTACGCCTGCCACCCGGACCGGCTCGGCCGCTCGCGCGGCGCGCAGAGCGTCACGCTCGCGGTGGCCGGCGACGGGGTGACTTTCCAGACGCACCCGCTGGCCGCGCCCCGCTGGTACGTCACCAGGGCGGCCCTGTGCGCCACGATCCCGGCCAAGAAGGTGCACGCCTGCGGCACCCACCTGTCGTCGGGGTCCGGCTACGACGATCACCAGCCGGGGGCGCCGTACCGGACCAGGCAGATCCGTCAGCTCCTGGCGGCGGCCGCGAAACCCGGGCACCGCACGATCGTCGGCGGCGATCTCAACGTGGCCCCGCCCGACAGCGGCGACGGCGGCGCGGCCGGCCGCCGGGCCGTCGTGCCCGCCTACCGCGCCTACCAGGAATGCGACCAGCGCGGCCCGAGGCGCACCGGACGCTGGACCCACACCGGCGCCAACGGCCGCAAGAAACTCGACTACCTGTTCGCGCCCAAGGGCACCGTGACCGGATGCCGCGTGGACAAGGCACTCACCGTCTCCGACCACAAACCGCTCTTCATGAAGGTGGCCCTGTAGGAAGATGCCGGGCCATCCTGGTGTTGAATTGTCGGAAACCTGACCCGGACGGAAGGATCAACGTGCCCACGATCGGTGTTCTCGCTCTCCAGGGAGACGTGCGCGAGCATGCGCGCATGCTTCAGGAGGCAGGCGCGTCGGCCGTAGCCGTGCGCAGGCCCGCCGAGCTGGAGGCGGTCGACGGGCTCGTCATCCCCGGCGGTGAGTCGACCACGATGTGGAAGCTCGCCGAGACCTTCGACATGCTCGAACCGCTGCGCCTGCGCATCAAGGAGGGCATGCCCGCCTACGGCTCCTGCGCCGGCATGATCATGCTGTCCGACCGGATCCAGGACGGCATCGAGGGCCAGCAGACGATCGGCGGCATCGACATGGTGGTCAGGCGGAACGCCTTCGGCCGCCAGGTCGACTCGTTCGAGTCGGATCTGGACTTCGCGGGCGAACGCGTGCACGCCGTGTTCATCCGCGCCCCCTGGGTCGAATCCGTCGGCGCCGACGTGGAAGTGCTGGGCAGGGCCGAGCCTGGGGATAGGATCGTCGCGGTCCGCCAAGGGCCGCTGCTCGCGACGTCGTTCCACCCCGAGCTGACCGGGGACACGCGCGTGCACCGTTACTTCGTTTCCATGGTCAACTCGCGAGGGAGCTCTAGGTAATGTCCGGCCACTCCAAATGGGCGACGACGAAGCACAAGAAGGCCGCGCTCGACGCCAAGCGCGGCAAGCTGTTCGCCAAGCTCATCAAGAACATCGAAGTGGCGGCCCGGACCGGTGGCCCTGACCCGGATGCCAACCCCACACTCTTCGACGCCATCTTCAAGGCCAAGAAGAACTCCGTGCCCAACGACAACATCGAGCGGGCGCGCAAGCGCGGCGGCGGCCTGGAGGCCGGCGGCGCCGACTGGCAGACGATCATGTACGAGGGCTACGCGCCCGGCGGCGTCGCGGTGCTCATCGAGTGTCTGACCGACAACCGCAACCGCGCCGCCTCCGAGGTCCGCGTCGCGCTGACCCGCAACGGCGGCTCGCTGGCCGACCCCGGCTCGGTGTCGTACATGTTCAACCGCAAGGGCGTCGTGATCGTGCCCAAGAACGACCTCGACGAGGACACCGTGCTCATGGCGGTCCTCGACGCGGGCGCCGAGGAGGTCAACGACCTCGGTGAGTCGTTCGAGGTGGTCTCCGAGGCCGGCGACCTGGTGCCGGTGCGCAAGGCGCTGCAGGAAGCGGGCATCGACTACGACTCGGCCGAGTCCAGCTTCCTGCCCACGATGAGCGTGCCGCTCGACGAGGAGGGCGCCAAGAAGGTGTTCCGCCTCATCGACGCGCTGGAGGACAGCGACGACGTGCAGAACGTCTTCGCCAACTTCGACGTCTCGGACGACGTGCTCGCCGCGCTCGACGCCTGACGGATCACGCCGCTCCGCGGCTCTTCGCGTCTCTCTGCGGCGCTGTTGAGTGCGGCGTTCCGGCCGGTCTGTGGTGGTATCGCCCGGGGAGTTCGCCGGACTTCCGGGGGCGGTGCCGCATCTCGGTGGCCGGGTGGCGTGGGTGCGGCTAGGGTCGGGCGACGTGACTTCCCCCACCCCCGCTCCGGCGTACTCGTCCGCTCTCGGGTGGCTGCTCGCCGTCCCGGCGATGCTCGGCACGCTGATCACGCTGGTGGTGCCGTCCGTGCAGACGGTGGCGCTCAGCCTGAGCAGCGGGGGAGTGCTGCGCGAGAGCCTGTTCGTGGGGCTCGACAACTACGCCGCGCTGCTGGGCGGCGGCGCGTTCTGGCGCGCGCTGTGGTTCACGCTGTCGCTCACCGTGGTCCCGGTGCTGGTGACCGTGCTGGTGGGGCCGCTGCTGGCGGTGGCGCTCGACCGGGCGGGCCCCTGGCCGCGACGGGCCGGGGTCGCCGTACTGTCGCTGGCGGTCGTCACGTTCACGCCGACCGGGATCGCCGCCGGGTGGCTGCGCGGGCTCGCTCCCGACGCGTCCGGGGTGGCCGCGCTGGCCGCCGGGCTGCGCGACCCGGCCACCGCGCCGGGAACGCTCCGGCTGATCGTCGCGGCGGCCACGTTCGGGCTGATCTGCGCGCTGGCGGTGACGGCGTTCCTGCCCGCACTGCGTGGCGGCGCCCCAGGGCGCGCCACGTTGGCCGTGGCGGCCCTCACCGGGCTGGGGGTGGTCGCGGTGGGCCTGCAGGCGTTCTCGCTCGCTCTGGCGCTCACCAGGGGCGGCCCGGGGCACAGTACGGAGACGCTGGCGGGGCTGCAGTACGAGCACGCGTTCAGGCAGGCCGACTTCGGCACCGGCGCGGCGGTCGCCACGCTGACCGGGCTGCTGCTCGGCGCGCTCGGCCTGGTCGCGACGATCGTCGCCGTGGCCACCGGGATGCGCATCACCCTCGTCCCGCGCAGCGCCACAGGCCCCAAGGCGACCACCGACACGTCACCCACCGGCCTCACCCCACGCGCCGCCTCACCCACCGGCTCGGTGCTCGGTACCTCGGCCAGGGTGGCGGTCGGGGTGGTGGCTCTGGTCGTGGTCGTGGCGGTCGCGGTGGTGTGCGCCTGGCCGTGGATCTCGGCGCTGCTCGGACCCGACGTCCAGGCCGTGCCGCCGGGCGACCTCGGCACGCAGGTCAACACGTGGGTCCCGGCCCTGGCCGGCGCGCTCGTGTCGGTCGGCGTCGCCTACCTGGGCGCCCTGGGCATCGGCGGCCTGCGTCCGCTCGGCAGGCGCAGCGAGTGGCTGCTGCTGCCGCTGGCGCCCTGGCTGTTCGCCGGGCTCGGCCCGCTCGGCGTGGCCGACTGGCGCACCGCCCGCCATCTCGGGCTGATCGACACCTTCGCCGCGCTCGTGCCGCCGCTCCTGGTCAGCCTGCCCGCCCTGCTGGTGCTGACGCTGCTGTGCAAGGGCCTGGCCGAGCGCGCGGGCGGCGACTTCTTCGGCGGCGTGTTCGTCCCGTCGCTGCCCATGGCGGGCGTGCTCACCGGCGCGGTCACGCTCGTCAACGCCAGGGACCTGTACTGGCCGCTGCTGGTGACCCAGGACCCGGGGCTGCACACCGCGCCCGTGCGCCAGCTCGTCCAGATCGGCGTGCACCCGGCCGGGTTCGCCGCGGCCGGTCTGGCCACCCCGCCGGTCGTGGTCGTCGTCGCGGCGGCGGCAGCGGTGGCCGCCCAGTTGCTCTGCCTCGACAGGCTCGCCGTCACGGTAAACGGTTCGCGCTCGGCCGTACCCGGTGCGTAGGTTTGAACGTTGTGGAAATTCGCGATCTCACCCTAGAGGATCTTGACGCCGTCCTCGACCTGCGCAAACGCTCGTTCGGCACGCTGCCGGCCAGCGACGCGGAGACCTGGCGCAAGGCCGTCGTCCCGACTCTCGGCGAGGGCCGCTACCTCGGCGCCTTCGACGGCTCCAGGCTGGCCGCCTCGGCCCGGCTGCGCAGGTTCACCCAGTGGTGGCACGGCAGGCCGCAGCCCATGGCGGGCATCGCCGGTGTCACCGTCAACCCCGAGGACCGCGGCCGCGGCGTCGGCACCACGATCATGCGCGCGGTGATCGAGCGGGCGACCGCCTTCGGCGACGCCGTCTCCGCCCTCTACCCGGCCACCACGCCGCTGTACCGCTCGCTCGGCTACGAGCACGCGGGGGCGCAGCACGTGGTCACGCTGCCGGCCGAGTCGCTGCGCACGATCAAGCGGTCCGGGCAGGTCAAGCTGCGCAGGATGGGCCCCGCCGACGCCGCCGAGCTGGTCGCCGCACGGCGCCACCCGCGCCAGCGGCCCCATCTCCTGGGACGAGCGCACCTGGGCCCTGTGGCTCGACGAGGAGGACGACTTCCTCTACCTGGCCGACGACGGATTCCTCGTCTACCGCTGGGAGGGCGAGAACCTGCGCGTCGACAGCCTGGTGGCCGGGTCGGAGGAGACCACCAGGGCGCTGTGGTCGATGGTGGGCAGCTCGTCCTCGATCGCCAAGAACGTCGTGGCGCACGTCGCCCCCGACGACCCGGTGCTGTGGCTGCTCCGCGAACGCTCGATCGACCAGGTCAAGCAGCAGCGGTGGATGTTCAGGGTGCTCGACGTGGCGGCCGCGGCCGAGCGCCGCGGCTACCCGGTGGGCGTGGCCGCCGACGTGCCGCTCACGGTCGACGGCGAGGGCTGGCGGCTGGAGTTCGGCGGCGGCTCGGGCGCGGCCACCCGCGCCGGGGCCGGGGCGGACGGCCCGTCGCTGGGGATCGGTGGCTTCTCCGCGCTGTACGCCGGCGTGCCCGCGAGCACGCTGCGGCTCACCGGGCTCATGTCCGGGAACGACCGATACGACGAGGTGCTCGACTCGGCGTTCGCCGCCAAGCCGTACATGCTCGACTACTTCTGACCGGCGTTTCCCCGCCGCGCGGCGCGTTTCCCGGTGCGCGGCCACCTCAGCCGGGGTAGAGTCTCCTGCCGAACAGATGTTCGGCGGGAGGGGCGATCCGGTGCGGGTGATGGGCGTCGATCCGGGGCTGACCCGGTGCGGCCTGGGCGCGGTGGAGGGCCGCCCGGGCACGCCGCTGACGCTGGTGGCGGTCGGGGTGGTGCGCACCGGCGCGGACGAGGAGCTGGGTGCGCGCCTGGTCGGCATCGAGGCCGGCATCGAGCAGTGGCTCGACGAGGTGCGTCCCGACGCGGTCGCCGTCGAGCGGGTCTTCAGCCAGCACAACGTGCGCACCGTCATGGGCACCGCGCAGGCGGCGGGCATCGCCGTGCTCTGCGCGGCCAGGCGCGGGCTGCCGGTGGCGCTGCACACGCCGTCCGAGGTCAAGGCGGCCATCACCGGGAGCGGCACGGCCGACAAGAAGCAGGTCGGCACCATGGTCACCCGGCTGCTGCGGCTCGCCGAGATGCCCAAGCCGGCCGACGCGGCCGACGCGCTGGCGCTGGCCATCTGCCACGTCTGGCGCGGCGGCCCGCAGAATCGGCTGGCCGCGGCGCTGGCCAAGGCCACCAGGGCGGAGTCCGCCGCCAGGGCGCGCGTCCCGCGCCCCGCCGCACGCGGGCCCATCGGGCAGGCCGGGCCCGCCGGGCAGGGGAAGCCCGCTGACCAGCGTAAGGACGTGCAGCTGTGATCGCCTCGGTGAGCGGCAGGGTGAGCGCGATCGCCCCCGACGCGGCGGTCATCGAGGTCGGCGGCGTCGGCATCCTCACCCACTGCGCGCCGGGCACGCTGGCCACGCTGCGGGTCGGCGAGGAGGCGCGGCTGGCCACGTCCCTGGTGGTGCGCGAGGAGTCGCTCACCCTCTACGGCTTCGCCACCGACGACGAGCGGGTCGTCTTCGAGCTGCTGCAGACGGCCAGCGGCGTCGGCCCCAAGCTGGCGCTGGCCATGCTCGCCGTGCACTCGCCCAACGCGCTGCGCGTGGCCGTCGCGAGCGCCGATCTCAAGGCGCTCACCCAGGTGCCCGGCATCGGGCAGAAGGGCGCCCAGCGCATCGTGCTCGAACTGAAGGACCGGCTCGGCACGCCGGAGGAGGCGGTCAACGCGGTCATCGCCGGCGAGCGTCCGGTGGCGGTGTGGCGCGAGCAGGTGCACTCGGGGCTGGTGGGGCTCGGCTACTCGGGCAAGGACGCCGACGAGGCGCTCGCCGCCGTCGAGCCGCTGGCCGAGGCCGATCTCTCCGTGGGCCGGCCGCCCCAGATCGCGGCCCTGCTCAAGGCCGCGCTGCGATCGCTGAGCAGCCGATGAGCCGCTGCTTCGCCGTGCGCCGTCCCCGGGGCGGCGCGGCGTCGCGGGCCGCGGCGCGTGGCGTTACGGTGGGGCCGGTCGGGTGCGGTCGGGTGAAGGGGTCCTGGAGTGGGGTTTGAGCGCGAGCTGGTCTCTCCCGACGCGGAAGGCGACGAGCTGCAGATCGAGGCGGCGCTGCGGCCCAAGCGGCTGGGCGAGTTCATCGGCCAGGGCCGGGTCAGGGAGCAGCTGTCGCTGGTCCTGGAGAGCGCGCTCAAGCGGCAGCGGCCACCCGACCACGTGCTGATGAGCGGGTCGCCCGGCCTGGGCAAGACCACCCTGGCCATGATCATCGCGGCCGAGCTGGGCGCGCCGCTGCGCGTCACCTCGGGCCCCGCGCTGGAGCGGGCCGGCGACCTGGCGGCCATCCTGTCCACGCTGGCCGAGGGCGAGGTGCTGTTCATCGACGAGATCCATCGGATGGCCAGGCCCGCGGAAGAAATGCTTTACCTCGCGATGGAGGACTTCAGGGTCGACATCGTGGTCGGCAAAGGCCCGGGCGCCACGGCGATCCCGCTGGACATCGCGCCGTTCACGCTCGTCGGCGCCACCACGCGGGCCGGCCTGCTGCCCGCGCCGCTGCGCGACAGGTTCGGCTTCACCGCGCACATGGACTTCTACGAGGTCGCCGAGCTGGAGCAGGTGCTCAACCGCTCGGCCAGGCTGCTCGGGGTGAACCTGCCCGACGAGGGCGCGCACGAGATCGCCAGGCGCTCGCGCGGCACGCCCCGCATCGCCAACCGGCTGCTGCGCCGGGTGCGCGACTTCGCGGACGTGCGCGCCGACGGCCTGGTCAACCGCGAGATCGCGGCGGCCGCGCTCAACCTGTACGAGGTCGACGCCGAAGGGCTCGACCGGCTCGACCGCGCGGTGCTCGGCGCGCTGCTGCGCAAGTTCGGCGGTGGCCCGGTCGGCCTGTCGACGCTGGCCGTGGCCGTGGGGGAGGAGCCGGAGACCGTGGAGGTGGTGGCCGAGCCCTTCCTGGTCAGGCAGGGGCTGCTGGCCCGCACCCCGCGCGGGAGGGTGGCCACCGCCGCGGCCTGGATCCACCTCGGGATGACGCCGCCGCCCGACGCGTTCGGGGCCGCGGTTTCCGACTGATCACAGAACGGTTGCAACCATTTCAAAATGGGAACTTCCCCGCGCGCCGAATCGCTGCCTCGTTGCCGCGTTTCATAACAAGCGCCTACACTCCGTGGCTTGGCTGGCTGTGTAGGCTGACGGCCTGAGCGGCGCGGCCCGACGCATCGCCGGAATTTCCGGCGCGAGGCCGGTGTCAACTTCTTGTACGACTATGGAAGGTCGCCCCTTATGGAGCAACTCGGAAGCATTCTGCCGCTGATCCTTCTGGTGGTGGTGTTCTACTTCCTGCTGATCCGCCCGCAGCGCAAGCGCCAGCAGGAGGCGGTCAAGATGCAGAACTCGTTGGCGCCGGGCGCCCGCGTCATGACCACGACCGGCCTGTTCGGCACGGTCGTGGCGGTGGACAATGAGGATGTGATTCTCGAGGTCGCCCCCGGGATAGAGACCCGCTGGGTGAAGGCCGCCATCGGCCGCGTCGTCACGCCTGGCGACGCTCCCGCGAGCGACGACGAGGCCCCGCTCGACGAGGGCAAGGACGAGGCGGAGGCCTCGGCCGAGCGGAACGACGACCAGGACTCCAGCACCAAGAAGTCCTGACTAGGCTCTGCGACAACCACCTCTATCTGAAAGAACTGACGACCAGTGGCCCGACCGACCAGCCGCCACAGCCGACCGGGGCGTACGCTCCTGGTGCTGCTGGCGCTCATCCTCGCCCTGGGCGGGACGATGCTTCTGCAGCAGGCGTACACGCCGAAGCTGGGCCTCGACCTCGCCGGCGGAACGACGGTGACCCTCTCCCCCGTGACTCAGAACAACCAGCCTCCACCCGAGGAGATCCTGGACCGCGCGGTGAACATCATCCGCGACCGAGTCAACGGCACCGGCATCTCCGACGCGGAAGTCGCCAAGTCCGGCGACAACATCATCATCTCGATTCCGGGCGTCGGACAGAGCGAGGCGATCAAGCTGGTCGCCACCACCGCGGAGCTGCGCTTCCGCCAGGTGCTCGCGGTGCAGGGCACGCAGGTGCCCCAGGACCTGGCCACCAACGCGCCCACGCCGAACGCGTCGCCCTCGGCCTCCGCGACCTCCTCGGCCAAGCCCCAGCCGTCGGCTTCGGCGGGGACCCCGAGCGCCAGGCCGACCGCGTCGCCGACCGGCAAGGCGCTGTCGTCCGCGCTGACCGCGCCGGCGTCGTCCGCCACGCCCACCGCCGCCGCCACTGGCCGGCAGAACGGGCAGAAGCAGACCCAGCAGGACCCGCAGCAGACGGGCACGCAGCAGACGGGCAAGAAGAACACCACGCCCGCGCCGTCGCCGTCGGCCTCGCCGAGCGGCCAGGTCAGTACGCCGCCGCCGCAGCAGGACCCGAACGCCGGCGTCAGCACCGAGGGCATCGACCCCGCGGTGCTCGAGCAGTTCAACAAGCTCAACTGCGTCGACCCGAAGACCCGTGGCCAGGGCGTCCAGGACGACCCGGCCAAGCAGGTCGCCGCCTGTGAGAGCGACGGCAGCGCCAAGTACGTGCTCGACGTCGCCAAGGTGGTCGGCACCGACATCGACACGGCCAGCGCCGGCATCCCGCAGGGCTCCGTGCAGTGGGCCGTCCAGCTCGACTTCAAGAGCAAGGGCGCCAACGCCTGGGCCCAGCTCACGCAGCAGGCCTTCAACTCGCCCGCGCCGCGCAACCAGGTCGCGGTCGTGCTCGACGGCGTCGTGATCACCGCGCCCAACATCATGGGCCCGATCCCCGGCGGCCGCGCCGAGATCACCGGCAACTTCGACCAGAAGAGCGCCACCGACCTGGCCGAGCAGCTCAAGTACGGCGCGCTGCCGCTGAAGTTCCAGCGCAGCTCCATCGAGACCGTCTCCTCGACCCTCGGCCAGGACCAGCTCAAGGGCGGCCTGATCTCCGGCCTCATCGGCCTGGTGCTGGTCGTCATCTACTCGCTGCTCTACTACCGGGGCCTGGGCATCGTCTCGGTGCTGAGCCTCGTGGTGGCCTCGATCCTGACCTACACGGCGGTGGTCGTCCTCGGCAAGAACGCCGGATTCGCGCTGTCGCTGCCGCACATCATCGGCCTGGTGGTCTCGATCGGCATCACCGCCGACTCCTTCATCGTGTACTTCGAACGCATCCGTGATGAGATGAAGGAAGGACGGCGGACGCTGCGCGCGGCCGTCGAGGTGGCCTGGGTCCGTGCCCGCCGCACGATCCTGATCGCCGACGCCGTCATGTTCATCGCCGCCATCGTGCTGTACTTCCTGGCCGTGGGCGGTGTGGCCGGGTTCGCGTTCGCGATGGGCCTGACCACGCTGATCGACATCGTGGTGGTGTTCCTGTTCACCAAGCCGTTCATCGCGCTCCTGGCGAGGATGAAGTTCTTCGCCAAGGGCCACCCGCTGTCGGGTCTGGACGCCGAGCGCATGAGCGCCGACAACTCCACCGGCCGCACGACCACTCCGCAGGAGGCCTGAGATGGGACTGGGGCGTCGCCTCTATCGCGGCGAGATCGACGTCGACTTCGTCGGCAAGTGGAGGCTGTGGTACAGCCTGTCGGCCTTCCTGCTGATCGTGTCCATCGCCGGACTGCTGATCAACGGGCTCAACCTGGGCGTGGAGTTCAAGGGCGGCTCGGTCTTCTCCTTCCCGGCGAAGACCGCCGCCGTCGAGGACGTGCGTGCCACGTTCAAGGACGCCGGCGTGCACCAGGTCATCGCGCAGACGGCCGGCGAGCGCTGGCGCGTCACCACCGAGGCGCTGCCGGAGAACACGCTCAACACGGTGCAGAGCGCGGTCGCCAAGGAGTTCAGCGTCCCGGTGAACCAGATCAACGTGCAGTTGATCGGCCCGTCCTGGGGCGGTGAGGTCTCCACCAAGGCCTGGATCGGCCTGGGCGTGTTCATGCTCGCGATCATCTTGTACCTGTCGATGGCGTTCGAGCCCAAGATGGCGCTGGCCGCCATCGTGGCGCTCATCCACGACCTGGTGATCACCGCGGGCGTCTACGCCTGGTCGGGCTTCGAGGTCACGCCGGCGACGCTGCTGGGCTTCCTGACCATCCTCGGTTACTCGCTCTACGACGCGGTCGTGGTGTTCGACATGATCAAGGAAGTCACGGCCAAGCTGGGCACGACGTCGAAGCAGACGTACTCGATGGCGGCCAACAACGCGCTCAACCACACGCTGATCCGGTCGCTGAACACCTCGCTGGTCGCGATCCTGCCGGTGGCGGCGATCCTGTTCATCGGCACCACGCTGCTCGGCGCGGGCACGCTGAAGGACCTGTCGCTGGCCCTGTTCGTCGGCATGATCGTCGGCACCTACTCCTCGCTGTGCGTGGCCACGCCGCTGCTGGTCACGCTGAAGGAGCGCGAGCCGAAGTACCAGGCCATCGCCCGCCGTCTCGCCGCCACGGGAGGCAGCGGCAAGGGCGGCCCGAAAGGGCCCAAAAGCGCCGCGGTAGCCAAGGGCTGACAAGCCGCGCCCGCCGTACGACCGGCGCCCCGGACCCCGAAGCGGGCCGGGGCGCTCGTCGTGTGCGCTCTTCAGGCTGCCCTCGTCAGGGTGCGCAGTACGTCATCATGGAGGCCGTCAGGCCGGAGATCTGGGAGGAAGTGCGGGATGAGCGAGCTGAGCAAGGTGATCCTGGATCGCATCAGGGACGTGGCCGACTACCCCAAGCCTGGAGTGTTGTTCAAGGACATCACCCCGCTGCTGGCCGACCCCGTCGCGTTCGCCGCCGTCGTGGACGAATTGGCGAGCCTGCACCAGGTCGACAAGATCGTGGGCATCGAGGCGCGGGGCTTCATCCTGGCCGCTCCGGTGGCGCTGCGGGCGGGCGCCGGATTCGTCCCGGTGCGCAAGAAGGGGAAACTGCCTGCCGCCACGCTCGAAGAGTCCTACGATCTGGAGTACGGCTCCGCGACCATCGAGGTGCACCGCGACGCGTTCGCGCCCGGTGACCGCGTGCTCATCGTCGACGACGTGCTCGCCACCGGCGGCACCGCGAAGGCGGCGGTGGAGCTGGTGGAACGGGCCGGCGGTGTGGTCGTCGGCCTCGCCGTGCTCATGGAACTGGCCTTTCTCCAGGGACGTGAGCGCTTGACGGGAGTGGATCTGCGCTCCCTTGTGATCGTCTGAGCCCGACCCACGGCAGGCCAGGTTCGCCACCTGGATACACTGGGGGGATCTGGACTCGAACGTGAGGAGTCTGTGTGCCCCGTGATGTGGTCGTGCCCGACGTAACCGACGCAGGGAATGCCGACGCGCCCGGTGTTCCAGCGGTGCGTCGTCGGCGGTTTGGGGGTGGGGCCATGAATCCGGTGCTGGAGCCGTTGTTCCGCACGGTTCGTGCCACCCATCCCAAGGCCGACCTGCGCCTCATCGAACGCGCGTACGACGTCGCGGCGTACCACCACCGCGATCAGAAGCGCAAGTCAGGCGACCCGTACATCACCCACCCGCTGGCGGTGGCGACGATCCTGGCCGAGCTCGGCACCGACGACGAGACCCTGTGCGCCGCGCTGCTGCACGACACGGTGGAGGACACCGCCTACAGCCTCGACGAGCTGCGCGGCGACTTCGGCGACACCATCGGCTCGCTGGTCGACGGCGTGACCAAGCTCGACAAGGTCAAGTTCGGCGACGCCGCGCAGGCCGAGACCGTGCGCAAGATGGTCGTGGCGATGTCGCGCGACATCCGGGTGCTGATCATCAAGCTGGCCGACCGGCTGCACAACATGCGCACCATGCGCTACCTGCCCGAGCACAAGCGCCACCAGAAGTCGCGCGAGACGCTGGAGATCTTCGCGCCGCTCGCGCACCGGCTGGGCATGAACACGATCAAGTGGGAGCTCGAAGACCTCGCCTTCGCCATGCTCTACCCCAAGCGCTACGACGAGATCGCGCGCATGGTGTCGGAGCGGGCGCCGCGGCGCGACCTGTTCCTGCAGGAGGTCATCGAGAAGGTCTCCGGCGACCTGCGCGAGGCGAAGATCCGCGCGGTGGTCAAGGGCCGGCCCAAGCACTACTACTCGGTCTACCAGAAGATGATCGCCCGCGACGTGGCGTTCGACGACATCTACGACCTGGTGGGCATCCGGGTGCTGGTCGACAGCGTGCGCGATTGTTACGCGGCGCTCGGAACGATCCACGCACGGTGGAACCCGGTGCCCGGCCGGTTCAAAGATTACATCGCGATGCCCAAGTTCAACATGTACCAGTCGCTGCACACCACCGTGATCGGCCCCGAGGGCAAGCCGGTGGAGCTGCAGATCCGTACGCACGCGATGCACCACAGGGCCGAGTACGGCGTGGCCGCGCACTGGAAGTACAAGGAGGAGGTCGGCGCCCCCGGCCCGTCCGGCAAGGTCAAGCCGGGCAGCGACATGGCCTGGCTGCGCCAGCTCCTCGACTGGCAGAAGGAGACCTCCGACCCCGGCGAGTTCCTCGAGTCGCTGCGCTTCGACCTGTCGGTCTCCGAGGTCTACGTGTTCACCCCGAAGGGCCAGGTCATCGCCCTGCCCGAGGGCGCCACGCCGGTCGACTTCGCCTACGCGGTGCACACCGAGGTGGGGCATCGCTGCATCGGCGCCCGGGTCAACGGGCGCCTCGTCCCGCTGGAGTCCAGGCTCGGCAACGGCGACACGGTGGAGATCTTCACCTCGAAGTCGCCGGACGCCGGGCCTTCGCGCGACTGGCTGAAGTTCGTCAAGTCCGGCCGCGCCCGTAACAAGATCAGGCAGTGGTTCTCCAAGGAGCGCCGCGAGACCGCGATCGAGGCGGGCAAGGAGGCCATCGGGCGGGCCATGCGCAAGCAGGGCCTGCCGCTGCAGCGGCTGATGTCCGGCGAGGCGCTGCTGGCGCTGGCCCGTGACCTGCGTTACCCCGACGTGTCCGCGCTCTACGCGGCCGTCGGCGAAGGGCACATCGCGGCGCAGGCGGTCGTGCAGAAGCTGGTCACCTCGATCGGCGGCGTGGAGAGCGCCGAGGAGGACATCGCCGAGACCTCGCTGCCCACCCGCCTGCGCGGCCGCCCGCGCGGCGGCGGGGGAGCGGGCGTCGTGGTGGCGGGCGACGCCGACGTGTGGGTGCGCCTGTCCAAGTGCTGCACGCCGGTGCCCGGCGACGAGATCGTCGGGTTCGTCACGCGCGGCCACGGCGTCTCGGTGCACCGGGCCGACTGCACGAACGTCCAGCAGCTCAAGTCGCAGCCCGACCGGCTGGTCGAGGTGAGCTGGTCGCCCAGCGAAGACAGCGTGTTCCTGGTGGCCATCCAGGTCGAGGCGCTCGACCGGCCGCGGCTGCTGTCCGACGTCACGCGCACGCTGTCCGACCAGCACGTCAACATCCTGAGCGCGTCGGTGACCACCTCGCGCGACCGGGTGGCGATCAGCAAGTTCACCTTCGAGATGGGCGACCCGAAACACCTGGGCCACGTGCTCAAGGCGGTGCGCAGCATCCAGGGCGTGTTCGACGTCTACCGGGTGAGCGGCGCCGGCGCCTGATCCCGCGTCGCGACGGCCGACGGCCGACGGCCGCGCCGCCCGCCGGACGGCGTCAGCGGGCGCGCAGGTCGGGGAGGTTGACGACGACGGCCTCCTGGGTGCTGCGCGCGATCACCACCACCGCCTCGCACGCCGGATCGGGGTTCTCCTCCCGATGCGGCACGTACGGCGGCACGAACACGTAGTCGCCCGGCCCGGTGTCGAGCCGCACCTCGCCCGATTCGTCCAGGAAGACGAACGACGGCGTGCCGCTGACCACGTAGATGGCCGTCTCCGAGGCCCCGTGATGGTGGTCGGACGAGCGGGTGGCGGGCGCGACGTGGGTCTGGCCCATCCACAACCGCGACGACCCGGCCGTCGCCCCGCTGATCGCCGCCAGCCGCCGCATGCCCGCGCTCTGCGCCGTCTCGCCCGAGAGGGCCCCAGAGGCCACGTGACGCAGCGGACGGTGAAACGGGTCACCCGGGGCCCGGTAACCCTCCCAGAGGCGCCCTCCCGCCCGCTCAAGGACGTCTGAGGCCACCGCGAACAGCCGTACCCCGTCGTTCTGGGCGGCCAGCAGCTCGGCGGCCAGCGCGGGATCGTGGGCGAGCAGCTCGCGCAGCAGCCACTTGCCGCCGCCCTGCCAGCGGCCTGCCACGCTCAGCGCCAGCCTGGCCGTGGCCTCCACCACGCTCCAGCGGACGAACGCCAGCTCGCCGGGATCGCCGCCGCCGGCCAGGTCGTCGAGCAGGTCGGACAGGACGAAGCGGGCCCGCTCCAGATCGGCGGGCGCGGGGACGCCGGGGCCCTGGGACAGGCGGGCGCGCAGGTCGCCGCGCAACCGCTCGGCCAGTCCATGACGGTCGGTGAGCACCACCCCGTCGGTGCAGATGCGGGCCAGCACCGGCCGGCCGCGGGCGAAGTCGGACTCCAGGTAGGCCGCCAGGCTCGTGCGCCCGTGCACGAACAGGTCCACCGGCCACCCGCCGTGACGCAGGCACTCGCGGTACGGCTCGGTCAGGCCGTCGATCACGACCAGCACGTCGAGATCGGAGGTGGACGTGCGGCGGCCCGTGACGACGCTGCCGCCGAGCACGGCGTACAGCGCCTCCGGGAACATCTCCTCGACCAGGGCGCGGGCGGCGGTCACCGGATCCATGACCGCCACCCTAGAGCCCGGGCGGGCGCCGCTCTAGCTGAATTCCGCCAGCGTGCGCTCGGCCTCCTCCAGCCAGGAACGCCGGGCGGTCAGCGCCTCCTCGGCCTCCTTGACGTCCTTGGCGCGGCCGGCGGCCTGGGCCTTGGACAGGCGCTTCTCCAGCTGGTCGATGGAGGTGCGCAGCTGGTCGACGGTGCTCTGGGCGCGCGCCCTGGCCTCGGGGTTGGAGCGCTTCCACTCGGCGTCCTCGGCCTTGCGCACGGCCTCGTCGACCTTGCGCAGCCCGCCTTCGAGCCGGTCGCGCTGCTCGCGCGGGACCGGGCCCGCCGCCTCCCAGCGCTCCAGGATGTGGCGCAGGGCGTTCCTGGCCGTGCGCACGTCCGTGACCGGGAGGATCTTGTCGGCCTCGGCCAGCAGGACCTCCTTGGCCTCGGCGTTGGCCGCCAGCGACGCGTCGCGCTCGGCGAACACCGCGGAACGGGCCTGGAAGAACTGGTCCTGGGCGCCCTTGAAGCGCGCCCACAGCTCGTCCTCGGCCTCGCGCGAGGCCCGGCCCGCCGCCTTCCACCGCTGCATCAGATCGCGGTAGATCGCCGCGGTCGCGCCCCAGTCGGTGGAGTCGGAGATGGCCTCGGCCTCCTCGACGATGGCCTCCTTGGCCGCGCGCACCCCCTCACGCTGCTCGTCGAGCCCCGCGAAGTACTGCTTGCGCCGCTTGGCGAACGCCGTGCGGGCGGCCGAGAGCCGCTTCCACAGCGACGCCTCGGTGACCCGGTCGATGCGGTCGGCGGCCTTCCACTCCTCGACCAGCTGGCGCAGCCGCTCGCCACCCGACTTCCAGTGGGTGGTCTCGTCGGCGATGCGCTCGGCCTCGGCGACGATGCGTTCCTTGACCTGCCTGGCCTCGGCCCTGGCGTGCTCGCGGGCCGCCTTGACCTCCTCGCGCCGCTGCGCGACCAGCTCGGACAGGCCGTCGAGCCGTGCCGTCAGCGCGGCCAGGTCACCGACGGCGTGCGCGTCGGCCACGGCCTCACGCAGCTTGACGATGCCGGCCTCGGCCTGCGCCGGAGCCAGATCGGTGCCCCTGACCCGCTGTTCGAGCAGTTGCACCTGGCCCGCCAGCTCGTCGTACTTGCGATGGAAGTAGGCCAGCGCCTCTTCGGGTTCACCGGCCTGCCAGGACCCGACGGCCCGCTCTCCCTCGGCCGTACGCACGTAGACGGTGCCGTCGTCGTCTACCCGGCCCCACGGGTCGGTGCTCACCGTGTCCTCCCGCACTATCCATCAGACCCTTCGGGACTACTTCGCCCCTAGTTTGTATTACGTCAGCTCTTGCCAGCGATTGTCACGCTTTTGATTTCGACGGATTGCTTCGGCGCCCCGGTACCGTCGCCGCCGCCGCCAATGATGCCCGCTTTGTTCACCTTGTCCAGGATGTCGAGCCCCTTGGTGATCGTACCCACCGGGGTGTAATCCGGCGTGAGACCGATGTCTCCGTAAACCAGGAAGAACTGGCTGCCCGTGCTGCCGGGCGCCGAGGTCTTGGCCATGGCCATCACGCCGCGCTTGTACTGGGCGCCCTCCAGGTTCTCCTCCGCCATGACGTAGCCGGGGCCGCCGGCGCCGTCCTGGCTCTTGCCGTCGGCCTTGGCGAACGGGTCGCCGCACTGCAGCATCGGGAACTGGTCGCTGCCCAGCCGGTGGCACTTGCTGCCGTCGTAGTACTTCTTGTCGGCCAGGAACTGCAGCGAGTTGACCGTGCACGGCGCCTTGGCGTTGTTCAGGTCGACCTGGATGTCGCCCAGGTTCGTCGCGATCGTCATGGTCTTCGTGGCGGGCTTGAGATCCACCTTCGCCGGCGGCATGCCGACGTCTTTGGCCTGGCCGCCCGTCGAGTCGGGCGCGTATCCGCAGGTCCCGCTCGCCGCGTCGTACGGCTTGGGCCCCGCCGCGGCCGAGGCCGAGGCGGTGTCGGACGCCGACGGCTGAGCCGATGCCGATGCCGACGCCGACGCGTCAGGCTCCGACCCGTTGCCGCCCAGGAGCGCCACAGCGGCCACGATGCCGCCGACGACGACCACGACGCCCGCGGTCGAGCCGATGATCGCAGTGCGCTTGGCCCGCTGCTCGCGCTCGATGCGGCGCTGCATCTGCCGCTCGTAGTGCTCGCGTGCCAGCTGCTTCTGCCGGTCCTTCCCCGTGGCCACCGCTTTGCCTCCCATAGTCAATCAACTGAGGTGGGCGAATCGTATCGGCCAACGGGTAATGATTCGCAGCCCGGCGACCCGCACCGGTACCCTTCAGTTACATTCCCATTGGATTTTCGACGAGATCACCTGAGGCAGATGCTCATCGCCGGCTTCCCCGCAGGGGCCTTCCAGACGAATTGTTACGCCGTCGCGACCGCGCCCGGCGCGGAGTGTGTGATCGTCGACCCAGGTCAGGACGCCGTCGACGGCGTCGAGGAGCTGCTGCGCGAACACCGGCTCAAGCCGGTGGCGGTGCTGCTCACCCACGGCCACCTCGATCACGTCTGGTCGGTGGCCCCCGTCTGCGGCGCGCGTGACGTCCCCGCGTGGATCCACCCGGAAGACCGCCACCTGCTGAGCGACCCGGGGGCCGGCTGGTCGCCCACCAGCGCGCAGCTGTTCGGCGGCATCACGCTGAGCGAACCCGACGACGTGCGCGAGCTGTCCGACGGCGCCGTGCTGGAGCTCGCCGGTCTCGAGCTCGTGGTCGATCACACCCCCGGCCATACCAGGGGGTCCGTGAGCTTCAGGCTGCCCGACGAGAAGATCATGTTCGCCGGCGACCTGCTGTTCCGTGACTCCATCGGCCGCTCCGACCTTCCCGGCGGCGACTATCCGACCATCCTGCGCAGCCTCGCCGACAAGGTTCTGCCGCTGCCTGACGATACGGTCGTCCTGCCGGGCCACGGACCACAGACCACGATCGGCCGCGAGCGCGCTGTCAACCCGTACTTGAAGGAAGCGACGCCGCAGGCCGGTCCCACACGAGGGATCTAATGAGTTTCCAAGCACCGAAGGGCACCTTCGACTGGCTGCCGCCTCGCTCCGAGCGGGCCCTGGCCGTCAGAGACGCGCTGGTCGCCCCCGCGCGGCTGGCCGGCTACGGCTACGTCGAGACCCCGATCTTCGAGGCGACCGAGCTGTTCAAGCGGGGTGTCGGCGAGTCCACAGACGTCGTCTCCAAGGAGATGTACACCTTCCCCGACAAGGCGGGCAGGTCGCTGACGCTGCGTCCTGAGGGCACGGCGTCCGTGGTCCGGGCCGTGCTCCAGCACAACCTGCACAACGGGCAGCTTCCGGTGAAGCTGTGGTACTCCGGCAGCCAGTTCCGTTACGAGAACGTGCAGAAGGGCCGTTACCGGCACTTCTGGCAGGTCGGGGCCGAGGCGCTGGGCGCCGAGGACCCGGCGCTCGACGCCGAGCTGATCGTGCTCGCCGCGCAGGGCTTCGCCGCGCTCGGGCTGACCCGGCACCGGCTGCTGATCAACTCGCTCGGCGACAGCACCTGCCGGCCGGTCTACCGTGCCGCGCTGCAGGAGTTCCTGCGCGGGCTCGACCTCGACGCCGACACCCGCGCCCGCATTGAGATCAATCCGTTGCGCGTGCTCGACGACAAGCGGCCCGAGGTGCAGGTCCAGCTCAAGAGCGCGCCGCTGATGACCGACCACCTTTGCGCCGCGTGCCGGGCCTACCACGAGGAGGTCAGAGCCCTGCTCACCGCCTCCGGCGTGGCCTTCGAGGACGACCCGAAGCTGGTGCGCGGGCTCGACTACTACACCCGCACCACGTTCGAGTTCGTGCACGACGGGCTCGGCTCGCAGTCGGCCATCGGCGGCGGCGGCCGCTACGACGGGCTCAGCGAGCTGCTCGGCGGCCCGGCGCTGCCCAGCGTGGGCTGGGCGCTCGGCGCCGACCGCACGTTCCTGGCCATGGAGGCCGAGGGGCTGCTCGACGACAGCGCACAGAGCCGCGTCCAGGTGTACGGTGTCCCGCTGGGTGACGACGCCCGCCGCCGGATGTTCCTGCTCATCACCGAGCTGCGCCGGGCGGGCATCAGCGCCGACCTGGCCTTCGGCGGCAAGGGGCTCAAGGGCGCGATGAAGGGCGCCGACCGCTCAGGTGCCAGGTTCGCGCTGATCCTGGGCGAGCGTGACCTCGCGGCGCAGGCCGTGCAAGTGAAAGACCTGACCACCGCTGAGCAGACCGAGGTGCCGCTGGCCCAGGTCGTCGACGTCTTGAAGGGGAAAGTGCAGTGATCCGCACGCATACGGCGGGCTCGCTCCGCAAGGAGCACGCCGGGCAGGAAGTGACGCTCGCGGGATGGGTGGCCCGCCGCCGCGACCACGGCGGCGTGGTCTTCATCGACCTGCGTGACGCCTCCGGCTCGGCGCAGGTGGTCTTCCGCGAGGAGGACCACGCCCACGACCTGCGCGCCGAGTACTGCGTGCTGGTCGTCGGCCAGGTGCGGGTGCGTCCCGAGGGCAACGAGAACCCCGAGCTGCCGACCGGCCAGATCGAGGTCGTGGCCGAGCGGGTCGAGGTGCTCAGCGAGTCGGCCCCGCTGCCGTTCCCGATCGAGGGCAACGTGGGCGTCTCCGAGGAGGCCAGGCTCAAGTACCGCTACCTCGACATCCGCCGCCAGCAGGTGGCCGCCGCGATGCGCACCCGCTCGAAGGCCACCTACCTGGCCAACGAGGTCATGCACGAGCTGGGCTTCGTCTACGTCGAGACCCCGACGCTGACCCGCTCCACGCCCGAGGGCGCGCGCGACTTCCTGGTGCCGGTGCGCCTGCAGCCGGGCAACTGGTACGCCCTGCCGCAGTCGCCGCAGCTGTTCAAGCAGCTCCTGCAGGTGGCCGGGCTGGAGCGCTACTACCAGCTGGCCAAGTGCTACCGCGACGAGGACCTGCGGGCCGACAGGCAGCCGGAGTTCACCCAGATCGACGTCGAGATGTCGTTCGTCGACCAGGAGGACGTCATCGCGGTCGGCGAGCAGCTGATCGGCCGGCTGTGGAAGGAGATCCTCGGCTACGAGATCCCCATGCCGCTGCCGCGCATGACCTACGCCGACGCGATGGCCCGCTACGGCTCCGACAAGCCCGACCTGCGCTTCGGCCAGGAGCTCGTGGAGATGACCGGCTACTTCGCCAACACCTCCTTCCGGGTCTTCCAGGCCGACTACGTCGGCGCCGTGGTGATGCCCGGCGGCGCGTCGCAGACCCGCAAGGAGCTCGACGGCTGGCAGGAGTGGGCCCGCTCGCGCGGCGCCAAGGGCCTGGCCTACGTGCTCGTCCAGGAAGACGGCACGCTCGGCGGCCCGGTCGCCAAGAACCTGTCGGAGGAGGAGGCCGCCGGGCTCGCCGCCAAGGTCGGCGCGAACCCCGGCGACGCGATCTTCTTCGCGGCCGGCGCCAGGAGCGCCTCGCGCGACCTGCTCGGCGCGGCCCGCCTGGAGATCGGCCGCCGCTGCGGCCTGATCGACGAGTCGCAGTGGTCGTTCCTGTGGGTGGTCGACGCCCCCATGTTCGAAGAGGACGGCGAAGGCGGCTGGACGGCCGTGCACCACCCGTTCACCGGCCCCAAGCCGGAGTGGGCCGACAACTTCCAGGACCACCCGGGCGAGGCCCTGGCCTACGCCTACGACATGGTCTGCAACGGCATGGAGATCGGCGGCGGCTCGATCCGTATCCACCGGGCCGAGATGCAGCAGCGCGTCTTCGACGTGCTGGGCATCTCCAAGGAGGAGGCGGAGAGCAAGTTCGGCTTCCTGCTGGAGGCGTTCAAGTACGGCCCGCCGCCGCACGGCGGCATCGCCTACGGCTGGGACCGGATCTGCATGCTGCTGTCCGACGGCGACTCGATCCGCGACGTGATCGCCTTCCCGAAGACCGCCTCCGGCTTCGACCCGCTCACCGGCGCGCCCACGCCCATCACGGCCGACCAGCGCAAGGAGGCCGGGGTCGACGCCCA
This sequence comes from Nonomuraea antri, assembly GCF_013283785.1. Classification (GTDB taxonomy): domain Bacteria; phylum Actinomycetota; class Actinomycetes; order Streptosporangiales; family Streptosporangiaceae; genus Nonomuraea; species Nonomuraea antri. The sequence goes on from NZ_JABCPZ010000019.1 coordinate 53,742, forward strand.
GCCCAAGACCGAGGCCTGAGCGGCCACAGGACGGCCCCGCACCCACCGGGTGCGGGGCCTTCCGCGTTCCCGGGGGCGGAGCCCGGCACGGCGTCTCTGAGCGGCGTACATGGGGGGTTCAGCTCACAGGCGGGCCTCTCCGCGGCTGCGCGGTCCGGACATGACGACGGCAGGGCCCCCGCACCGGGAGCCCTGCCGTCGTCATGCCGCGTGGCGGGATGTCCCCGCGGCGGCGCTACTTGACCGTTACCTTCTCGATGACGATCGGGACCTTGGGCGCGGTGGAGCCGCCGTCACCCACGATGTCCTCCTTGTTGACGAGGACACCCTCCTTGGCGACCTTCTCGATGATCTCCAGACCGGAGCGCACCATGCCGAGCACCGAGTACTGCGGTTCGAGCTGGCCGTTCTCGTCCGACAGCGAGATGGCGAACTGGCTGCTGTTCTGCCCCTCGGCGTCGTCGGGCTGGGTCAGGAACACCACACCCCGGGTGTAGGGGACCACGCCGACCGCCTCGTCGAGGAACGTGTAGCCGGCCGTGCCCAAGCCGTCCGTGGGGTTCTCGCCGTCGGCCTTGGCCAGGGGGTCGCCGCACTGCAGCAGGAACAGGCCGGCCGTCTCCGGCGTCACCAGGCGGTGGCACTTGGTGTTCTCGTAGAAGCCCTTCTGGGCCAGGAAGCTCATCGAGTTGACCGAGCACGGGGTGGCGTTCGGGTCGACGTCGATGACGATGTCACCGTGGTTGGTGGTCACGGTCATCGTCTTGAGCTTGAGGTTGGGCTTCTTGCCCGGCAGGCCGACGAACTTGTTGGGCACCGAGTCGTCCCGCTTGTACGTGCAGGAGACCTTGGCCGGGTTCTTGGGCGGTGTGCTGGGAAGCTCCGTCGGCGGGGGCGAGGTCGACGTCGAGGCGGACGGCTTCGGCGTGTTCATCGCGGCCGCGGCATCAGGACTGTCCTTGCCCATCAGCGTGGTCGCGGCGAACACCCCGCCCGCCACCACGACGACGGCCACGCCCGCGCCGATGAAGGTGTTGCGCCGCGTCTTGGCGCCCTGCTCGGCCGCGCGCTTGGCCTGCCGCTCCTTGTGCTCCCGCGCCAGCTCGCTCTGGCGGTCGTCGCCGCTCACCGATGTTCTCCTTCAACTTTGCCGACACATGACCAAACAACTCCGCGCATGCTACCGGCCCCAGAATGTGGTGTACGTAAGTGGCGAAATTGACCCCTGCGGTACACGGGGTCACGAACCTTATCGTGCTGGGATCCGTAGTTGAAATGAGAACTAGGAGTGCCCATGTTCGATCAAATACTGGACCTGCCGGCTCACCCGCTGATCATCCACTTCGCGGTCGTCCTCACTCCGCTGCTCGCCGCTGTCTGCGCGGCGTACGCGCTGGTGCCCCGGTGGCGTCCGTACCTGGGCTGGGCGGTGGTCCTGCTCGCCCTGGCGACGCCGGGCGCGGTCTTCGCGGCCAAGCAGAGCGGCGAGAGCCTGAAGGCGGCCCGCTTCGCCGACGCCGACGGCGCGCTCGGCGCGCGCATCGCCACCCACCAGAGCTTCGCCAACCCGCTGCTGCTGTCGGTGCTCGGGCTGGCCGCGGCCGCCCTGCTGCTGGTGTACGCCACCCGCCCGGGCCGCGGTGCGACCGGCGACCACCGCTTCGGCCGCCCGGTGACGCTGGCGCTGTCCGGGCTGACCCTGGTCCTGGCCGCGGTGGCCGGCTACTTCGTCTTCCGCGCCGGTGACTCGGGAGCCAGAGCGGTCTGGAGCCTGTAATCTCGCGTTGTGGATAGCCTGTTCGATTCGGCGGCTGAGGAGGCCACGCCGCAGCCCCTGGCGGTGCGCATGCGCCCGCGCACGCTCGACGAGGTGATCGGCCAGCGGCACCTGCTCGGCTCGGGCACGCCGCTGCGGCGCCTGGTCGAGAGCGAGGCGCCCATGTCGCTGTTCCTGTGGGGGCCGCCGGGCACCGGCAAGACCACGCTGGCCTACGTCGTCTCCAACGTCACCAAGCGGCGTTTCGTGGAGATCTCCGCGGTGTCTGCCGGGGTCAAGGACGTGCGGGCCGCCATCGACAACGCCAGGCGCGAGCTGGGCATGACAGGCCGCCAGACCGTGCTGTTCGTCGACGAGGTGCACCGCTTCAACAAGGCCCAGCAGGACGCCCTGCTGCCCGCCGTGGAGAACCGCTGGGTCACCTTCATCGGCGCCACCACCGAGAACCCGTTCTTCTCCGTCATCTCGCCGCTGCTGTCGCGCTCGCTGCTGCTCACGCTGGAGTCCCTGTCCGACGACGACATCCGGGGCGTGCTCACCAGGGCCGTGGCCGACGAGCGCGGCCTGGGCGGCCGGGCCACGCTGGCCCCAGAGGCGCTCGACCACCTGGTGCGCCTGGCCGGCGGCGACGCCCGGCGATCGCTGACGTACCTGGAGGCGGCGGCCCTGCTGGCCGACGACATCACGGTCGAGGTGGTGGAGAAGGCCGTCGACAAGGCGGCGGTGCGCTACGACCGGCAGGGCGACCAGCACTACGACGTGATCAGCGCGTTCATCAAGTCGATGCGCGGCTCCGACGCCGACGCCGCGCTGCACTACCTGGCCCGGATGATCGAGGCGGGGGAGGACCCGCGCTTCATCGCGCGCCGCATCGTCATCTTCGCCTCCGAAGACGTCGGCCTGGCCGACCCCACCTGCCTGCAGACCGCCGTGGCCGTGGCCCAGGCGGTGCAGCTCATCGGGCTGCCCGAGGGGCAGATCAACCTGGCGCACGCGGTGATCCACTGCGCGCTGGCGCCCAAGTCCAACGCGGTCGTCAAGGCCATCGGCGCGGCGGCCGGCGACGTGCGGCGCGGCCTCATCGGCCAGGTGCCCGGCCACCTGCGCGACGCCCACTACCCGGGCGCGGCCAAGCTGGGCCACGGCGACGGCTACAAGTACCCGCACGACTTCGACCACGGCCTGGTCCGCCAGGACTACGCGCCCGAGCAGGTCCGCGACCGGCGCTACTACGAGCCGACCAAGCACGGCGCCGAGGGGCCGGTGGCCGAGCGCTGGGCCAAGATCCGCGACTTCCTGAGAGGCTCCTCGTGACCGCGACGCCCGCGGGGGGTTCCCGCTTTCCCGCGACGCCTGCGGGAGCTCCCACTCAGTACCGGGCCTCGTTCGACGCCGCGATCACCTTCGGCAACGGCGGCGACCTCACCGTGCACGGCTTCCGGGTCGACCTGCCCGGGCCCGACACCGGCGAGGCCGAGATCGCGGCGCTGTTCGTGGCCTCGCTCGGGCTGCTCATGACCGACGGCGTCGAGCTGGCGAACGTGCGCGTCTTCGCCGAGCCGCACAAGGGCACCCGCGGCGGGCCGTCCGACCGGCGGGAAGCCGACTCCGGCGCGGCGGGCGAGCCGGTCGAGCTGGGCGGCGCAGAGGGCGCCCGCTTCACGCCGCCCCGCACCGATACCGGCGGCGGCCCGGCCGAGCTGCCGCTGGCGCGCGTGGCCGACCTGCCCGCCGTGGTGGTGCGGGTGGCGGGCGCCGAGAGCCCCCATGTCGACGTGGGCGCGCTGGCGGCCTTCGACGTCCGCGGTCGGGCCGTGCTGCTGCACACCGGGGCACGCGCCGGGCACCCGCTCACCGCCGCCGGCGCGAAGTGGCTGGCCGGGCAGGGCGTCGCGCTGGTCGGCACCGACGCCGACCGCGTCGGCGACGGCGACCCGGAGCCGGGGGAGATCCTGCTGGCCGCCGGGGTCCCGGTCGTCGAAGGGCTGACCGGGCTCGACCTGGTGCCGCCCACCGGCGCCACGTTCACCGCCGTGCCGCCCAGGAACCCCGGGCCGGCCCAGGTCCCCGTCCGGGCCTACGCCCGGATTCCGTAACTAAAGGTCGATTTCGCGGGCATCACCATCATGTGAGGGCGATGGTGAGCGCGGGCGGAGGACTGTTCGGCCCGCGATCGGTCACATGGCGCATCCACACCGAGACCTTCGGCTGGCCCGCGATGCTGCGCGCGTCCCTGCTGCAGGCGCTGCATCCGCGCACCATCCGGGGCATCGCGCAGAACTGCCTGCTCGACGACCCGGAAGCGGCGCTGAACCGGCTGCGCGGGCAGCTCGACTTCGTGGCGGTACGCACGTTCGGCACCCGCGAGCAGGCCGAACGCGCGGCGCGGCGGGTGCGGGAGACGCACGCCAGGCTCATCGGGCTCGACCCGGACACCGGCACCCTGTTCCGCGTCGACGACCAGGACAACCTGCGCTGGGCGCACTGCGCGGAGACGTCCTCGCGCCTGGAGCTCGCGCTGCGCTCGGGCGTGCGGCTCAGCGCCGGCGACGCCGACGCCTACGTGGCCGAGCAACGCCGCAGCGCCGAACTGGTCGGCCTGCGCGACGCGCCGGGCACCCGCGCCGAGCTGGCCGACTACCTCGACGGCATGCGGCCGCTGCTGTCGGTCACCGACGAGGCCCGCGACGCGCTGCGCCGCAGCGTCAGCCCCCGTTTCTCGCTGCGGCTCGCGCTGCTCGCGCCGCCGCTGGCCGTCGGCTCGCTGCCCGCCGCCGGGGCGCTCGCCTTCGCCACCCTGCCGCCGTGGGCCAGGCTGATGTACGGCTGCCCCGGCGGGACGGCCGCCGAGTACGCCGCGCACACCGCGCTCAAGGCCCTGCGCGTGACCGCCATGGCCATGCCGGAACGCCTGGTCGCGCCCGAGATCACGGCGGCACGCGGGCTCATGCGCAAAGTCACGGATATGTCCGGAGCCGACGTGGCGGCCTGATCAAGGTCGGCGTCACCAGTAACCTTGGCCTCGAACGCGATAGGGTTCATGCCGTTCCGGCCCAGCGTACGAGGGAGATGAGCGGATGCTTACCGCTGGAGAGGTCGCCGGGCTGATCGCCGCCACGGGCTGGATAGTCCTGGTCTGCGTTCTCGCCATGGTGCTCGTCAAGCTCGCCCGGCTGCTCACCGAGACCACCAAGGCGGTCTCCGACCTGAACAACCGGCTGGTCCCGCTGCTCGACGACGTGAGCGTCACGGTCAACGAGGCCAACAGGCAACTGGTCGTCGTCGAGGCGATCGCCAAGGACGTCAAGCAGGTCAGCGGCCACGCGGCCAAGCTGAGCGGCGTCACCCAGACGATCTTCACCGGCCCGCTGATCAAGGTGTCGGCGCTCGGCTACGGCGTGCGCCGCGCGCTCGAGGCCCGCAGGACCGGCAGGACCGGCAGGCCGAGGCGGGCGCGATGATCAGGCGGCTGTTCTACCTGTCGCTCGGCGCGCTGCTCACCCTGTGGGTGATGCGCAGGCTGCAGGCCCTGCATCCGCAGCACGTGGCCCGGCGGGCCGCGGGCGGCGCGGCGGGGATGCTCCGGCAGGTGAGAGACTTTACCTCCGACGCGCTCGGCGAGGCCGCCGAGCGCGAAACCCGGTTGCGGGCCCGCTTCGGGCTCGACAACGCTGAAGACAACAACTAACGAAAAGGATGGCCACCATGGAGTCGGCAGAGATCGCCCGCCGCTTCCTGCGCTTCTTCGAGGAGCGTGGGCACAAGGTCGTGCCCTCGGCCAGCCTGATCGCTGAGGACCCAACGCTTCTCCTGGTCAACGCGGGTATGGTGCCGTTCAAGCCGTACTTCCTGGGGCAGCGCACGCCTCCGGCGTCACGGCTGGCTACCGCGCAGAAGTGCGTGCGCACCCCCGACATCGACGAAGTCGGCAAGACCACCAGGCACGCCACGTTCTTCCAGATGCTCGGCAACTTCTCCTTCGGCGACTACTTCAAGGCCGAGGTGATCCCGTTCGCCTGGGATCTGCTCACCAAGCCCGAGTCCGAGGGCGGCTTCGGCTTCCCGGAAGAGCGGCTGTGGGCCACCGTCTACCTCGACGACGACGAGGCGCTCGACATCTGGCACAACAAGGTCGGCGTGCCGATGAGCCGCATCCAGCGGCGCGGCCTGGCCGACAACTACTGGCACATGGGCGTGCCCGGCCCCGGCGGCCCCTGCTCGGAGATCTACTACGACCGCGGCCCCGAATACGGCCGTGAGGGCGGGCCCGAGGCCGACGAGAACCGCTACCTCGAGGTGTGGAACCTCGTCTTCATGCAGTACCAGCTCAGCCAGGTCCGCACCAAGGTCGACTTCGACCTGTCCGGCGAGTTGCCGAGCAAGAACATCGACACCGGCATGGGCCTGGAGCGCATGGCGGCGATCCTGCAGGGCGTCGACAACATCTACGAGATCGACACCACCTACAAGATCCTCGACAAGGCGGCCGAGCTCACCAAGACCCGCTACGGCCGCGACGAGCGCGCCGACGTGAGCCTGCGGGTGATCGCCGACCACGTCCGCACCGGCACCATGCTGGTCAACGACGGCGTCATCCCGGGCAACGAGGGCCGCGGCTACGTGCTGCGCCGCATCCTGCGCCGCTCCATCCGCAACCTGCGCCTGCTCGGCTCGGGCGAAGAGCGCTACATGCACGAGCTCACCGACGTCGCGATCAACGTGATGGGCGAGCAGTACCCCGAGCTCAAGGCCGACGCGCCGCAGATCCACAGCGTCATCGACGCCGAGGAGGCCTCCTTCCTCAGTACGCTGCGCACCGGCACGGCGATCTTCGACGTGGCCGTCGAGGAGACCAAGCGCAAGTCGAGCGCGGTGATCCCCGGCGACCAGGCGTTCAAGCTGCACGACACCTACGGCTTCCCGATCGACCTCACGCTGGAGATGGCCGCCGAGCACGGGCTCAAGGTCGACGAAGAGGGCTTCCGTCGGCTGATGAAGCAGCAGCGCGAGACGGCCAAGGCCGACGCCGCGGCGAAGAAGACCGGCAACGCCGACATCTCCGTCTTCGGGCAGCTGCTGGAGAAGGCCGGCAAGATCGAATTCCTCGGCTACGACGAGACCGAGACCGAGACCGGCGTCGTCGGCATCCTGGTCGACGGGCTCAGCGTGCCCGCCGCGGGCGCCGGCTCCACCGTGGAGGTCGTGCTCGGCCGCACCCCGTTCTACGCCGAGGGCGGCGGCCAGCTCGCCGACCAGGGCGTCATCCGCACCAGCGGCGGCGCCGAGGTCGAGGTGCTCGACGTGCAGTCACCGCTCAAGGGCCTCATCGTGCACCGCGGCAAGGTGCGCAGCGGCGAGTTGCGGGTCGGCGACGAGGCGCAGGCGGAGATCGACGTCGAGCGCCGCCGCGCGATCTCGCGCAGCCACAGCGCCACCCACCTGGTGCACCGCGGCTTCAAGAACGCGCTCGGCGAGAGCGCCGGCCAGGCCGGTTCGGAGAACTCGCCCGGCCGCTTCCGCTTCGACTTCACCTCGGCCGGCGCGGTGCCGCCCAGCGTGCTGCGCGACGTGGAAGACGAGGTCAACGCCGTCCTCATCAACGATCTCAAGGTCAACGCCTTCTACACCTCCCAGGCCGAGGCCCGGGCGATGGGCGCGCTGGCCATGTTCGGCGAGAAGTACGGCGACGAGGTCCGCGTGGTCGAGATCGGCGACTACTCGCGCGAGCTGTGCGGCGGCACCCACGTGCACAGCTCCGGCCAGCTCGGCCTGGTCAAGGTGCTCGGCGAGCAGTCGGTCGGCGCGGGCGTGCGCCGCGTCGAGGCGCTGGTCGGCATCGACGCCTTCCGCTTCCTGGCCCGCGAGAGCCTGCTGGTGGCCCAGCTCACCGAGCAGCTCAAGGCGCGGCGCGAAGAGCTGCCCGAGCGCATCGAGGGCATCGTCACCCGGCTGCGCACCGCCGAGAAGGACCTGGAGAAGCTGCGCTCCGCCCAGGTGCTCCAGGTGGCCGGCGAGCTCGCCGCCCAGGCGTCTGACCTGCACGGAGTCTCTGTGGTGACACACCGCGCGCCTGATGGAACCGGCGCGGACGATCTGCGTAAGCTCGCGCTTGACGTGCGTGGCAGATTCCCGGCCGACCGGCCGGCGGTCGTGATGATCGCCGGTACCCCCTCCGACCGGCCCGTGGTGGTCGCCGCGGTGAACGAGGCGGGGCGCGAGCGGGGGCTCAAGGCCGGAAGGCTGGTCGGCGTCGCCGCCAAGGCTCTTGGGGGTGGCGGTGGCGGCAAGGACGATGTCGCGCAGGGTGGCGGCACGCGACCGGAGGCGATCGACGACGCGCTCCGTCTGGTCGAGCAGGCCGTCTCTGATCAGGTCGCCGGGTAGTTCGGCGGAGATCATGAGATTCGGCGCACGCATCGGCGTGGACGTCGGCTCCGTCAGGATCGGCGTGGCCCGCAGCGACCCCTCGGGGATGCTGGCCACGCCGGTCGAGACGGTCCGGCGCGGCAAGGGCGACCTCGACCGCATCGCGGCCATCGTCGCCGAGCACGAGGCGATCGAGGTCGTGGTCGGCCTGCCCAGGTCGCTGTCCGGCCGCGAGGGGCAGGCCGCCGAGCTGGCCCGCGCGTTCGCGGTGCAGCTGGCCAGGCGGCTCGCGCCGACGCCGGTGCGGCTGTTCGACGAGCGGCTGACCACCGTGGCGGCCCAGCACGGGCTGCGGGCCAGCGGCGTACGCGCCAAGAAGCAGCGGGGCGTCGTCGACCAGGCGGCGGCCGTCGTGTTGCTGCAGGACGCGCTCGACTCCGAGCGCGCCACGGAGAGACCACCAGGCAGGCCCGTCGAACCGCCGTCCGCGGCGGCCGACGGACCTGCGTCATGACCGGGCGGTCCAACCCCCCGCACGGTCGTTCACTCTCCTCATGCGCTCGCGCCCGCGTGTCCCGCGGGGTGGTCGCATGAGCGGCACACCACCACCTGGCGACGAGAACGACGAGCTCATCCCGTTCCCGTCCGACCCGGAACCCGACTCGCCGGAACCGGCCGCCGAGCCGGACACCGGGCGGTCCGAAGCGGCCGCCGGGCGGGACTCCGGGCGGTCGGAAGCGGCCGCCGAGCCCGGTGGGCGGGCTTCCCGGGCTCCCAAGGCGGCCCAGGAGCCGCTGCCGGGAGCCGGTGCCTCCGGTGACCAGCGTCCCCCGGACGCTGATGAGGCGGATGCCGTTCCGCTGCCCGCCCGGCGCGAGCGGGCCTTCCGCAAGGCCGGGCTGCTCACCCTGGGCGCCGCCGCGTCGCTGGTGGCCCTGGGCGTCGGCGCGTTCGTGGTGCTCAGGCCGTACGTCAGCCCGGCGGACTTCGACGGCGCCGGCACCGGCGCCGTGACGGTACGCATCTCGCCCGGTTCCAGCGCCGAGCAGATCGGCACCGCGCTGGCCGAGGCCGGGGTGGTGGCCAGCGCGCGCTCGTTCGTCAACGCCACCGAGCAGCGCGCGGTCGCCGACCGGCTGCGCCCCGGGCACTACCGGCTGCGCAAGGGCATGGCCGCGGCCGCCGCGCTCGAACTGCTGCTCGCCCCCGCCTCGAAGGTGGTGCGGCGGGTGAGCGTGCCCGAGGGGCTGCGCGCGGGCGAGGTGCTGCAACGCATCGCCCAGCAGGCCGGCCTGCCGCTGAAGCAGCTGCAGGCGGTCGACAAGGCCCGGGTCGGGCTGCCGCAGTACGCGCCGGGCCTGGAGGGGTTCCTGTTCCCCGCCACGTACGAGATCGAGCCCGGAGCCGGTGCCGCCGACGCGGTGGCCATGATGGTCGCGCGCTTCCACGCCGCCGCGAAGGCGGTGCGTCTGGAGCAGGAGGCGGCCCGGGTGCACCTGAGCCCGCTGGAGGCCGTCACCGTGGCCAGCCTGGTGCAGGCCGAGGGCGGGGTCGACGCCGACTACCCGAAGATCGCCCGGGTCATCTACAACCGGCTGGCCAAGGGCATGCCGCTGCAGATCGACAGCACCGTCCTGTACGCCCAGGGCCGCCGCGAGCTGAAGAAGGTGGTCACGGAGAGCGACACCAAGGTCGACTCTCCCTACAACACCTACCAGCACAAGGGACTGCCGCCCGGGCCCATCGGCAATCCCGGAGAGAAGGCGCTGCTAGCGGCTTTGCATCCGGCGAAGGGCGATTGGCACTGGTTTGTGACGACGGATCCGGCGCATAGAATCACCAAATTCACCAACAAAGAGAGCGAGTTCGTGAGATACCGGGAAGAGTTGAACCGCAACCTCGGGATGAACTGATGCTCGCAGGGACCACCCCCGTCCCCGACGGAATCACGATGATCCCAGCGCGAAACCCCCGAAGTGGGGCATGCGCCCTCTTTCCGTCATCTAGCATGGCTACCCAGAGTGATCTCCCCTGGTCGTGGCAGTATGGCCAGCGGGTCCCCCAGTTCCCCTCGGTGACTCCGGTCCGCCCCGCCCTTCCCCTTGACGCCGGGCCGGTCGAGCCGGGAGATTGGCCAGCGCATCTATGAACGATCTCGATTTGAACTCCCTGCTCGGCGCGGAGGACGACGAAGGACGTACCCGCCGCGCCCGGGGTCGCAGCCGGCGCAAGCGCAAGAGGCGCAGCCGGGGCCGTTTCATCGCCCCGCTGCTGGCCTTCATCGTCCTGGCGGGCATCATCGGCGGCGGTGGATATTACGGGTACATGTGGATCAACGACACCCTCACCCCCGACGACTTCACCGGCCGGGGCGAGGGCGTGGTGCTCGTGGAGATCAAGGACGGCCAGAGCGCCACGGAGGTCGCGCAGGAGCTGGAGCGGCTGGGGGTCGTCGCCAGCGCCAGAGCCTTCACCAACGCCATCGACAACGCGCGCAAGAGCGGATCGCTGCAGCCCGGCCAGTACCGGCTGCGCAAGAAGATGGCGGCGGCCGAGGCCGTCTCGCTGCTCGACCCGGGCAACCGGGTGCTCGACCGCACCACGATCCCCGAGGGCTGGCGCCTGTCCGACGTGATACCCAAGCTCGCCAAGGACACCGGCATGCCGGCCAAGGAACTCCTCGCCGCGGCCAAGGACGCCGACGAGCTCGGGCTGCCCTCGTACGCCAAGGGCCGGCTGGAGGGCTTCGCCTTCCCCGCCACGTACGAGTTCCAGCCCAACACCACCCCGGCCCAGCTGCTGGCCAAGATGGTCGGCAGGTTCGACGAGACGGCCGAGGAGCTCGACCTGGTGAGCGGCGCCAAGGCGTTGCGGCGCACGCCGTACGAGATCGTCACGATCGCCAGCATCGTGCAGGCGGAGGCCGGCCGGCCGGAGGACATGCCCAAGATCGCCCGCGTCATCTACAACCGGCTCGCCCACCAGCCGGAGATGAAGCTCAAGATGGACAGCACGGTCTTCTACGGGCTGGGCGAGAAGGGCACGGCGGCGACGTTCGCCCAGTTGCAGAGCAAGTCCAAGTACAACACCTACATGTACTACGGCCTGCCGCCGGGCCCGATCTCCAACCCCGGCGACCACGCGCTGAAGGCGGCGCTGCACCCGGCCAAGGGCGACTGGCTGTTCTTCGTGGCCACCGACCCGAAGAGCAACGTCACCAAGTTCGCCACCACCGACGCCGAGTTCCAGAAACTGCTGGACGAGTACCGCGCCAACGGCGGCTGACCCGCGACTCCGACGGGGACCACCCGCCGCCGGGCGGCCCGCCTCAGGGCCGCCCGGCGGTAAGGTCGTCGGGTCGAAAGATCGCAAGGTCGTGAGGTCGCGACCTCTCCGGGTGGAAAGGGGCGTGGATGCGCGCCGCGGTACTGGGCTCGCCCATCGGACATTCGCTCTCGCCCTACCTGCACCGGGCCGCCTACCGGGCCATGGGGCTCGACGGCTGGAGCTATGAGGCGTTCGAGTGCGACGAGGCACGCCTGCCCGGCCTGCTCGCCGAACTCACGCCCACCCGAGGCCAGGCCCGCGGCGACGGGCCGGAGAGCCGGAAGGCGCACGGCGACGGGCCGGAGAGCGGCGCGGCGTACGGTGACGAGCCGGCGGTCTGGGCCGGGCTGTCGCTGACGATGCCGCTCAAGCGCGCCGTCCTGCCGCTCCTCGACACGGTCTCCGACCTGGCCGTCGAGGTGGGCGGCGCGAACACGGTGGTGTTCCGCGACGGCGCCCGCCACGGCGACAACACCGACGTTCACGGCATCGAGCAGGCGCTGGCCGAGGCGGGGGTGCCGGCGCCCGGCTCGGCCACGGTGCTCGGCGGCGGCGCCACGGCGGCCTCCGCGCTGGCCGCGCTGCGCAACCTGGGCCTGCACGAGGCGACGCTGGTGGTGCGCGATCCGTCCAGGGCGGGGGAGACGGCCGAGGTGGCCGACCGGCTGGGCGTCACGCTGGCGGTGGAGACGTTCGACAAGCTCGACGCGGCCGTCGGGGTGGACCTGGTGGTGTCCACGCTGCCGGGTGGGGCGGCCGACGCGTTCGCGTCCAGGCTGGCGGGGGTGCCCGCGCTGTTCGACGTGGTCTACGCGCCCTGGCCGACCAGGGCGGCCGCGGCGGTTCAGGCGGCGGGCGGCACGGTGGTGGCGGGCTACGCGATGCTGCTCCACCAGGCGGTACGTCAGGTGGAGCTGATGACCGGCCGCACGGACGTGCCGGTGGCGGTGATGCGCGCGGCCGGCGAGGCCGAGATCGCCAGACGGGCCGGGCTCTGAGGGGTTGAGTGCGAGTCCGGGCGGCGTCAAGCGAGACGCACCAGGATCCAGTCGTGCGCACGGGCGGTGGCCGCGCTGAGGCCGTCGACGATGGGCAGGGGCCGTGTGGCGGGCATGTGCCCCCATTCCTCGGCGACGGCATCGGTGACGGGCAGGACGCGGGTCCTGAATTCCTGGTGCAGACGTTCCAGCCAGGATTCCGAGCAGGAACTCTTTGAAGTCCGGTTCCGCGCCCTTGAGCCGGCGGTATTCCTCCATGTCAAGGATCACGGCCACCTCTTTACCGTGCCTGGTGACGATCTGGGGTCCTTCGTCGTGAGCCTTCGCACCACTTCGCTCAAATGTTGCTTGGCGTCCTGCAACTGCCAGGTCGCCGCCGGTATCGCGCGGAACCGGCGCCACGTGGGATGATTCGGAGCGTGCGCGGTGTTGTGGTAGCGTAGCTCTCTGATCGGTCCGGCACGCCTTGCTGGACGCGCAAGCGGAGGTCTCCTCCCACCTGTAGTCGCCGAAAGGCGGCCGGGTCCAGGATCACGCCGGACTACTCCGGGGAGCTTGAAGGCCACGACAGCCGAAGAGCTCAGTGGCCCCGCATGCGCGACGTGCGGGGCTTTTCGCGTCTAACGTGAAGCTCCCGGCACGACGAGCACGTAGGGATCGCGAACCTAGGAGGCCCCATCAGCACTGAGCCCCGCATCAACGAGCGTATCCGAGTTCCCGAGGTTCGCCTCGTGGGCCCGAACGGCGAGCAGGTCGGCATCGTCAGCATTCACGACGCGCTGAAGCTCGCCCAGGAGGCCGACCTCGACCTCGTCGAGGTCGCGGCCACGGCTCGACCGCCCGTGTGCAAGCTCATGGACTACGGCAAGTTCAAGTACGAGTCCGCGATGAAGGCGCGCGAAGCGCGCAAGAATCAGGCGCACACGATCATCAAGGAGATCAAGCTCCGGCCGAAGATCGACCCGCACGACTACGAGACCAAGAAGGGTCACGTGGTGCGGTTCCTCAAGGCGGGGGACAAGGTCAAAGTCACGATCATGTTCCGCGGACGTGAGCAGTCCCGGCCGGAGCTCGGCTTCCGGCTGCTGCAGCGGCTGGCGGAGGACGTCCAGGAGCTCGGGTTCGTCGAATCCCAGCCCAAGCAGGACGGCCGTAACATGATCATGGTGATCGGTCCGCACAAGAAGAAGGCCGAGGCCAAGGCCGAAAAGGCCGCAGCCAAGGCGCAACGTGGCAGCGAGGAGCCTTCCGCGCAGGAGGAGCCTTCCGCACCGGAAGCGTGACCCGCGGTTGGGGTTAGCCTTACATCGCACCCCGACAGCCACCAGCAGACCAGGATGCCGCGACCGGGTCGGCCAGCACCGGCCCGGCCACCGGCGCGGGAAGGTAGCCAAACCGGACAATCCGGGCTTCCGGGACAGGAAGCCGGGGTGCACGGCGAGGCGGGCTCCGACCCGTGAAACGACAGATTGAGGAGAGACGGCGAGATGCCGAAGATGAAGACGCACAGCGGTGCGAAGAAGCGGTTCCGGCTTACCGGCACCGGCAAGGTCAAGCGCCGCCGTGCCAGCCGCGCGCACTACAACGAGTGGAAGTCGTCCACGCTGACGCGCCGTCTCAAGAACGAAGTCGTCGTTTCGCCGGCTGACACCAAGAAGATCAAGAAGCTGCTCGCCAAGTAGCGCGAACCCCCGGGGAGATAGAACATGGCACGCGTGAAGCGGGCGCTCAACGCCAAGAAGAAGCGCAAGGTCGTCCTCGACAGGGCTTCCGGTTACCGTGGCCAGCGGTCGCGTCTGTACCGCAAGGCCAAGGAGCAGATGCTCCACTCGATGACGTACGCCTACCGGGACCGCAAGGACCGTAAGGGTGCGTTCCGTCGTCTCTGGATCCAGCGGATCAACGCCGCCGCCCGCCAGAACGGCATGACCTACAACCGCCTGATCCAGGGTCTTCGCCTGGCCGGCATCGAGGTCGACCGCAAGATCCTCGCCGATCTCGCGGTGAACGACAGCCAGACCTTCGCCACGCTCGTCGAGGCCGCCAAGAAGGCGCTCCCGGCGAACGTGAACGCTCCGGCCGCGAGCTGAAGCGTCGCATGACGGGCCCGACCGGGCTCTGAGTGAGGGCCCACCGTGACGGTGGGCCCTTTGCTGTGTGTACGGGTACGAGGGGGAGTGCAGTGGCGGGATCCGAGCTGACCAACATCAGGTCGCCGCGCGTGAAGGCGGCCAGGCGGCTCACCAAGCGGGCCTTCAGGGACCAGGACCGCAAGTTCCTCGCCGAGGGCCCGCAGGCCGTGCGCGAGGCGCTCAAGCTCGACGGCGTCACCCTGGAGCTGTTCGCCACGGCCGAGGCCGAGCTGCGCCACCCCGAGCTGATCACCGAGGCCACGCTGCAGGGTGTGCCGGTGCACCGGGCCAGCGGCGAGGTCATGTCCGAGCTGTCACAGACCGTCACCCCGCAGGGGCTGCTGGCCGTCTGCGGGCTGGTGCACGTGCCGCTGGAGAAGGCGCTGGCCGGTGAGCCGCGCCTGGTCGCGGTGATGGCCCACGTGCGCGACCCCGGCAACGCAGGCACGGTCATGCGGGCCGCCGACGCCGCCGGCGCCGACGCCGTGATCTTCACCGACGCCTCCGTCGACCCGTACAACGGCAAGTGCGTCCGGGCCAGCGCGGGAAGTCTTTTCCATCTGCCGGTCGTCATCGGTGCACCGGTGAGCCTCGCCGTGCGTCAACTGAAGGAGCGGGGCCTGCGCGTGCTGGCGGCCGACGGCGCGGGCAAGCACACGCTCGACGATGTGGATCTTTCGGGACCCACCGCGTGGATCTTCGGAAACGAGGCATGGGGACTACCGGAGGAGATTCTGGCCGAGGCGGATGAAGTGGTCAGAGTTCCCATCTACGGACAGGCTGAAAGCCTGAACCTGGCCACCGCCGCGGCGGTCTGCCTTTACTCCTCCGCGAGGGCTCAGCGAGTGCCCTAGGCGGCCGGAAACCCGCTATTGTCGGCCTTGTAGGGCGGAGGAGGCGAGGTCGTGCACGGCGCAGACACCGACGGGCGGGTAGTGGCGGCAGCGTGCACGATAGCCATCGACGACCTTCCCGACGGCCTGATCGTGGCCGACAGATTCGGTCAGGTCCTGGCGGTCAACCGGGCCGCGGTCCGCTTGACCGGCGTCTCCTGCGAGCGCGCCGTCGGCAGGGACATGAACGAGGTGTTCCCGTTCCGCGACCACGACGGCCGCGAATGGTGGAAGCTGCTCGACCCCGAGGGCGGGCTGCGCACCCGCAGCCGGGTGCCCGAGCGTCCGCTGCACCTGCCCGGCGGGCAGGAGCTCTACGTCGCCGCCAGGCTCACCCGCGAGCCCGAGCGCGGCGGCGAGGTCGAACGCGTGACCATCACCCTGCGTGACGGCGGCGCCCGCGCCAGGCTGGAACGCAGCCGCGCCGACCTGGTCTCCACCGTGGCCCACGAGCTGCGCTCCCCGCTCACCAGCGTCAAGGGCTTCACCGCCACGCTGCTGGCCAAGTGGACCCGCTTCACCGACGAGCAGAAGCGCGTCATGCTCGAGACCGTCAACAACGACGCCGACCGCGTCACCAGGCTCATCACCGAACTGCTCGACGTCTCGCGCATCGAGTCCGGGCGGCTGGAGGTCCGCCGCCAGGTCGTCGACCTGCCCGCCAGGGCCCGCAGGCTCATCGCCGGGCGGGTGGCGGCGGGCGACAGGGAGGAACGCTTCCACCTGATCGCCGGCGACGACCTGCCCGAGACCTGGCTCGACCAGGACAAGATCGACCAGATTCTGGGTAACCTGGTGGAAAACGCGGTGCGCCACGGGCGCGGAACCGTGACGATTCAGATCGAGACCGTCGGATGGGGAGTGGCCGTGTCGGTGCGCGACGAGGGCGAGGGCATCGAGCCCGCGCTGGCTCCGCGCGTCTTCAGGCAGTTCTGGCGGGGCAACAGCCGCAGGCGCGGAGGCACCGGCCTCGGCCTGTTCATCGTGAAGGGCCTGGTCGAGGCACACGGCGGCACGATCACCGTGCAGCGCGCGCCGGAAGGCGGCGCCGAGTTCCGATTTACCGTGCCCACCGGCACACCCGACTTCGCGCTGTCCAGCTGATCGAGTCGGCCCGGTGGGCGGGCACCACTAGACTCTTTTCCGCTCAAGCCCTGGATACGGAGCTCACTCTTGTCTGACTACGACCCCGTCGAGGTGACACCGTTGCATGCCGACGAGGTGTCCCGCATGGAGGCCGACGCCGTCGCGGCGATCAAGGCGGCCGACAGTCTCGACGCACTCAAGCAGGCCAGGCTGGCGCACGCGGGCGACCGCTCGCCGATCGCGCTGGCCAACCGCGAGATCGGCGCGCTGCCGCCGGCCGCCCGCGCCGAGGCGGGCAAGCGCATCGGCGGCGCGCGCAAGGCGATCAACGACGCGCTGGCCGCCCGCCAGTCCGAGCTGGAGGCCGAGCGTGACGCGCGGGTCCTCGTCGAGGAGACCGTCGACGTCACCCTGCCGTGGGACCGCCGGCCACGCGGCGGCCGCCACCCGCTGACGCTGCTGCAGGAGCGCATCGCCGACGCGTTCGTCGCGATGGGCTACGAGGTGGCCGAGGGCCCCGACCTCGAAGGCGAGTGGTTCAACTTCGACGCGCTCAACATCGCCAAGGACCACCCGGCCCGCTCCGAGCACGACACGTTCTTCGTCGGCTCGACCGAGTCCGGCATGGTGCTGCGCACCCAGACCTCGCCGGTGCAGATCCGCGCGCTGCTGTCGCGCGAGCTGCCGGTCTACGTCATCTCGCCGGGCAAGACGTTCCGCACCGACGAGCTCGACGCCACCCACACCCCGGTCTTCCACCAGACCGAGGGCCTGGCCGTCGACAAGGGCCTGACGATGGCCCACCTCAAGGGCACGCTCGACCGGTTCGCCGAGGTCATGTTCGGCGAGGGCATCACCACCAGGTTCCGGCCGAACTACTTCCCGTTCACCGAGCCGTCGGCCGAGATGGACCTGAAGTGCTTCGTCTGCCGCGGCGCCTCGGCGGTGCCCGGCAACCCGCCGTGCCGCACCTGCAAGTCCGAGGGCTGGATCGAGTGGGGCGGCTGCGGCATGGTCAACCCGCGCGTGCTCATCGCCTGCGGCGTCGACCCGGCGGTCTACTCCGGGTTCGCCTTCGGCATGGGCGTCGAGCGGACGCTGATGTTCCGCCACAACGTCGAAGACATGCGTGACATGGTCGAAGGAGACGTGCGCTTCACGCTCCCGTTCGGAATGGAGATCTGATGAGGGTCCCGCTCTCCTGGCTGCGGGAGTATGTCGATCTCCCGGCGGTCACCGCGCAAGAGGTGGCCGACAAGCTCACCGCCGCCGGGCTCAAGCTCGAGTCGATCGCCTCGCACGGCCACGACGTCAAGAACGTCGTCGTCGGCGAGGTGCTCGAGATCGAGGAACTGACCGGTTTCAAGAAGCCGATCAGGCACTGCAAGGTCGAGGTCGGCGAGGCCACGCCGCGCGAGATCGTCTGCGGCGCGAGCAACTTCGTCGTGGGCGACCGCGTGCCGGTCGTGCTGCCCGGCGGCGTGCTGCCCGGCGGGTTCGAGGTGGGCGCGCGCAAGACGTACGGGCGCCTGTCCGAGGGCATGATCTGCTCCGAGCGCGAGCTGGGCCTGGGCGACGACCACAACGGCATCATGGTGCTGCCCGCGGGCACGCCCATCGGCACCGACGTGGTCGAGCTGCTCGGCCTGCGCGACGACGTGATCGAGCTGGAGATCACCCCCGACGTCGGCTACGCGCTGTCGATCAGGGGCGTGGCCCGCGAGGTGGCCACCGCGTTCGGCGTGGCGTTCCGCGACCCGGCCGACGTCGAGCTGCCGGCCGAGACCGAGCCGTCCTGGCCGGCCTCGATCGGCGACCCGAGCGCGTGCGACAGGTTCGTGCTGCGCGAGGTCGAGGGCTTCGACCCGGCCGCGCAGAGCCCGCTGTGGATGCGCGTCCGCCTGACCAGGGCCGGCATGCGCCCGGTGTCGCTGGCCGTCGACATCACCAACTACCTGATGCTGGAGCTCGGCCAGCCGCTGCACGCCTTCGACCGGGCCAAGCTGACCGGCGAGATCGTGGTGCGCCGGGCCGAGCCGGGCGAGCGGCTGGAGACGCTCGACCACGTCGTACGCGAGCTGCAGCCCGGCGACATCCTCATCACCGACCAGTCCGGCCCGATCTCCATCGCGGGCACCATGGGCGGCCTGGCCACGGAGATCTCCGGCGAATCGACCGACATCGTCATCGAGGCCGCGCACTTCTCCGCCACCGGCACCTCCAGGTCCTCGCGCGGGCACAAGCTGGTCTCCGAGGCGTCCAAGCGGTTCGAGCGGGGCGTCGACAGGGAGCTGCCGCTGGTGGCCTCCTACAAGGCCGTGCGTATGCTGGCCGAGCTGGGCGGCGCCACCGTCCGGCCGGGGGTGACCCACGCCGAGGTCGACGTCGAGCCGGCCCGCGTCGCGATCCCGTCCGGCTACCCCGGCCAGGTGGCCGGCCTGCCGTACCCGAGGGAGGCCGTGGTCGCGCGGCTGCGGGAGATCGGCTGCGTCGTCGCCGACGGCGACGACCCGGCGGTGCGGCGCGGCGGCGTCGACCCGACCGGGGTCGTGACCGGCGGCGAGCTGGCGGCCAAGCTGGCCGTCACCGGCGACGACATGATCACGGTCACCCCGCCGTCCTGGCGTCCCGACCTGACCGACCCCAACGACCTGGCAGAAGAGGTCATCAGGCTCGAAGGCTACGACCGGATCCCGTCGGTGCTGCCCAAGGCGCCGGCCGGGGCCGGGCTGACCGAGGGGCAGCGGTTGCGCCGCCGTACCGGGCGGGCGCTGGCCGGGGCCGGTTACGTCGAGATCCTGGCCTACCCGTTCATCGGCCCGGCCGACCTCGACCACCTGCAGCTCCCCGCCGACGACGGGCGCCGCCGGGCCGTACGCCTGGCCAACCCGCTGTCGGAGGACGAGCCGCTGATGCGCACGACCCTGCTGCCCGGGCTGCTCAAGACCCTGGTACGCAACGTCGGCCGCGGCTTCGCCGACGTGGCGCTGTACGAGGTCGGCCCGGTCTACCGGCCGCGCGAAGGCGCCCCGGCCACCGCGCCGGTGCTCGGCGTCGAGCGCCGGCCCACAGCCGAGGAACTGGCCTCCATCGAGGCGGCCCTGCCCGACCAGCCGCTGCGCGTCGCCGCGGTGCTGGCCGGCGAGTTCGACAGGTCCGGCTGGTGGGGCGGGGGCCGTCAGGCCTCCTGGGCCGACGCGGTGCAGGCCGCCCGCCTGATCGCCGCCGAGGCCGGGGTCGAGCTGTCCATCAGCGCCGACCAGCACGAGCCCTGGCACCCCGGCCGCTGCGCCGCGCTCTACGTCGGCGACACGCTGGTCGGCCACGCCGGCGAGCTGCACCCGCGCGTCGTCGAGGCGTACGGGCTGCCGCCGCGCACGGCCGCGATGGAGCTGGAGCTGACCAGGCTCGAAGCCGCCATGCCGGGGCCGGTCAACGCGCCCGCGGTGTCGGCCTACCCGGTCGCCACCCAGGACGTGGCCCTGATCGTGCCCGACTTCACGCCGGTCGCCGACGTCGAGGCGGCGCTGCGCGACGGGGCGGGCGAGCTGCTGGAGTCGATCAGGCTGTTCGACGTCTACACCGGTGAGCAGGTCGGCGAGGGGAACAAGTCGCTGGCGTACTCGCTGCGCTTCCGCGCCGCCGACCGCACGCTGACGGTGGAGGAGACCACCGCGGCCAGGGACGCGGCGGTGGCGCTGGCCGCCGACCGCGTGGGGGCGGCGCTGCGCGGCTGACCCGGGGCATGAGAAGGGGCCGGTACGTTTCGCGTACCGGCCCCTTTTCGCGTGTCTCAGAGGCGTGCACCACGGGCTTGCTGGACTCGTTCTCGACCCGCCAGAAGTGCGGGATCCCGGCCGCGGCGTACAGGAGCGGTTTGCGGATGCGATCGCGCTCCTCGGAGTCGGGGGAGACGACCTCGGCGGCCAGGACCACGTCCTTCGCGTGATAGAAGGTGGTGCTGTACGTCTCCGGCGCGTCAGCTCGGATGACGATGACGTTCGGCTCCGGGCGCTGACGCCGGCCGGCGATGATGGTCATCTCACGACGCACCCGGAAGCGCGCCGGGGCCGCGGCCCGGAGCCTTTCGAACAGCAACGACGTGGTCATGCTGTGAAAGATCGACTGCCGCGCTCGGAAGACCAGGCTGCCGTCGATCAGCTCGGTATGAGCGGGCAGGTCGGGCAGATGGTCGAGGTCTTCGGCGGAGAACCCGTGCGGGGGCGGGAAGACCCAGTCGGGGAGCGCTTCGGCGGTCATGGCGCAACGCTATCGAGCCGATCCGCACCCGCCCGGTGAACGGGAGAGAATGGCGTCATGAAGCAGTTGCTGGTGTTCGGTGAGCGTGATGACGCCGAGGAGGTCGCCGAGACGCTCGGCGAGTGGTTCCCCGAGCTCGGCGTGCCCCGCGTGATCAGGGAGACCCTGGCCGGCGAGGACGACGCCGAGGACGCGCAGTGGCTGGTCGTCGCCGAAGGGCTGGACGAGGCCCGCATGGGCAAGGTGGACGAGCTGATCGAGCGCTACGACGGCTGGCGGGAGCCCGACCAGGGATGAGGCCCCCGGCCGGGCGGCGCTCAGGAACGGGTGATCTTCAGGTCGCCCGATCCGCTCTTCTGCAGCACGATCACCGCGTAGGTGCCGGTGACCTTCGGGTTGGTCACGGTCACGCCCTCCGGGCGGCCGGGCTCGGTGCGGGTCCAGCCGATCGAGCCCGAGCGCGGGGTGGCCCAGGCCGTGCCGGGCGGCACGACGAGGATGTCGTAGTCCTGGCCGTTCAGCGGGGTGACGGTGAACGTGGCGGGCACGCCCTGGGTGAGGTCGGCGGTGCGGATCTCCACCACGTCCCCGGCCTCCATGCGCAGCTGGGCTGGCACGCCCTTCTCCAGCGTCCCGGTCGACTCGGCGAACTCGACGCGGTGCTGCTGGGTGTCGGGCTGGCCCCACACGTAGGCCGAGTAGGCGGTCGGCGTGGGCGAGTGCACGGCGATGAAGTCGGGGCGCGAGCGGTCGGACTGCTTGCTCTCCACCCGCAGCACCGAGTGGTCGGCCCGGCTGAGCGCCAGGTTCACGTCGCCCCCGGCCGCGCCGGTGTGCAGCGACGCCACCACCGACCAGGTGGGACGCGCGGTGGTGTAGCCGTAGGACAGGCCGGACCCGGACGGCCGGCTCAGCTCGGCCCGGTCGGTGATCGGCTCCTGCAGGGCCATCGACATGGTGTTGTGATAGCCGGTGGCCTCGGCCGCGTACTTGCGTTCGGCGGTGGGCAGCGCGGCGTCCAGCGCGGCGCGGAACGCGTCGACGTCGGCCGGTCTGCTCGCGGTCACCACCGAGACCGCCCGCGCCGGGCCTTCGCCGGCCACGTCCCAGATCGGCTCGTTTCGCGTGCCCGAGTCGGCCAGGTCCAGCAGCAGCGCGGTGATCCGGCCCTCCACGCTCTCGCCGTCCATCGGGTCGGGCCAGTCGGGGGTGTCCCTGGTCGGGCTCTCGACGTCGACCGGCTCGTCCAGCGGGCTCCAGCGCCGGTGGGTGTCGTCGAAGGCCTGCACCGCCACCCAGTCGGCCCAGCCTTCGGTCCACGCGCACACCGGGCTGCTCACCATCGTCACGAAGTGCGGGACGGGGCACGCGCTCGGGGACTGCGGCCAGGCGTCGGCGTAGGCGTAGTCCATGATGAAGTGGCCCAGCTCGTGCGCCACGGTCATCTTCTCCAGCTGGTGGCGCTCGCTCAGGTGCACGACGTCCGCCTCGGGGCAGTCCTGGCCGGCCGCGGCGGGGCAGTAGTAGGCGCGGTCGACCACGATGTCGGGCGCCCACACCACCTTGGCCGTGCGGCACGGCTGCCGGCCGGGGATCCAGCAGCCGCCGGCCGCCTGCCCGGTCCAGCCGGTGTACGCCTTCCAGGTGGCGTACGCGGCGGCGTGCACCCGGAACGCGCCCTCCTGCGGCGTGGTGGGACCGGCCAGGTGGTCGATGACCCGGTAGTCGCCGGCCGGGACGTTCTCGGTGACCGGGGTGACGAACGTGTACGGCTGCCCGCTGCGCGGGTCGGTCACCGTCCAGTACGGGTTGACGGTCTCGCCGGTGACGTAGACGTCCTGGCCGCCGCTCTCGTCGGTGTCGTCGGCGGGGAAGCAGAGCTGGTAGAAGCCGCCCTGCTGGGTCACGCCGCGGGCGAGCACGTCGTCGCCGCCGTCCGCGTCGCGGTCCCTGGCCACCAGCGAGAGCTGCGAGACGCCCTCGACCCGGCCCTCGGGCTGCCCTTCAGCGGTGACGTGGCTGATCGTGCCGTTCACGCAGGCGGTGTCACCCGCGGCCGGAGCAGTGGACGGCATGTACTGCGTGGCCGGGTCGGGCGGGGCCGGGCGCGGGCTCCTGGGCATGCCGAGCGTCGACGACTCGGTCCCGACCGTGATGTAGGCCAGCGCCTGCTCGCCCGGCCCTGGACGGCCGTCACTCACGTGCACCCGGATCGGGGCCGGGCCCGGCGCGACCGCGGTGACCGTGCCGGTGAAGGTGAGCCGCTGGTGCTCGCGCAGCTTCACGGTACGGGTCGCGCGGTCCACCGCGCTGCGGCCGATCGTCGCCCGCGCCCTGGTCAGGCCCTCGGGCGGGGTCACCCAGCGCAGGTTGGCGGGCAGGTCGGCGACGACGCGGGCCGGCCCGGCCGCCGCCTTCGCCGTCACCTCGATCCGCAGCGTGGCGTGCTGCCCGACGGCGGGCGCGCGGTCGAGCACCGCGCCGACGGTGAAGCAGTCGCCGGGCACACAGCCCCTCGCGGGCGTGGTGGTGCCCGCCCCGGCCGTGGAGACGCGGTGAGCGGTGGCCGGGGCGGAGTTCATGGGGAGTATCGCGGCGGCCGCGAGCGCGGCCACCAGCAGTCGACGCAACATCTGAGGTGTCTCCTTCTCAGCCCGCGCAGGCCACGGGTGAGTCGAAATGTCCAGGGGTGGTGGGGAAGGCCGAGCCGCTGTCGCTGGAGATCGCCAGCTCCCGGTAGGCCGACGTGCCCGGCGTGGTCGCGTCGGCCGCCGTCCGCCCGGCGCCCGCGCCCCAGGCCACCTTGGCCAGGAAGCCGAGCATGGCGGGCGAGTGCTGGCGGACGATGTTGTGCCCGCCGTTGGCCGGGCCGCAGTGGGTGTACAGGTTGTAGGAGCCGTTCCAGTCGATCATCTTGTCGCCGGGGTTGGGGCCGTTGGCGGTCCTGTCGCCCTGCAGCACGTCGCGGCCCTGGCCACCGTACTGCCAGTCGACGCCCTGGTGGTGCTGGTCGTCGGCGGCCTGGCCGTCGTCCTTGCCGGTCATCTCGAACCACACGCACGGGTCCACCACCGTGGTCGGCGTGCCGTCCGGCATCCGGCCGGGCGCGCAGTCGTCCGGGTATGAGCCGCGCGGGTTGTAGTCGAGCAGGTCGGCCCCCGCGCCGCCGAACACGTGGTCGACGAAGCGGTCACCGGTGCCCCTGGCGGCCGGGTTCACCGCGCCGCCGCTGAGGCAGTCGGGGGTGGCGGCGTCCTTGACCGGGTCGCAGCCCTTGCCGCCCCACAGCAGGTCCGCGCCGTCGCCGCCGAACAGCTCGTCGCCGCCGCTGTCGCCGTTGACCAGGTCGTCGCCGTACCCGCCATGCAGGCTGTCGCGGCCGTGACCCCCGCGCATGACGTCGTCGCCGCCCGCGCTGAAGCCGTCGTGCGGCAGCGCGGACGTGGCCCAGGTGTCGCCGTCGGCGTCGTGCAGCAGGTCGGCGCGCCGGTCGTAGGTCCCGGCGGTGAAACCGGTGTAGCTCTCCTTCGGCGGGGCGTTGAGGCTGACCGTGAAGCCGAGCCGCTGCGCGTCGGCGGCGTCCAGGCGCTCGTTCACCAGGCCGCCGCGGTCGCCGAGCATGGCGTCCTCGCCGTCGCCGCCGTCCATGCGGTCGGCGCCCAGCTCGCCGAACAGGTCGTCGTTCCCGTCGCCGCCGCGCAGCCGGTCGTCGCCGTCCTGGCCCCACAGGCCGTCGTCGCCGTCCTCGCCGTGGAGCTGGTCCGCGCCCGAGGCGTCCGCGGGCTCGCACGCCGCCTGCGCGGTCGTGCAGAACCTGGTGGACGTGCCGGGCAGGTCCGGGTCGTGGGTACGGCTGCGAGTGCCGTTCCCGCGCTCGGCGTAGACGCGGTCGCCGGTGGACGTGACCGTCCTGACCAGCGAGCCGTTGTCGCCGAGCAGCACGTCGGCCGCGTCGCCGCCTTCGAGCACGTCGCCCGCGTCGGGGGCGCCGGGGGTCGAGGAGCCGCCGATCAGGTCGTCCTGGCCGGGCGGGGCCTCGCCTTCCAGCTCGGCCCGGCCGCTGGGGCCGCCCTTCCAGCCGGGGTCGGCGATCGGCTCGACCTCGGAGTGCGGAGAGTCGGCTGTCAGGGGCAGGTCGCCGCGCAGGACGTCCTTGCCCGGGCCGCCCTCCGCGTAGTCGTCGTGGCCGCCGCCGGAGAGGGCGTCGTCGCCTGCCTGGCCGTACAGGACGTCCACGCCGGCACCGCCTGAGACGTGGTCACGGCCGGAGCCGCCGGGGAGGAGCTTGACGGTTCTGGGGGTCATGGGCTTGCCGTCGGAACCGGTCCTGATCGTCGCACCGGTGGCCTTGCCGGGCGCGGGTGCGGGCGCGTCCGTGGGTGCGGGCGTGTTCGGGGC
>NZ_JABCPZ010000001.1 GCF_013283785.1 Nonomuraea antri
GGTGCTGGGGGTGGTGGGGAGTTGCGGTGTCATCGTCCTCACCTACGTCGTTCCCCAGCTCCTCGTGGCGGCGTACTTCATGCCGCTGCTGATGCCGGCCTACTTCCTGCTGGCCGTCGCGTTCGGCGCCCTCGTCGGGCGAGCCCTCGGTGTTCCGAGGGCGTGCAGGATGCCCAGGTGGCCCGGGGAGAGCAACACCTGGTGGAGGCCCCATCGCCAGGCCCGACGCCGGTTGCCTTTCTTCGACGCCAAAGCGGAACCCGATCTCAAACCTCTGGAGATCCCATGAGCTGGGCCGGCCGACTGCGACCCACAGGTGATCGACCTCCGATGCCACGGACCGCCGGACCGACCGATCTCCGACCACCACCTGCGACATCATCCCGCCGACTGATCGCATGTGCCTACGAACTACGGAACGCGGCATAGAGACGCGGTCTCGGCGGGCCCGAGGATGTCAACGACAACTCATCCTCACTATCGGTAGCATATTGATTACGCAAGGTGCGCTCGCTCGCTCACCCGTACTCTCCTACCACAGCAGCAAGCCCCCTGAGCACGGAAGGGCAGGCGGAAGTGGACGACTCCACCGATCCCGGTCTTGCGAGGTCCACGTGTCATAATGATGCGATGATCGATCCGATGAGTATTGATCTATTCCGATTTTTCGTGGATTGGACAGGCCCGCCGGATGCAAACCCAAGTCCGCTGGGCGCCTCTCATCGCTGGCTTCCTGAGCCTCTGAAGCAATGGTTCGAGCTCACCTCTCAATGGAGTGAACCGTTCATGAGGTTGAAACGAATGCGGCGTCCCGAAGAGATAGAAGCGGAAGACGGTAAGGCCATTTTCATGGAGGACCCCACCGGCGACTGGCTCTGGGCATTCGATACGGACAAGACAAATGTAGTGTACGAAGCAGAACTCGGCGGGAGGTGGGATCGAGCCACGGAATTCCTCCCGGAACTCCTCGTCCATAACGCCCTGAGTGAAGCAACTTATAACGCTCGGGCGTGGCGCGAGTATGACAACGTGGAAGAGCGCTTCGTGACTGACATCCTGACGCCGCTGGATGAGGTCGCACTCGGCGAATGGCGGTGGCCCAGTCCTGGCCATCGGGTTTTCATGGGGACAGCGCTGGTGGCCGAGGTGTCGCCAACCATGGATCTCTGCACGTGGGAGACAAAGCCCGGGTATGCTGATCTCCGTATTGCGGCGAGTGACGTGGAGCGTCTTTCCTATCTGGATCGGATTGCATCGATACGGTGGAGCAAGTCGCGGTAACATGTTCGGGAGGCGGGCGCAGCATTCACGCCCGCCTCCCGAACATTCATCAGATACCATCGGTGACTAGTCATCTGCACCTGTATAGGTCCTGCTTTGGATGTTCCCCGCGCCGTCCCGCCAGGTGACTCTCAACTTCTTACCTGGCGGCAGCATATCCTCCAAGCTGTCCTTGCAAGCGCCGCAGATGTACTTGCCGCTGATGTAGAGGAAAGCCTCATCGAGATTGGGATTGGCGCGTAGAGCCCCGGCGGCTTGTGCCTCCAGGTGATGGTAATTGGACTTCTTGGCGCCCTTGGGAAGGTTGTTCAGATAGTTCGGGTGTAGATTCCGGCGACCCGTCGACAGAGGTACCGGCTTCTCTCGGTCCGGCAGATAGAGTGCCCCCGTCATACCTCCGGGCTCTTCGAACTCGCGTGCCGCGGTTGCGGCCTTGTCCAGCCCCTCCTCGTCATCGGGTGGGCAGTAGCTGTTGTGGACGAGGAGGTCTGCCTGTCCCGCGGCGGTGTAGTACGTGTGAAGGTCCGCGA
Source organism: Nonomuraea antri (assembly GCF_013283785.1). Classification (GTDB taxonomy): domain Bacteria; phylum Actinomycetota; class Actinomycetes; order Streptosporangiales; family Streptosporangiaceae; genus Nonomuraea; species Nonomuraea antri. The sequence goes on from NZ_JABCPZ010000001.1 coordinate 1,812, forward strand.
CAGTGAGGTTGTGGACACGCTGCGCCGGACGTCCCTCCCGCGTTATGGCCGTAATCTGGATGTAGGTTCCGGCGGCGGTCTGCAGCCACATGCCAGGCTGAAGCTGGCCGGCATCCATCCAGTGACCCTGTTCCGGTGCCCAGAACGGGTGCTGATCGGTGGCCACGATGGTGTCAGTCTCATCGCCGCGGGTGCCATCCGTGTCTATGGTGACGGACACCAGCGACTTGCTACCTATGCTGGTGAGCGTCTTCACCACGGATTTCGCAGCGGTCTCTCCCGTGTGTGGATCGGTCGCGAGAACTTTGTCTCCGACCCGCACCTCCTCGATGGGCTTGGCGGTGCCATCTGCCATGCGTACTTCGGTCTTTGGCACGAAACTGTTGCAGTCCCTGGCCTTTTTGCGAGGATTTTTGAATTTCGCGTCGGCCAGCGCTTCGAGGCACTTGTTATTCGGGTTTTGCGCGCATGTAGTACCTACCGTGACGAGGTCGTAATAGTTCTTTAGCCAGGTAAACAAGGCAATCTCGAGCGGTGAGAACTCAGGCTCGCTGCTGCACTTTCCTTGGTGACAGTCCAGGCGAATCTTTGGGACGTTTTCATCCTTTTTCTTAGCTGCCTTGATCTTTTTTTCCTGGGCTGCTACGGCTTGCTTGTGCTTTTTCTCAAGCTCAAGCTCCCAATTTTTCTTCCTCTGCCCGCTCGGACGGTGCGTCTTGTAGAAGGCCGCGTCGGATTCCCGGGTCCCGGTGTCCACACGTCGGCCATCAGGGTCAGCGAGGTCGATGGGATTGTTGGCGGCGTACGAGTAGGCGTTTGCCCATTCGGGGGTGCGCAGATCAAGTTCCGGGTCGGTGGAGATAAACTTGGCGATGGCCGGGTCGTAGTAACGAGCACCCAGATACGTCAGGTCGGTAGAGGCGTCCTCTGTCTTGCCTAGGAAACCTCTGTCGGTGAAAGGCAGGTCGTCGCTGCCCCGGCGCTGGCCGAAGGGCAGGTAGCGTTCGCGACTGACCGAGCCGGTGGAGTTATTGACAGCGAGCTGGGCGCTGCCGTGGTTTCCGGGAAACAACCAGGTGACATTGGTGGTGTCACGCATGGCGACCATGGAGCCGTCGCTGGCGGCGTAGTAGCGTTTGCCACTGACCTGGCCGTTTGACAGGCGTAGTTCCATCCCGCCGAGGTAGAGAGTCGCGCTGCTGTCCGGGTCGCGGCGGATCAGCCGATCGCCGGCGGCGTCGTAGACCATATGGGTCTCTTGGCCGTCGACGGTGGCCTGTGTGAGCTGACCGAGGTGGTTCCAGCCGAAGCTGGCCTGTTCACCCGCCACCGTGCGGGCAGTGAGCTGGCCATTGTTGTCGTACGTGTATGTGTCGGCGCCGTTGGGCCGGGTGATGGTGGTGACGGCGTTCGGGCGGACCGCGTTGGCCCCAGGGGCCGGGTAGGTGTAGGTAGCGGTCTCACCATTGTCGGTCAGCGTGGTGATGTTGCCGACCTTGTCGTAGGCGTAGGCCTGGCTGTAAGGGTCGAGGCCCTTGGCATCACCGCTGCCGGTGCAGGAGCCGGCGGTGGTGGTGTAGGCGGTCTTGAGGCGGAGTAGGCCATCGTAGGTGAAGCATTCGGACTGGCCGTCCATGGTGCCGGGAATGGCGGAGGCGGCATCCAGCACACGGGTGATGCTTCCGCCGATGTTGTAGCTGTAGCGGTCGTCCTGAACGGTCTCGGGGGTCGCGGTATCGGCCTTGGTCTGGGTGGTGACGCGGGAGAGCCAGTCGGTGGTCGGGTCACGCTCGAGGACGCGTTCGATCTGACCGTTGGCGCCGAGTAAGCGAGCCTCCAGCTTCCCAGTCCGGGTAAAGGTGGTGTCCTTGATGTAGGTGAAGTTGCCCAGGTCTGAAGTGAGGCTCTTGGCGAAGCCGAGATCGGTGTAGCCGTAGGTGAGTTTCTCGGCGGTTAGGCCACCGGCTGCGGGCACACCCTGTTCGCGGAGGTTGCCGGCAGCGTCGTAGGAGAATGTGAAAACGTAGTCACCAGCCAGATCCTCCTCCACGGCGGGAACGGTGATCTTGGTGGTGGTTGGCCGGTAATCGTTGTCGTAGGCGGTTACCGTTTGTGTGTACGGCTGGCCGTTGGTATAGCGAATGGCAGCGTCGGGCTGTCCCTTGACGACGGTGTCGTAGGCCCATTCGGCAAGCTTGATGCCAGTGTTCGGCTCACCGGCCCACTGGCTGGTGCGGCGGCCTAGGTCATCATAGGTAGTGGAGACCTTCTGACCCTTGCCGTCGATACTCCAGATCTGTCGGCCTGCCAGGTCGTACCCGTGACTGGACGTGCCCGCGTCTGGGTCCGACGCAGTAATGCGTCGGTCAAGCCAGTCGTAGGTGTAGGTGCGGACGTTGCCGTTGGCGTCCGTCATCTTGGTCAGGTTGTCGTTGAGGTCATATCCGTAGGTGGTGTCGGCGTGGTTGGTGGCATCCGACCACTCTTCGACCTTGACGACCCGGTCGTAGACATCGGTGGCCGTGGCGGTCTTGCCGCCGACCGGCGGGGTGACCTCGGTGCGATCGCCGCCAGGGTAGGTGGTGGTGGTACGCCGTAGTTCGGTGCCCTCGTGGTAGGCGATGACGGCAGTGGGCCGCTCCAGCCCGTCATATACGGTCTTGGTCCACTGCGGCAGGCTGGTCAGATTCGGGTTCAGCAGTCCGCTGCCCGGTGCCTCATCATTGTACGTCGGCTCGGAGATCGTCCCGGCAAGGCCGCGCCCGTCATAGGTTGTCGCGATGACGATCCGGCCGCCGCTGGGGGAGGCGGTCTGGGTCTCTCGCGTACGACCGAAGCCGTCGTCATAGCTGGATGTCGCCGTCCATTTGGCCTGGGTGCCACTACCCATCAGCAGTTGCTTGACGGTGGTCTTGATTGGCGTGGTCGGCTGCCCCCGCCAGCCATCCCAGTCGATGTCGTAGGTGACGGTGGCGCTCGGCGTGCCGCCACTGCGTGGCTGGCTCGGCTTCCACAACTGGGTCGTCCGCCCTAACCCGTCATAGTCCATCTCAGTGGTCTTGCCGTTCGCGTCGGTCACCGAGGTGGGTTCACCGAGTGTGTGGGACAGTCGGGTGTTGATGATGTAGCCGAGCGGGTTCGTCACCACAACGCCATCCTTCGGCCAGCCAATAGCCGGGGTGTACGTCGTGGTCGTGATCTTGCCGAGCGGATCGGTTGCAGTCCGCGTCCGGCCGTAGTCGTCGAAAATGGCCTTCGTAGTGGAAACACTGCTGGCGTTGGCGTATGACCGGGTCTCTGTAGCGTTGCCGTCACTGGGCTTGTTCGTGGCAGGGTCAGTGCCCTGGTCGTACAGAGTGACCGTTTTGTTGATCAGGCTTCCGAATGTGCAATCGTCGCCCGAGCGCCTCTCCACCACGGACGGGAAGTTGATCAGCCATTGGCCGGAACTGGCGTTGCGGGCGTACTTAGTGCTGGTGCAGGAGTTGTCGGTGGCTATACCCTCCTGGCCATAGTCGTTGACCATGTCCGGCAATCCATCGGCGTTGTGATGAATCCGCTCATCGGCGTAGCGCCAGGTGCCGCCGGTGACCTTCAGCCTCGAACGCTCTCGGGTCTGGAGGACATAGGCAGGATTTATGCCACCGGGCCCGGTACCCGTCTCCTCAATGGTGTACTCCCATCGCGTGGAGCCGACCTCGGTATAGGCGCGAGGGCTGTACGAGGTCATCTCCCAGTCCTGCTCCTGCAGCACTTGGCCTTGCAGCAGCGGCACATCGGTGATGGTTACACCGTCGAAGTTGGTGACTTGCTGTCCACTGCCGCGCAGGAATGTCCGGGTGGTCACGGTGTAACCGGCTGGGTCGGTGCCCGCACCCTTGATGGTGCGCACCTGCCCGTAACCGCGCCAGTCCGAGCCGGCCGGCGCCAGCCCCGGCTCGGCGATCTGGAGGGGGCTGGTCCAGCGCGGACTGCCCAGGAACTCATACGCGTACGTCACGTCCGGGGAGCCGGCGACCATGTCGCGCTCAACGACCTTGGTGGCGAGTTGTTTGTAGAAGCGGGCCCAGGCCTCGTAGCCGCCCTCTGGGTCGCTGCCCATGTTGACCTGGTAGCAATCACCCGTCTGGTCGTTGTGATAGTTGGAGCCATCGCGGCCCTTGGCGCCGCCGCACGGGTCCGCCTGGCCGTAGGTGACCTCGACCCGGCCACCCATGCCGTTCTTGATGGCCGCGATGCGCGGCACCATCCGCCAGGACAGTTGGTCCTGCCAGTCGGAGTCGCTGATGTAGTCCATCCGGCCGGCCAGCATCACCGCGTCGAAGTCCAGCGGCGGCAGCGTGACGTTCGGCGAGGCGGCCTGGCCGGTCTGCTGCACAGTGTCCAGCCACATCGCCGCGTCCCACGGCAGCCCCTGGTCGGTGCGCTGGTACACCCAGGTGTGGGTGAGGTCGAGCCGGTCCACCGGGTCCCACGCTCCGAAGGTGGGGTTGCGGGACTCGGTCTGCACCGAGGCGAGCCGGCGCGTGGAGAAGAAGGAAATCGCGTCGTTCGCGCAGCCCGCCGCCTGCGCGCACTGCAGGTCGGTGGGCACGTCGTCCCCGGTACGCGCCCCGGTGGTGAACGTCATCCGCGCGGTCGGCACGCTGCCCGCCACCTGGGTGTTGTGCCCCCACGTCACCGAGGACAGGAACCCGGCCCGATCGTACGGCAGCACCTCATACACCTCGTCGGTGCACGAGGGCAGGCAGAAGTGGTTGACATCCCTGCTGTAGGAGTAGTCGATCACGTTCTCGTTGCGGTCGACCTCCTGATCCAGATTCCACCGCCACACCGTGTTACAGGTGGGCGGGATGATGTTGTTCCAGTACCGGTCGAAGCACGGCTCGCCGTTCTCGTCGCCGACGTAGGGGACCTGCCATTGGGCATCCCTGGTGGCGCCGAACCGCCAGACCTGCCCCTCCCGATCGGTGATCTTCCAATAGGCGTTGCCGTCCGCGCCTCCCGCCACCTGCTCGATCTTCCAACCGAAGTCCGGGACCGTCTTCCATATCCCTGCTGTGGTCTTGACGATCTGCGCCGACCGGCCGCCCACGCTCAGCACCAGCTCCGACTGTGTACGGTCTGCACCGGTCACGGTCTCGTCCGGCGACTCCCAGCACAGCGCGTCTCCGGCCTTGCTCTCTTCGGCGATCCACACCAGTTCGGCAGTGTTGTCGTCGTAATAGGTCCACACATCACAGCGGCGGAAACGCCGCTCGATATACCCCGCGCTCAGGTCCCAGCCCGCTCCAACCGCGCTGGACTGGTTGTTGGTCCAATCCCCCTGGCCGTCGACCGAGGAGGCGTCGTACTGCAGCGACAGATCCGGCCCACCACCGGCCACTACAGGGGGTTCCGGCAACGGAACGTCATAGTCGAACGAGCCTCCGGACGTGCCAGCCTGCCAAGTGCCCGACGGCTTCAGATCGGTGGCGCCCCAATTGCCGTCCGGCCCGGTCAGGTCGGCCGCCAGCAGATACACCGAACCAGCCGTCAGCTGCGTCGCCAACCGATCATCGGCTGCCTTGGTTGCGTCCGCCTTGCGGTCCTTGCCCAGCACCGATGGCTTGACCTGCAACTCGGCGGCGCCGGTCGGGGTCGCTTCCACGTCGGCGGTCAGCGTGCCCGCCTTCAGGTCGTTAACCGAGGGCACCACCGTCGGCCGTATGACGCACGACCGCGGCCGCGGCGCCTGTACGGCGCACGCCGGCAGCCGGACCACCTGCAGCCGGGAAGCGAACTGGCCGCCATGGGCGTCCCGGAATTCAGCGTAGGAGAACGCCGCTCGTGCTTTGCCCGGCGCTGTCCCGCCGTCGGCCCGGGTCAGCCGTGCAGCCAGGCCAACCCCGCCCAGGTTCGCCGCGATCTCGGGCGCCAGCGTCTCCACCGTCACCTTGTCCAGCTCGGCACCCTCCACCTGGCCTACCCGCACCGGCAGCGCCCCCGCCTCGGCCAGCTTGCCCGCCTCTGGAACGTTGACCTCGGCCTTTCCCGGCTCTGGCCACACCGGCTTCTTCCGCGTCACCTCCAGCGAAGATTCCTCTGCCCCCTTGGCTGCCCTTCTTGTTGGCACCGGCTGAGCGTCAACCTGTGGCTCGGGGTTGGTCGCGGCAGCTACCGCCGTGTCGATGAGTTGAACGGGACCTCCAACGCTGGAAATCAACACCAGCGTCACAAGGCCAACGACGAAAGCCACTAATCGGATCCGTAAGTGACGACCGCGCATTCTGCACACCCTTCATGGCACGCTGACACAGACCTCGACGAAAGGGCCTTGGATACTTAAAGGCGACGAAGGACGATCAATCGGAGGTTGATCGAGGAACGAAGTTCGGTCAATGCAGAGAACGTCACTTTCCCGACACGTCTAGTCAGGACGTAGTCAAGGTCTTTACATGCTGCCTGTTCAGACGCAACCCTCTAGTCAGGCAGTCAACTTCGATCAACTTGGTGTGAGTTGCGTCACACGATCACCATAAGGGTGACCTAAAGCAGAGCCCGACGACACGGTGCTCGGTGTGCCCGTGGTCATGGTTCATTGACCAGTTGGCGGCCCCTGCCGGGGTGGCGCTTCCGTCTCGAGTGGCCAGCATGCATTCGCCATTGCACCTCGACGTGACGGCGTGCTGGCCGATGCGGCCGGGGTGAGCGGTAATCACCTGAACCACCCAGTTCAAGTCACATCTCGCGACGCCACGGTCTCGGCGCCCACCATGACCCCGCTATCACCGTACGCGGCCACGTCGACGGCGTGATGATGGTGCCCACCGTTCGGCACCGCCTAGGGGCTGTTTCTTAGATCAGGTGCGAAGCAAGATGATGAGGGCGGCCAGGGTGACGGTGCCGAGGAAGATGTAGGCGCGCTTGTCGTAGCGGGTGGCGACGGCGTGGAAGTTCTTCAGCCGGTTGATCGCTCGTTCGACGACGTTCCTGCCCTTGTAGCGCTCGGCGTCGAAGCCGGTGGGCCGGCCCCCAGCCGAGCCGCGCCGGCGCCGGTTGGCGCGCTGGTCGCGGGGTTCGGGGATGGTGTGGCGGATCTTGCGGCGGCGCAGGTGGACGCGGTTGGCGCGGGAGGAGTAGCCCCTGTCCGCGCTCAGATGGTCCGGTCGGCTGCGCGGGCGGCCAGGTCCCAGCCGCGGGATCCGGATGGCCTGGAGCACAGTGCGGAACTGGGGGCTGTCGCCGTACTGGCCCGGAGTCAAGAGCAGGGACAGGGCCCGGCAGCGGCCGTCCGCGGACAGGTGGATCTTGGTGGTGAAGCCGCCGCGGGAACGGCCTAGGCACTCCCCAGTTTGACCACCTCCGCCAGCCGGGCGGCCAGGCCGGCCAGCACCGGATCGCCCCGGTTTGTCCCGGTAGCCTCCCCCTTTTGCCGCCCGGGCATGGGCAGCGCGGGAGGTGAGGTGCGGGGCGCGCCGGCGGCGTGCTGGTGCGCTCGTACGGTGGTGGAGTCCACGGCGATGTTCCAGTCCAGGCGGCCCTCGGCGTCTTGCCCGGCCTGGATCGCGGTCAGCAGGCGCTGCCAGGTGCCATCGGCCGACCAGCGGCGGTGCCGCTTGTAGACCGTGATCCAGGAACCGAAGCGTTCGGGCAGGTCACGCCAGGGCAGCCCGGTGCGGGCTCGGTACAACACGCCGTTGATCGTCTGGCGGTGGTCGTTCCATCGTCCGCCACGAAGGCCGCCCTCGGGCAGGAGCGGCCTCAGTCGTTCCCACTCGGCGTTTGTTAAGTCACCACGCCCCATGCACTCATCGTGACAGCCTCACCACAAACCGTCCCCAGATCTAAGAAACAGCCCTTAGGACGCGGTGGGAGAAGCAACGTTCGTACGCAAGCGATGCTGCTCAGGTGAAACCTCGGCCGAGCGTGGCGCTCAGGTGGGCGGCTCATTAGGACATCAACCAATGCGAATGTGATGGGCGTAACCACTGATCGGGGTGGGCCATGTGCGACCGGTGGTGCTCAACCCTCGGAGACCAGTTTCATAGAGGGCGCCGGGCCTCTGACCTGGCGCTTTTGCTTTCTCTTTGCAATGAGAGTTCAAGTCGGCGAACCTGTGGCCCCCGGCCAGGCGCATGGGGGTTCACCTCCTCTCCGACATGCGCGCCCTGCAAGCCCATGGCCCTCCAGAACAGCTACTCGACTCGGATCCACTTCGGCGGGCTGGACGCCTTGGAGGTCTGGCGCTGGTGCAACCCGGCTGGTTCTGGCATCCGGGCACCCACTCACCGTTAGCGGCGGCGCAGGCAGCATCGGCAGCGCTCCGCGTTCGCGGGTAAGCAGGTCGGCGGCTACGACGGCTTCGCGATGGACGCCCCGGCATTTGGGGCGCAGGCGGCCGCCTGCCGTCCACAGCCGATTTCCGCGCTATAGGGCAGCTTTGATCATTTCGACCATGTTGTCGAACGCCGGCAGGCCTCCGGCGGGAGCGCGGACGACGCCGACCTGGGCCGGCTTGGGTCGTGCGATCGTCGTGGCGGGGCCCCACGACACGACCTTGATCGTAGCCCCGCCGCCGTCGGCGCTCTTCCGTTTGTCCTCGACGCTCCAGCCCGACCCGAACTGGAAGGGCAGGCCATTCGCGTCGAAAATGATGCGCCAGCCAATGGCCCTGTTCGCGATACTCGTGTCGGGTCGCTTCCCGGCTACTTCACGGAATGTGGGCGACAAGTCGTACAGTTCGCCGAAGGTGATGGAGCCCGAATACCATCCAGTCTTCCTCATGGCCGGGGTTTTACCGGCCGGATTCGGCAGGCCGAACTTTCGCTCGTCGGCGTCGGCGATCAGCGCCTTGAGCGTTCCGATCTCGAAGATGTTGATGACCTGGTCACGGAAGGCCGTGGCCGCGGGCGTGCCCTTTCCACGCCGCGCCCAGGTCTTTCCCTCGGGCAGGCCGGCGGTCCACAACCGCCCCGTGTTGTAGAACCAGCCACCTGTGTTGACCCAGCGGTGCGACTGGGTCTGGATGACCAGGCTTTTCGCGACCAGATCCCCTTCGGCGGCGTGTTCCTTGGCGAGGGGGAGGTTCTCCCTGTCGAAGTCCACCCGGCGGGTGAGGCCTACCGCGGTGACTCCGTTCCTGCCCAGTTGCAGCCTTCCGTCCTGGACCGGGTTGAAGCGGAACACCCGGGCCATATTATTGGCGGATCTGTTCCTGCCATTGAGCGTGACGGTTCCGTACTGGGTGAACTTTATGCTCGCACCTTTAACGAGCTGCTGCTGTACGGCGCGCACCACATCGGGAATGGCGGCCTCGGCCGGAACTGGCCTGGCGAGCGCCGCGGCGAGGCCGATGAGTAGGGCGGATAAGAGCACTGATAAACGACGCATCGACCTATGCCTTCTGCTACGGACCAGAGATCGGTTACTTATCCAAAGATTTCCGGAAGCGTACCAGTCGCGGCGAGCGATTCTGCGGAGCTCAGAACTCGAATCATCAGCGTCTTCGCCTGCGCTTCGGTTCCGCACGCCACGACGTCTCCAACGAGCGGAATTGCTACAACGGCGGCGCGAACCAGCAGACCCGGCTGATCTACCGGATGAGGATCTACCGGCGCCGCAAGAACGAATGCGAAGGCTTCGACGAGAGCGGCTACGCCCATCTGCTGGATACCGTCCACCAGCGGTTCGAGGGCCGATCGTGCTGATCTGGGACAACGTCAACACCTACGTTGGCTTCTACCCCGTGTTCGACGCCGTCATCCGCAACGCCAAGCACTCTCTCCGGCTCTGGACGGCCCTGGGTGGCGCAGCGTGTGCTCCAACTGCTCCCCAGCCGCACGGAGGCGGCCGAGCGCGGTGTCCGGATCGTTGTCGTCGTCCGCGATCCGTGAACTGCATGCACCAGAAGATTGCGATCAGCGACGAGCGGACCGTCATGCTCGGCAGCCGGAACATCCTGTCGCAGAGCAGAACCCTGACTATGCACGGCGCCCACTTCGCCAGAAGGCTCCTCGAACACGAGCACGCCACCGACTTCGGCTCTCCATCGCCGTGCGGCAGATGCGGCGGCAGTGAGATCGACCTCCGGCGCGGAACGAAGGGCGACTGGTACTGCTACGACAAACCTGTCGGGGAAGCTCCAGCAAGGCCTGGAGCGAACCCGTCACCTTCGGCGGCCGCAGGCGGCCCTCCCCGTAAGCCTCGACCGTGGCAAGCCGATGCCAGGCGATATTCCTGCTTTCCCAGCCGTCGACCCTGCACCACGGCAAAGTTCAACACCATGCCCAGTCCGCTGGACCAGCGGAACGAGCAGCGGCCTCCATACGTTCAAGCCGGCCTGCCTCCGGCGTTCGCGAACGCTGTCGTGGACGGGCTCGTCGGGGGATGGACGAAGGCGGGCGGAGGGGGCAGGGGCTGGTTCTGCTCTACGCGAAGCCCACAGGACGCGAACGTGACGTCTCCCTATGGTGTAAAGCATGGCCTCCTTCATCCCGCCCCTGCGCCCAGCGATCGAAGATCGGTCCGCCCCCGAGTTCTCTCCGGTTCGCGAGCCGCTGTGGAGGCAGGCGCTCGGTGAGTGTCTGAGAGGCATGCGTCATGAGCGGGGCGAGAAGTTGAGCGACACGGCGAGTCGCGCCGGAGTCTCGCCGCAATATCTCTCCGAGATAGAACGAGGGCTCAAAGAGCCGTCGAGCGAGATGATCGCCGCGGTCGCCGGCGCGCTGGATGTGACCCTGGTCGATCTGACCCTTGCCGTGGCCGAGAACCTGCGCACCGCCCAGCACAGCGTGTCGAGAGGTGCTACCTGCTCGGCGGCGACGGCGTACGCTCTGGCCGCATAGCGCGGCGCGCCGGGGTGTCCACAGGCTATGCGTGCTCCTCGATGATCTGGTCGAGGAGCCCGTACTCCAGGGCCGCGGTCGCGGTGAACACGCGATCGTGATCGGTGTCGGCGCGTAGGGTCTCGATCGTCTGGCCGGTGTGGCGTGACAGGATGCGTTCGATGTCCGCTCGGACGCGTACGACCTCGTCGGCCTGCAGGATGAGGTCGGGGATCGTTCCGCGTCCTTGAGCGGCCGGCTGGTGCAGAATCACCCGTGCGTGTGGGAGGGCGGCGCGTTTTCCCTCGGCGCCTGCGGCGAGAAGGACGGCACCCACGGCGACGGCCTGCCCAACGCAGGTGGTCGAAACCCGCGGGCGGATATGGCGCATCGTGTCGTAGATCGCGAGCATCGCGCTCGGGTCACCGCCTTCACAGTTGATATAGAACTGGATTTCGGCATCGGGGTTGTCCGACTCCAGAAAGATCAGCTGCGCGATGAGCGCGTTCGCGACGCCCGCGTCAATGGCGGTGCCCAGATAAACGATTCGCTCGGTGAGCAGGTGCGAGTAGACATCCATGATCCGCTCGCCGCGAGGATTCTGGGCGATGACGTTCGGGATCGTATAGCTGGTCACTTGCCGACTCCTTCGGAAACGCCGAATCCGGGCCGCGGGCGATGGTGAGGTGCGATTTCGTCGAAGTTCTGCACTATCGCGTCGATGAAGCCGTAGTCGAGCGCTTCTTGCGCCGTGTACCAACGGTCGTGCAGGGAATCCTCGAATATGCGCTCGACGGATTGCCCCGTGTCCTCGGCGATGAGGCCGAGCACCGTGTCGCGCGTATGCCGAAGGTCGTTGGCCTGCAGTTCGATGTCGACCGCGGTGCCGCCGATTCCCGCCGAGCCCTGGTGCATCAGGACGCGTGAATGCGGCAGGGCGCGGCGCTTCCCGCGGGCCCCAGAGGAGAGCAGGAATTGCCCGGCGCTGTAGGCGATGCCCAGCACGAGGGTCGACACGTCGCAGGGTACGAGACGAATGACGTCACGAATCGCCAGCATCGAGGGAACCGAGCCGCCCGGGGAGTGGATCCACAATGCGATGTCGGTCGACGCGTCCTGCGTGGCGAGTGCCATCAATTGCGTGGCCAGCAGTGTCCCGTTGTCATCGTCGAGAGGGCCGTCGAGAACGAGGACGCGCTGCTCATAAAGCTCGCGCCTTACCTGCGCGTTGAACAGCGGAAGTTTTGATTCTTCGCTCATGCGTCCATCATGGGAGGCGATTCGGGCCAGGGGTGACGCGATCTGCCTGCGGCGGATCCGCTGTGGGCAGATCGATTTTTTGGATCATCCCGGTCGTCGACGCCGTTGACGCCCATCTGGTGTCGATGCTCAGCTTCCCGGGGAGACCCTGTGGGCTACAACGCATTTGTGAGCGACTGAGACGTGCGAGCGGCATGACGACGCCTCCGGTGCGGAGCGCGGGGGCGTCGTGGTGCCTTGGCTGCTATTCAGGAGGGGGCGCGGTGGCCGGCGACGATTTCCGCGCGGTGGCCAAGGGCCTGCCTGCAAAGGTGATCTGGACAGGAGATCATCGTGAGGTGATCCGGCGTCATGAGCTCAGTGATGAAAACAGGTCCTAGCCTGCCATCAGCTCTGTGAGCTGCTTCTTCTTGTCCGGGTCACGCACGGATGCCAGCAGCTTGCCGTCGTGTTTGCTGCGCAGAAACATGTCCGGCTCGGCCGTGCCCCAAGGGGGAAGGTCCGTCTCCGTCTTTCGGATCTCGACGTCCACCTCCGACCACACGTAGCCGCACAGGCGGCCGCCGCTCTCGCGCAGGATCACACCACGCTGGAAGCAGTGCAGGACCGGCAGCTTGCGGCGGGCACGGCGATAGAGCATGCCGCAACTCGCCAGCGCGACGACGGACAGCAGCACCATGACCGATCCGGCTGCCGGAGACCCCTCGGACCACAGGCCGACACCGCTCATGAGCGATATGGGGGCGAGAAGGGCGATGACGAGGAGGCCGCGGCCGGGCGTGCTGGACGTGCTGGGCCGGTGTGTCAGGGCGAGGTGGCCCAGCTCTCGCTGTCGTGCGAGGTGGTCCACGTCCGAAAGTGGCTTCCCCATGTTCCCGGACTCCTCATTACGTGCGAGTTCGGCAGTTCGCACATCTGCGCGGCCAAGTCGGCAAGAGCGCCGCGCCTGCCTCAGCAGTGGGCTCGCGGCTAGCCCCCCGCCCATGCTCCAAAGATGACGTCCCCACCCGATTACCGCCAGAGGGGCATCAAGCAACGACCCGTCCAGAGCGACTCGAACGGTCGTAACCGATCAGCTGATCGGTTGCGCGGAGAGCTGGAAGCATCGCCGGCCTGAGGTGTCTGGTGATCTTGCGAGGCTGCCCGGGTGGCGGTCAGGTGCGGGCCAGGGTTCAGGCGCCGGGGCTGTGGGTGGGACCCAGGTTGATGAGGGTGCGAAGGTCGAACCCTGGCGACACGGGTGTGGAGACGGGAGTTGTTCCTGATCACGCACAGGCAGCGCAGGCGCCGGTAGCCGACTCGCCGGTCGGGGTCGGTGGTGGCCTGGCGGACCCTCGGAACGTGGACACGCGATGGCATCGGCCTACGTGATCAAGAGCCCGCGGATCAACGCCGAGCACGTCGGCGGCTCGGGCTCCCATCGCGTCGAGTCGGACGGGCTCTGGCTGGACGGCGAAGACAAGCGGTCCTGCCGAGCCGACCCTGCTGCCTCGTCTTGAGCGACACGTTCACCTCGGTCACAGGGCGGAGTGGCAACCGCATCCGCTGAACGGCGGCGCCTGGGCCGCCGGGTCCTTCGCGGCCGCTTCGATGTCCGCGAGCATCGCCGCGCGCCGCGCCGGCGAGATGTATCTGCCCCGGGCGACCACGGAATGGACGCGTCGGGTGGCGGTGATGTCGGCGAGCGGGTCGGCATCGAGCACCACGAGGTCGGCGAGCTTGCCACGCTGGACGGTCCCGAGGTCGTGCCCCATCCCCAGGTACCGGGCGGGCTCGACGGTCGCGGCTTGGAGTGCGCGCAGCGGGCTGAGCCCTGCTCGGACCAGCACGGCCAGCTCGTCGTGCAGTCCGAAGCCGGGGAAAAGGTACGGGATGCCGGGTCCGTCCGTCCCGGCCAGGATCGGTACGCCGGCGCGGTCCATGGCCGCGACGAGCCGCAGGCGGTGCCGGAACAGCCGGCGGCGCCGGGCGCTCTCCTCCGGGGTGCGCTGCCGGCGGATCGCGGTCAGGGTGCCGTTCCAGATCTGCCTCCACGAGGCCGGCAGGTACTTCAGCCGTTCGTCGTCGAGCGCGACGTTCTGCGGCATGTCGATGCGCTCGAACATGGCCAGCGTGGGCACCTGCCGCGACTCGTTCCGCGCCAACCGCGCGAAGACCGCCGCCGCCTTGCGCGGGTGATGATGGCGGACGGCCCGCAGTTCGAGCGCGCTCATCTGGCGCAGCGGGTCCACCGGGTCGATGGCGGCGTCGGCGACGGCCCGCAGGAATTCCGACTCGCGGTCGGACGTGGCGAACAGCATGCCCAGCAGGTGCTCGAACGAGCTCTGCCCGGCGTCACTGGCCTCACCGACCGGGACGACGTTGGGGCAGTGGCCGGCGAACGGGATCCGCTGCCGCCGTGCCTCGTCCACCACGGCCCGGTACAGCGGGCGGGACAGCTGCGAGTAGACCTTGACGAAGTCCGCGCCGTCCCGCTTCGACCGCTGGACGGCGGCCCGCGCCTCGGCCTCGTCCTTGACCTCGTGGAAAGGCAGGCCGCGGCCGTTCCAGTAGGAGGGCGACCCGTCGATGAGCATGCCGCCGATGACCCAGCGCGGACCGGCCAGGGTGCCGTTCTCGACCTGGTCGCGCCATTGGTGGTGGAATGGCATTCCCCACATCTCGCGCACCGTGGTCACCCCGGCCACGAGGTAGAGCGGCGGAAAGATCTTCTCCGAGCCGAAGTTGTGCACGTGCATGTCGCACAGCCCCGGGATCAGGAACTTCCCGGTCAGGTCGATCACTTCGGCGGTCGCGGGGACGGGGGTACCCACATAGGGGCCGACGGCCGCGATCCGTCCCGCGCCGACGATCACCGTCTGGTCGGGCAGCCGCCGTCCGGTCGTCACGTCGATCACCGTGACGTGGGTAAACGCCGTCTCGTCGCCGGCCCGGGAGGCGGCGGCGGGCCGGGTGACGCCGAGAACCGTTCCCACACCGGCCGCCGCTCCGAGTGCGAGTGCGCGGCGGCGAGACCATCGGTCGGACATGCGATACCTCCGGGAGACGACGGCGACATCGCCCACCAGTCTTCTGCGATACGGCTCGGCGCTCAGTCACGCTGACCCCCGTGGAGGAGGTGTGGCTGCCCTTACCACTCAGCTCGCCTGATCTTGTTCCTTCGCCCTATGGACGATTTGCCCGATGGACGAAGAGCACAGGCAGAGCCGTGCGCACCCGCCCGATGTTGCGCCGACCATGGTCGAGCCCGTCGTACAAGGTCCCGTGCTCAGGCGCCGGTGCCAGCCCGACCGGCGTCTTGACCGGCCCAGCCCCGCACAACACCGCGCCGGTCGACTCGAACGACTCCTGGCCGGGCAGGCAAGCCACTTGGTGCGGAGATCCGCTGGTACGGCCGGCCCGCTGTGCGAGCGGGATCACCACCGGTGCCTACCAGGGCAAAGACGAAAGCCGAGTGGGCGTTCAGTCCTGTCGGGTTCTGGGTTCGGCGGCGGTGTCGCTGATACGCGCTCGGCGCGACCACGAAGCTCACGGCCCGGCGCTGGGGTGGTCGAGTACGCACACGTCGAGGCGACCGTGTGGCGAGCAATCCTAGATTGAGTAGGTGCGCAGGAATCCCCGCAGCCACGAGCGAGGCCGGCCGGGGTTACCGACCCGCAGACGGATGTGCGTGCCGGACATCCCGGCAGTTGCGGCCCGGAGATGCGGATGCGACGCATGCGATCGGCTCGATCTGCGTGATCCTCCCGTGCCGGAACACGTTCAGCACGGCAACTCCCATCGTTCGCCGGTCGGCAAGTCGGTCACGAGCAGGTCCGGACCGGACAGCCGCGCCGCGTCCGAGGCGGTGCCGTTGGTGCGGAACAGCCGCGAGAGCGGGTCGTGCCCGTGGGCATCGTGCACGGGCACCAGCACCCGCGCGCCCAGTACGGACGACCCGGCGACGGCCTGCGCCGGACCCATCACCAGACGCGGGCCGAACAGCGGACGCAACCCGTTGACCGGCAGCAAAGCGAGGTCTGCCGGTGGCTGCTGGGCGCGGTAACGCTCCACGAGCGCGACGTCGGCGATCTCACCGCCGAAGAACACCCGGCCACCCGCGGTCTCGAACGCATAGGCGTTGTTGGGCCAGATCAGGGTCCGTCCCGCGGGCACCACCCGCATGGACACGCCGGGGGCGACGTCGCGGGTCTGTCCCCAGCTGAGGCGCTCTGCCCGCAGGAAGCCGAGCGCCTGGGCGCGGCGCGCCATGCCGGCGGTGGGCACGTACAAGGGGGTGGTGTCCTTGGCGGGCAGGGCGCGCAACCCGCGCAGGTCCCAGTGGTTGGTGGCCAGGTTGGTGACGACGATGGCGGCGAGCGGAGGCAGGTCGCCGATCCCCAGGCCGAGTGGCTCTCCACGGCGCAGCCACCACCGTTCGGTGAACCACGGGTCGGTGAGTACGGGATGGCCGTCCAGCTCCAGCAGCACGCAGGAGTTGACCACGCGGGTGACCGCGATCGATGACTTGATCATGCCGTCAGCGTGCCGGTTAATGTACACATGAAGTCAAGCGAGGCTCTGGCCATCGGCGAGCTGGCACAACGGGTTCGGCTTGGCCACGCATGTGCTGGCTGGATCACCTCCGGCATTGAGCGCTGAACGGTACCGGCCGAGCTTGCGGTCACACTGTGACAGCCGTTTGCGCAGGTCGATCAGGGCCGCCTCGTTGGGGTCGGTCGCCTGCCCCGGCCATCGGCGCGATCGCGTGTTCCGGCCTGTCCGGCCCGAATGCCGGTTCGGCGCGCCCCCGTCACGGACGGGATGCGGCCGGGTCGTCGGCTCAGGCCGGGGGCGGCCGTTGCGTGGATGCCGGCCCGAACAAGCGGTCCAGGTGGTACCCGATGATCGCGGCGGCGGCCTCGTGGCTGCGCTGTCGGCCCAGGACGCCGGCGGTCAGGCCGTTGACGAGGGCCAGAAGTGTGGCGACCTCGGTGCGCGGGTCGCGATCGGAGGCGAGGTCTCCGGCCTGCTGCGCGGTGGTGAGCCGGATGGTGAGGAAGTCTTCCAGCGCACCGGGTCGGGTGAGCGCGGCCGCGGCGAGCGCCGGGTCGGTGAGTGCGGCGGTGTAGTAGGCGGTCCAGGCCAGCGAGTCCAGCCGGCTCTGTTCGTCGGAGGGCAGGATCGCGCCGAGGACGGCTTCGAAGACACCTCGCGTGGACAGCCCTTCCGTGGCGGCGGCCCGCTGCTTGACTCGGCGGTCCAGGCGGGCGGCCAGTTCGGTGAGACCGGAGTCGAGCAGGGCCTGCTTGTCGGTGAAGTAGTACTGGACCACCCGAAGCGAGACGCCGGCCTCGGCGGCGATCTCGCGCATCGACACCGCCTGCAGGCCGCGGGTGCCGGCGATGCGCAGCAGCGCCTCGGTCAGCCGGCGTCGCCGCTCATCATGGTCGACCTGTTTGGGCATGTCAGTGTCCTGGCCGCGGGTTCGTGCCGTGCTCCGGCGTTGCGATCTCGGGCCGGGCTTGGCCGGGGAAGGCGAGGATCCGCTCTGTGACCAGGCCTGGAGCCTCGACGGGCAGCGCATGCCCGGTGCCGGGCACGATCTCCACCCGCCATGATGGCGCGATCTCGGCCAGCCGCGCGACCACCGCCCGCGCGTCGTGCACCGCACTGCGGGCGCCCAGCAGCACCTGTACGGGTACGGTCAGCTCACGTACCTGCTCGTCGGTGTAGGCGGGTGGCATGGGCAGCCGCCGGCGGAAGGAGCGGCCGGCGAGCATCAGCTTCATCAGCACGTCCTCGCGCAGCGTGCCGTTGCCCAATGCGCCGGCGGCGCGGTGTCGCAGCGTACGAGGAAGCAGCGCGGCCATACCGCCGACGATGACCCACCGGTAGAACCGCCCGGTCAACGGCGCGAAGCCGACCGGATCCACCAGCGTCAGCGCCGCGACCCGGCCGCCGCCGCCACGCTGCTGTTCCAGCGCGGTCCAGCCGCCGTAGGAGGAGCCCACCACATGTGCGTGCTCGGCGCCGACCGCGGCCAGGACGTCGGTGAGCCAGCCACCGACCTCGGCACTGGTCGCGAGCGGCCGCGTCTGGACCGAGAGGCCGGGCTCGCCGAGCGGGTCGACGGCGATGACCGGACGCGTGCGTGCCAGCGGCTCGATGTAGCGATACCAAGCCAGTGCGTTCCCACCGGCCCCGGCCAGGAGGACTACGGGTTCTCCCGTGGCGGGCCCAGCCCGGTGGATTCGCACCTTGCCGGCTCGGGTCTCCACGTCGATGGCGTCCACCGGCGCCGGCCACAGCTCGCCGAGCACTCGGTCGTAGGCGGCGTAGTACTTGTCACGTGCAGAGTTGCTGGTGAAGGCCGACGGCCGGTCGGGCATGCGCATGGTGACCTCACCTCACGTGCCGTTAGGATACAGTCGTATCCTAACGCTCGATGAAGTCGCCTGTGGCGATTGTCTGGTGCGAATTCAGCTGCCCAGCGGCGCCGCGAAGACGACCGCAATACGAACTTCAGCGGGCATGTGCTCTCCCGCTGGGCGCAATGATCGAGCCGGTTGTCGCGTATGCGCGGGCCTGTTGATCAGAAGCGGAACATCTCGACGAACCGGCCGAGCAGTGCGGGATCACCTTCTGTGCGCACGCTGCCGTCGCGGAGTACTTCGTCGGGGGTCTTGCCGCCGGTTATCAGCTCGCGGATGGGGAAACCGGTCAGCCGTTCGATGACGAGGTCAGGGGACGGGTGCGGGCCGATGCCGACCGCGAGTGCTCCGTCGGTGATCTGCAGGCGGAACGTGAAGTCGCCCATGCGGAGCTCGTAGCCGGCGGTGACGCCGACGGCGGCTTCCGGCTGGAAGGTGGTGCGGAAGGACATGGCGATCGATTCGGCGGTGACGACCTCGCCGGGGCGGGGCTCGGCGAGTGTCCGCGCGCCCCAGCGTCCCAGCGCGATCAACGCGGGTTCGAGGTCGCGTCCGAAGTCGGTGAGTTCGTAGACCACGGCGCGCTCGGGGTGCGGCAGCGCGCGGCGGGTGGCCAGCCCCGCCTCTTCCAGCTGTTTGAGCCGGGCGGAAAGGACGTTGGTCGGGATGGCCGGCAGGCCCCTGTGCAGGTCCGTGAAGCGCTGGGCGCCGATGAGCAGGTTACGGATGATCAGCACGCTCCACCGTTCGCCGATCATCTCCATCGCGCGGGCCAGGCCGCAGAACTGTCCGTACTCGCGAGACGCCACGCTGCAGATCGTACCGCATGCTTCAGTTGACAGATCACACTTGCAAAAGACAAGCTTGCTGCTCGCAGGACTACCGACGGAATGGAGAAACGTATGTCGTTCCAGGCCTACCTCGACAACATCGAGGACAAGACCGGACTGACGCCGCGTGAGTTCATCGCTCTGGCGAAGGAGCGTGGCTTCGACGAGCCGTCCGTGAAGGCCGGAGTGATCGTCGACTGGCTGAAGCAGGACTACGACCTCGGACGTGGACACGCGATGGCGTTGGTGCACGTCATCAAGAAGGGGTCGAAGATCGACGCCAAGCACGTGGGCACCTCGGGCTCCCATCGGGACGAGTCCGACACGCTGTGGCTGGACGGCAAGAACAACCGGCCATGAAGAGCCCTCTGACGAGCTGGACGCGCCGCGGCGCCGGTACGGAACACGGTTGATCGATCGGTATCAGCCCTCCTGGCAGGAGGGGCACGTGTGCGAGACCCGGAGTGATGATGAGCCTGGAGAGCCTGGGGCTGACCGCTGAGCAGGAGCGTCTGTACCGCTACCTGCTGCGCAATCCACGGGCGGACCTGCGGGCGGCGGGGGTCGAGCTGGTCGTGCCGGGTGTGGGGCCGGTGCTGGCCGAGTTACGGGAGCTGGGCCTGGTGGACGGCACGCTGACCGCGCTCTCCCCGGCCGCCGCGATCGACGTGCTGGTACGTCGGCGCATCGAGCAGACGCGGCGCCAGCTCACCGAGCTGACGCTCGCCTGGGACGTGCTGACCGAGCTGGCGGAGGAGCATCGCAGCGGCCGGGCGGTGCAGATGGTCGAGCACATCCCCGAGGGGGCGGCGGTCACCCGGCGCATACGCACGATGCTGGCCGCCGATCCCGGCGAGTTCACGCACATGAAGATCCGCGCCAGGCACGCCGCCGCCGGCTACGACGACAGGCCATTCCAGCAGCTGCTGGCGCGCGGGTTACGCAGCCGCACCCTCTTCCCGGCCCACACCCTGGAGGACCCGGACGAGGAGGAGCACGCCCGGTCCTGGCACGCCCTGGGCGACCTGCACCGGGTGACCATCGAGCCGGTCAGGCACCTGGCGATCGTCAACCGGTCGGTCGCCTTCGTCCAGGCCTCGCCCGCCCAGCCGCGGGCGGGGGCGCTGCAGATCCGCCAGCCCGGCGTGGTGGCCATGCTGGCGGACGTCTTCGACGGCATGTGGGAGCGGGCCCGCGACCTGGACGATCTGCCGCTGTCACCGATCGAGCAGCAGGTCCTGCGCGCGCTGACCTGCCACGACACCGACGAGGCCGCCGCCCGGTCGATCAGCGTGTCGGTGCGCAAGTTCCGCGCGCACGTGGCGGAGCTGATGGCGCGCCTCGACGCGGCCACCCGCTTCCAGGCGGCGCTGCGTGCCAAGGAACGCGGCTGGCTGTGAGGAGACGGGCCGGCGGTGTCAGCCGGGCGGGGTGAAGCAGATGCCTGACGATACGAACCTGCCCCGTCCAGGCGAACCTCCCGATCACGAGGGGCGCGCTCCGAAGTCGGAGACGTGGGCGCCGGCCCATTGCGCGAAGGTGCGGGCAGGACGGCCGGTGAGTTTCTCCACGGTGGGGTGGACGGTGCTCTCGTCGATGGTGTGGTCGCGGTAGAAGCTGAAGAACGCCCGCACGTACTCGATCGGCGTGGTGGCGCTCATCCGCGTCCAGGCCTCCTCGTCCGTCAGCGCCTCGAAGCGCAGCTCGCGGCCCAGTGCCCGGCCGAGGATGCGGACGCGGTCGGCGGGCAGCAGCGCCTCAGGCCCGCTGAGAGAGTAGACGCGTCCCTCGTGCCCCGGCCCGAGCAGCGCCTCGACGGCCACCGCCGCGATGTCGGCCGGGTCGATGGCGGCGATCGGCACGTCGCCGAAGGCGTCGCTCACGACGTCGCCCGTCCGCAGCTGCGGCAGCCAGCGCAGAGCGTTGGACATGAAGGCGGACGGCCGCAGGAACGTCCAGGCCGAGCCGGACTCACGGACGGCCGCCTCGGAGTCGATCATGTACGCGGAGACGGCGTTGGCGGTGTCGGTGGCCACGGCGGCCTGGCTGGACAACAGCACGACCCGCTCGACCCCGGCCCTGTCGAACTCGGCGGTCAGCCCACGCATGTAGCGGTAGCCGGGCAGCAGGAACACCGCTCGCACCCCGTCCAGCGCGGGACGCAGCGAGGCGGGTTCGTTCAGGTCTGCTCCCTCGCTCCGCGACAGGGCGCGGAACGGGGCGCCCGCCGCGGTGAGCTCCGCGACCACCTCGCGGCCGACGTTGCCGGTGGCTCCGGTGACCAGGATCATCCCAGCGTCCTGCGGAAGTGCGCGGCCACGGCGTCGGCCGACACCGCCACCTGCGGCTCCTGGTCGTAGAAGTCGAACTGGGTGCCCTGGGTCCACAGGATGTCCTTGGGCCCGGCCAGCCCGGCGTGGAAGCGGCGCGCGCCGTCGGGGATGGCGGCGTCCTCGCTGTGCACCAGCAGGGTGGGACGGCTGATCCGCGGGGCCAGCGCGATGGAGTCGTAGGTGAGCCAGTCCGGCCAGGCCATCACCGCGAACCGGTTGGGCCAGGCCGCGATGCCGCCGCGGGCCGGGTTGAGATAGAAGTCGATGTCGTACGGCATGGCCGCGCGCTGGTCCGTGGCGCTCACCACCGGCACGTAGTCGATCTCGCCTGTCTCGTCATGGCGCGACCGGGCCTCGCGTCCGATCTTGATCTTGTCGGCCACCGCCTGCGCGCCCCCGTAGGCGGCCTCGCAGATGGCGGCGTCGTGGAGCCAGGGCGCCACCAGCGCCAGAGAGGAGATGCGGGGATCGTCGGCGGCGTTGTCGGCCATGTACATCGCCGCCGCGCAGATGCCCAGAGCGCCCAGCCGGTCGCCGTCGACCGCCGGGTGGGCGGCCAGGAAGCCGACCGCGTGGTGGATGTCCCTGACCTTGCGCGCCGGGTTCTCCACGTCCCTCGGCTCGCCGCCCGAGGCGCCGAAGCCGGTGAAGTCGAAGGACAGCGCCGCGAAGCCGCGCTGGGCCAGCCGCTCGGCGTACCGGTCGGCCATCAGCTCCTTGACGCTGGTCCAGGTGCCCGCCACGACCACGCCGGGCGCCCGCTCCACCCCTTCTGGCAGGAACAGGTTGCCGGACAGGGTGACGCCGTCGCTGTCGAAGGTCACGTTCACGCGTACTCCAAGGTCGCTTTGGTGATCAATCCGTCGGTGATGTCGAAGTGGTAGTTCGCGCGGAAGCCGCCCACGCCGCCGGGCTGGAAGCGGACCAGCATGCTCACCCCGCCGTCGCGCGGGGTGTGGTCCAGCAGCGTGTACACGCCGCCGATGACCTCGTCGGCCGCCCATCGGCGGATGGCGTCCCTGCCGCGGATCTCGCGGCCGACGTCGACGACCAGGCCGTCGGGCGCGAAGGCGGCGGCCAGCGCGTCGGCGTCCGCGGCCGCCACCGCGTCCAGGTAGCGCTGCGCCGCGGGGTCCAGCGGGCCGCGCGAGGCGGCCGGCGAGGGCAGCGGCTGGACGGTGTCGGCGACGACCGCGCGCAGGAAGTCGCTGCCCGACACGGCCGCGATCGCGCCGACGGCCAGCACGGCCACCGCCGTTCCGGCGATGGCGATCCGCCTCATCGGACGCCGTCGTTCCAGGCCGCGGTCATGACCACCGCGGTGATGCGCCAGCTTCCTCCGGTGCGGGTCAGGGCGAAGCGGTAGGTGCCCCCGAGCGTCCACAAGGTGTCATCGCTCTTACGGTGGGTGGCCTGGAAGGGGGCGGTGCACGACGCGGTGTCGCCGTCGACGACGACCAAGGGGTGGCCGAGCAGGTGCTGGGTGGCCGCGTAGCCGCCGAGCGCGGCCCGCCAGCCGTCGATGATCTGCGCCGGGGTGAGCGTGACGGGCTCACCGCCGTTGAGGCTGGTGTAGTCGAGAGTCACCTTGCCGGAGAACACCTCGGCCAGCTTGTCCCACTGCCGCTGGTCGGCGTGCCAGGCCATTCTCAGGCAGGTGTCGATGATGTCGTGTCGCTCCATGCGGGCAAGGATGTCGGCGTTGGGGTGGTTCGCGGGAGACGGAGAAGCTGCAGCTCCGGCTGCAGGAACCTGCAGAGCACCGCCCGCTCGGCCCCTTGCCCTGCTTCGATGCGTAATGCCGGTTCAGCCGTAAGCTGGCAGACGTGGCTCCAGCGCTGACCTTTCTCGACGGTGTCCGCTGGCAGGGCACGCGGCTGGCCGGTGACCGGGCGCAGGCGCTGCTGGCCGTCCTCGCGCTGCACGCCGGCACCGGTCTCAGCGACGAGCGGCTGGTCGAGGAGCTGTGGAGCGAGGAGTCTCCGGCCAATCCCACCAAGGCGCTGCAGGTCGTGGTCTCGCGTACGCGGGCCGCCACCCATCCCGACGTCGTGGTGCGTACGGCGCGCGGCTATCGGCTCGGCCTGCCGGCCGATCAGGTCGACGCGCTGCTGCTCGCGAGCCTCGCGGGGCAGGCGCGCGAGGCGCTGGGCGGGGGCGACACGGCGGTGGCCAGGCGGCGGGCCGAAGAGGCGGTCGCGCTGGTGGCGAGCGGGTTCGAGCCGTCCAGCGGGCCGCTGGCCGACGTGCGCGCCGACGCCGCGAAGGCGCTGGAGGAGGCCCGCCGGGTGCTGGCCGTCGCGCGCAGCAGGGACGGCGACCACGCGGGCGCGCTGCCCCTGCTGGAGGAGTACGCGTCCGTCCGGCCGCACGACGAGGAGCTGCTGGCGTGCCTGCTGCGGAGCGAGGCGGCGGTGCGCGGCGTCGCCTCGGCGCTGGAACGTTTCGAACGCTACCGCGCCGACCTGGCCGAACACCTCGGCGCCGACCCGGGCCCCGAGCTGACGCGGGTGCACGCCGCGCTGCTGGCCGCCGACCGGCCGGTGCGCGAGGGCATCCTGTACGACGGATCCTCACTGCTCGGCCGCGACGACGACATCCGCTCGGTGCACGCCCTGCTGCAGACCGGCCGGGTCGTCTCCATCGTCGGCGCGGGCGGGCTCGGCAAGACACGGCTGGCCCATGTGGTGGGCAGGAACGCCGCCCAGCCGGTGGCGCACTTCGTCGAGCTCGTCGCCGTGTCCTCGCCTGAGGGCGTGGTCGGCGAGGTCGGCTCGGCGCTCGGGGTGCGCGACTCGGTCACCGCGCGGCGGGTGCTGACCCCGCAGCAGCGCAGCGACGTACGCTCGCGCATCGCCGGTCATCTGGACCAGGTGCCCTCGCTGCTCATCCTGGACAACTGCGAGCACGTCATCGAGGCCGTCGCCGACCTGGTGGCCTTCCTCGTCGCCAACACCCGTGACCTGCGGGTGCTCACCACCTCGCGCGCCCCGCTGTCGATCCCCGCCGAACGGGTGCACCAGCTCGGCGAGCTGGCCACGGGCGACTCGGTCGAGCTGTTCGGGCAGCGGGCCACGGCGGCGCGTCCGGGCGTGCGGCTGGAGGAGGAGGCGGTGCGTGAGATCGTCACCCGCCTCGACGGGCTGCCGCTGGCCATCGAGCTGGCCGCGGCCAAGGTGCGGGTCATGTCGGTGGAGGAGATCAGGCGGCGGCTGGCCGACAGGTTCGCGCTGCTGCGCGGCGGCAACCGCAGCGCCCCCGACCGGCACCAGACCCTGCTGGCCGTCATCGACTGGTCCTGGAACCTGCTGGACGAGCAGGAACGGCGCGCGCTGCGCCGGATGTCGCTGTTCGGCGACGGTTTCACGCTGGAGACGGCGGAACACGTCCTGGGGCCGGGCGCGCTGCAGGCCGTGCACGCGCTGACCGAGCAGTCGCTGCTGAGCGTCAGGGAGAACGCCTTCGGCCTGCGCTACCGCATGCTGGAGACGGTCCGTGAGTTCGGCCTGATGCGCCTGGCCGAGGCGGGCGAGGAGGCGCAGGCCCGCACGGCGCAGCAGACCTGGGCGACCGAGTACGGCATGCGCCACGCCGCCGCGCTGTTCGGCGCCGACCAGTTCGCCGCGGTCGACGCGCTGCGCGCCGAGGAGGGCAACCTGGCCGACCTGCTGCGCCGGGCGCTCGCCGAGGGCGATCCGGCCATGGCGGTGCGGTTGATGTCCGCGGTCGGCCCGCTGTGGTCGGTCCGCGGCGACCATCCCAGGATCATCGCGCTCGGCGAGGCGCTCACCCAGACGATCACCGGCTGGTTCCCGCCCCCCGAGCTGGAGGACCTGACCAGGGTGACCCTCCTCATCATGCTCATGAACCTGATGGTGATCACCGACAGTCATCACCAGCTGCGCGACCTGCTCGCCCGGCTGCCCGACCGCGACACCACCGACCGCCGTCTGACGGCGATGACGCGGGTGACGATGGCCAGTGATCCCGCCAACGGCGAGAGCGCGCTGCGCCGGCTCACCGAGCTCAGCCAGAGCACCGATCACGACCTGGCGCTGTTCGCCGGCCAGATGCTGACCCACGCCCTGGAGAACACCGGCGACACGGCGGGCGCGGCCGCGGTGGCGGAGCGGACGCTCGCCCTGACGGGAGACGACGACGGCCCGTGGACCCGGGCCATCATGCGCGCCACGCTGGCCCATCTGGCGATGCAGGCGGGCGACCCCGAGCGGGCGGCCGGCCACGCCAGGGCCGCACTCCCTGTCATGATCAGGATCGGCGCCACCGACGACGAGGCCCAGCTCCGGGCCATCATGATGTATCTCGCCATCCAGTCGGGCGACCTGGCGACGGCCGAGGCCGAGCTCGCCGAGCTGATGCGGATCAACGAGAGCGAGGCGGTGCAGGGCGGCCTGGCGATCATCCCGGCGTGCGCGGCGGAGCTGGCGCTGGCCCGCGGCGACGTCGCGCTGGCGCTGTCGGAGTACCGGCTGGCCGTGCAGCGGGCTCGTGACCTGCGCCTGGCCGGGCTGCCGAAGACCGGTGTCGAGCCGTGGGTGATGGTCGCCGCGTCCGTCGCGCTGACGGTCCACGCCTACCACGCCGGTCCCGCCGACCTGTGGTTCGGCGAGGAGCTGTTCGCCACGCAGTACGCCCTCCTGCGCGATGAGGTGCTGAGCGAGGCGAACACCTTCCTGGACTACCCGGTGGCCGGGATGACGCTGTTCTCGCTGGGGGCGTGGGGGCTGCTGCGCGGGGCGCTGCCGCCGCGCGTGGCGATCAGGCTGCTGGTGCTGGCCGAGCGTTTCTCGTACAACCAGATGATGGCCAGCATGGCCTTCGAGCGGATCGAACCGCACGCGGAGAGTGCCGTGCCCGGCCTGATCGCCGCCGTCCGCGCGGAGTACGGCGATCGGCGCGGCCACGACCTGCTCGGCGAGGCCAGGCGGGCGCTGCGCGACCACGGGTCACATGTGACGCTTGTAGCTGCGCACGGACAACGGCGCGAAGATCGCGATGCAGATCAGGCAGGCCAGTAGCGTCCAGGCGACCTCACCCGTGACGACGCCGCCGTTGGCCAGGTCGCGGGCCGCGGTGACCAGGTGCGAGACCGGGTTGACCTTGACGAACGCGGCCAGCCAGCCCGGCAGCGTGTCGACCGGCACGAACGCGTTGGACAGGAACGTCAGCGGGAACAGGATCATCATCGAGATGCCCTGCACCGCCTGGGCGCTGCGGGCGATGGTGCCGACCCAGGTGAACACCCAGGCCAGCGACCAGCCGGTGACGATCGACAGCGCGATCGCGGCGAGCGTGCCGGTGACGCCGCCGCCCGGCCGGTAGCCCATGAGGATGCCCATGCCGAAGGTCAGCCCGGAGGCGATGGTGTAACGCAGCAGGTCGGCGACCATCGGCCCGGCCAGCGGCGCGATGCGGGCGATGGGCAGCGACTTGAACCGGTCGAAGACGCCCTTCTCCATGTCTTCGCGGAGCTGGGTGCCCGTCGCCATGCACGTGGTCAGCACGGTCTGGGCGAGGATGCCGGGGATCATGAGCGGCAGGTAGTTGCTCACGTTCCCGGCGATGGCCCCGCCGAAGATGTAGGCGAACATCGCCGTGAACAGGATGGGCTGCAGCGTCACGTCGAAGAACTGCTCGGGGTTGCGCCGCATCTTCTTCACCGCCCGCCAGGCCATCGTCATGGTCTGGGCGAGCGTCTCGCCGAGCGAGACGTGCCGGCGCGCGGCGGCCACGCGGTCGGCGGCCCGGACGGTCTCGCGGGCCGGCGCGGTCAGGGTGGTGCTCATCGGGCCTTCTCCTCGTGCACGTCGTCGGTGGTGTCGTCGGCGCTCGCGGTGTCCTCGCCGGCGCCGTGTCCGGTGAGTGCCAGGAACACCTCGTCCAGGCTGGGCTTGTCCACGCTCACCGACGCGACGGAGATTCCCGCGGTACGCAGCGCGATCAGCACGTCGGCGGCCAGGTCGGCCTGGCCGAGCGGGGCGGTGAGCCGTCCTCGCTCCGGGCTGAGCGCCGGCTCGACGCCGAGCACCCGCCGGACGATCGCCACCGCGTCCCCGGTCTCGCCCGGTGCGGCCAGCACCACCTGCAGGGTGGAGTCGCCGACGGTGGTCTTCAGCTCGTCGGGCGTGCCCTCGGCCACCTTCCTGCCGTGGTCGATGACGGCGACCCGGTCGGCGAGCTGGTCGGCTTCGTCCAGGTACTGGGTGGTCAGCAGGACCGTGCAGCCGTCGGCGACCAGGCCGCGGATGGTCTCCCACATCTGGCCGCGGGTACGCGGGTCGAGGCCGGTGGTCGGCTCGTCCAGGAAGATCAGCGGGGGTTTGGTGATCAGGCTGGCCGCCAGGTCCAGCCGGCGCCGCATGCCGCCGGAGAACTGCGCGATCGGCTTGTCGGCCGCGCTCTCCAGCCCGAACCGCTCCAGCAGCCCGGTGGCGATCCACCCGGCCCGCGCGGAGCCGATGCCCTGCAGCCGGGCGAACATCCACAGGTTCTCGCGGCCGGACAGGTTCTCGTCCACCGACGCGTACTGGCCGGTGACCCCGACCAGTTGCCTGATCACGTGCGGGTTGTCTGCCACGTCCACGCCGAAGATCTCCGCGCGTCCTGAGTCGATCCGCAGCAGGGTCGCCAGCATGCGCATGGTCGTGGTCTTGCCCGCGCCGTTCGGTCCGAGTACGCCGAATATCTCGCCCGGTCGCACGTCCAGATCGATCCCGTCGACGGCGCGCTGCGTGCCGAACGACTTGACCAGCCCTTCGGCCAGCACGGCGCTCACCGCCGTCTCGACGACGCCGGTCCTTCTCTCTTGGGTGATGCTCATGGCCACAGTGTCAGCGGGCCCGGTTTCACCACGCACTCGCCCCGGTTTCGCGCGACCCGGGTGCGGTTTCTCGCGCGGGGCGAGGCCGCGGTGGAACGGGTTGGAACGCCGACGGTCATGGGGGCGGACTCGTCGGCGTGGACGGGCGGCCGGGCTGAGCCGAGGCGGCTGTCGACCGATCGTCGACGGATTGTCGATGAGGCGTGCGAGCGTGAACTGTTCCAAGGGGCACCGGAGTCACCGACGCCGCCTCGGGCCGGGGGGATCGCGGACCTGGGCGCGGCTTGGGGGGATGAGCATGAGCCTGGCCTACGAGCTGGAGACCTGCGTCGGCGCGCCCGGCGACGCCGAGGCGTCGCTGGTGGCGGCCGAGCGCGCGCTGCACCTGGACGGGGACCTGCGGACCGGACGGTGCCGGTTCGACCTGGCCTTCCAGGTCGCCGAGCGCGCCGGCGACGGGCCCGCGACGGCCAGGGCCGCGCTGGGCCTGGGCGGCATGTGGGTGCACGAGCACCGCACCGCGGCCTCGGCCGCCAAGGTCCTGTCCAGGCAGCGGCAGGCGCTGGCGAACCTCGACCCGCGCTCGCCGCTCGCGGTGCGGCTGCGCGCCAGGCTGGTGGCCGAGGAGGACCATCTCGCCGGCCGGCACGAGACGATTCTCCGTGCGCTGCCCGAGGCCAGGGACACCGGCGACCCGGTGGCGGTGGCGGAGACGCTGAGCCTGGCGCACCAGTGCCTGATGAGCCCGGGCCACGAGGCGCTGCGGCTCGAACTCGCGCACGAGCTGATCTGCCAGGCGGCCAGGACCGGGCGTCGCGGAGACCTGCTCGCCGGGCTGCTGTGGCGGACCGTCGACCTGTTCCTGGCCGCCGATCCGCGCGCGGAACGGTCGCTGGCCGAGCTGCGCGGCCTGCTCGCGGTGCGGGATCACCTGGCGGTGGGGTTCGTCGTCCAGGCGGTCGAGGTCATGCTGGCGATCAGGGCGGGCCGGTTCGCGCAGGCCGAGGCGCTGGCCGCGGTCTGCGCCGAGCGGGGCGAGGCCGCCGGCGACGCCGACGCGGCCAACTGGTTCGGCGCCCAGCTGGCCACCGTCCGCTGGTACCAGGGCAGGATCGCCGAGTTCGTCCCGGCGTTGTCGGGGCTGGTGAACTCGCCGGCGCTCGGCTCCACCGACTTCGGCTGCTTCCCCGCGCTGGCGGTGGCCGCCGCGGCGGCCGGGGACCAGCGGGTGGCCAGGGGCATGCTGGCCAGGGTCGGCGACCCGGCGACGCTGTCACGCACCAGGGGCTGGCTGGCCACGGTGCACGCGGTGGTCGAGGCGGCCTTCCTGCTCGACGACGCGGAGACCGCCGCCCGGGCGTACGAGCTGCTCGTGCCGTTCGCCCATCTGCCGGTGGTCGTCGGGCCGGGGGTGGCGTGTTTCGGCTCGGTCCAGCACGCGCTGGGGACGGCCGCGCTCACCGCGGGCGAGCCGGATCGGGCGGTCGAGCACCTCGGCGCGGCCGTCCAGGCCAACCTGGCGCTGGGGCACTGGCCGGCCACCTGCCTGTCGCGCCATCGGCTGGGTCAGGCATTGGCGCTGCGCCACGGGCCCGACGACGTGACGGCCCGACGCCAGCTGGCCCTGGCCGGCGAGGAGGCCGCCGGGCTGGGCATGACGCTGCCCGCCGC
This sequence comes from Nonomuraea antri, assembly GCF_013283785.1. Taxonomy (GTDB): domain Bacteria; phylum Actinomycetota; class Actinomycetes; order Streptosporangiales; family Streptosporangiaceae; genus Nonomuraea; species Nonomuraea antri. The sequence goes on from NZ_JABCPZ010000001.1 coordinate 31,965, forward strand.
GTCCACGCGGAACCGCCTCGCGCCCGGCGGCGGGCCGGCCGCGGTGTCATGTCGGCGCAGCGGCCGGCACTGGCGGCTGGACTGGCGCGGCAGGAGCGCACTGGTCGACGACAGCGTGGGGATGCGGCACCTGGCCGTACTGACCGAGAACCCCGGACGCGAGATCCTCGCCGCCGACCTGGCCGCCGGACCCGGGGGCGGCCTCCCCGACCAGGCCGGCTCGAACCAGCCGATGCTGGACGAGCAGGCCAGGCTCACCTACAAGCACCGGCTGTCGCAGTTGCAGGCCGAGATCGACCAGTACCGGGCGCTCAACGATCCCGAGCGGGCCGCCGCCGCCGTGGCGGAGCGCGACTGGCTGCTGGCCGAGCTGACCGCGGCGGCCGGGCTCGGCGGTCGCGTCCGCGCCTTCGCCGACGGACGGGAGCGGGCCAGGATCGCCGTGGGCAAGGCCATCAGGCGTGCCCTGGCCAGGATCGCCGACGCCGACCCGGTGATCGCCGACGAGCTGCGCGCCACCGTCCACACCGGGCTTCGCTGCCGCTACCTGCCCAGATGAGCGACCTATGGATCGGCGGCCAGGGCCGCCCGGCGCAGGCACCCGGCGAGCTTGACGCGCAGCGGGTCCGTGTCGGAGAGATTGAGCTCGTCGGCGATGACCAGGGCCTGCGACCAGGCGTCGCGGGCGGCGGCCAGGTCGCCGACGACGCTGTGGGTGTCGCCGATGTAGCCCAGGCCGATGGCCGTGCTCCGGCGGTCGCCGGTCCGGCGGAACAGGACGAGTGCCCGGTGGTAGCAGTCGATGGCCTGCCGATGCTCGCCGAGATGGTGGTGGATGTAGCCGATGGTGTCCCAGATGTGTGCCTGGCCGTTGGGGTCGTCGATCTCCTCGGCCAGGGCGAGTGCCCGCCTGCAGTGCGTGAGGGCCTTGGCGTGCTCGCCGAGCTGGGCGTGGAACCAGCCGACGCAGCCCAGGGCGGCGGATCGGCCGCCCCGGTCGTCGGCGGCCAGGTAGTGCTCAAGGCTGGCGTAGGAGTGGCCGAGCGCCTCGGCGTGGCGGGCCTGCGCGCCCAGGACCCGGGCGAACGCCTGGTGGGTGCGGCCCTGCCCGACGTGGCAGCCGAGCCGTTCGAACAGCTCCAGCGCGATGCCGAAGTGGCGCAGCGCCTCGGCGCGGTCGAGCGCGGCATGGGCGAGCCCGAGCCCGAGATGGGCGTTGGCCTGCCCGGCCGGGTCGCGCCGGCGTCGCGCCACGGCCAGCGCGGCGGTCTGCGCGGCCGCCAGCGACGCCCAGTGCCCCTGCCGGTCGAGGAACGTGGTGAGCGTCGAGGCGAGCTGCCAGGCATGGGTCTCGAAGCCGGGCGGGACGTGTTCGACGAGGGCGAGGAGAACGGGATGTTCGGCGGCGAACCAGGCCAGCGCCTGGCCGTAGTCGCCCGGCGTGCCGAGCGCGGTGCCCGGCGCCGGGCGGCCGAGCACGACCAGGCCCCGCTTGCGGTCCAGGAGGGAGCCGGCCAGGTCGGCGGTGTGCAGGTAGTGGTCGAGCATTCTGCGGGTCGCCGCGTGCCGCTCGTCCTCGCCGTCGTGGGTGACGACCAGTTCCGCCGCGTACGTACGGAGCAGGTCGTGCAGGGAGAACCGGCCCGGGACCGGCTCGTTGACCAGGTGCACCCGCACCAGTTCTGCCAGCAGCGCCCGGGCGCGGGCCGGCGGCACGCCCGCCAGGGCGGCCGCGGCGGGCAGGGCGATGTCGCGCTGCGGATGCAGGCCGAGCAGCCGGAACAGCCGGGCGGCGGCCTCGCCGAGCATGCGGTAGGAGCAGGCGAAGACGGCCCGGATCTCGGTGACCGGGTCGCCGCCGTCGAAGGGGTCGAGGCGGGCGGTCTCCTCCTGCTCGCGTTCCTCCAGCTCGCGGGCGAGCGCGGCGAGCGGCAGGTGCGGCTGGGCGGCGCTGCGGGCGGCCACGATGGCCAGCGCCAGGGGCAGCCCCGCGCACTGCTCGACGATCGACGTCACCGCGCCGGGCTCGGCGGCGATCCGGTCGCCGCCCAGGCGCACCCGCAGCAGATTGCGGGCCTGCGGGCCGGTGAGGAGGTCGAGCACGAGCAGATTCGCGCCCTCCAGCGCGGCCAGGCTGCTGAGCCGGTTGCGGCTGGTGATCAGCGTCAGGCATCCGGGGGTGCCGGGCAGCAGCGGCCGCACCTGCTCGGCGTCGCGGGCGTTGTCCAGCACCACCAGCATCCTGCGGCCGTTCAGCAGGCTGCGGTACATGGCGGTCTGCGCTTCCAGTCCCGGCGGGACGCTGCCCGGAGGGATGCCGAAGGCGTCCAGGAAGCCTCGGACGGCCTGCGCCGGGTGCACCGCCGATCCGGTGGGGTCGAAGCCGCGCAGGTTCACGTAGAGCCGGCCGTCCGGGAAGTGCCGCGCGACCCGGTGCGCCCAGTGCACGGCCAGAGTGGTCTTGCCCACCCCTGCGGTGCCGGAGACGGCGCAGACCACCGCGCCGGCCGGGCTCTCGCCGGCCAGCAGCGCGTCCAGGTGGGCGAGCTCGCGCTCGCGGTCGGTGAAGCCGGCCACGTCCGGCGGCAACTGGCTCGGCCGCGGTCCACCGCCGACGTCGACCGCCGGCCCGCTGGTGCGGGGGCCGAGCAGGTGCGGGTCGTGGGCCAGCACGCCGCGATGGATCTCGGTCAGCGCCGGGGACGGCTCCATTCCCGACTGCTCGATGAGCGCGGCGCGGGCCCGCACGAACGTCTCCAGCGCCTCGGTATGGCGGCTCGCCCGGCACAGCGCGATCATCAACTGCCCCCAGAGCCGCTCGTGCCCCGGGTTCTGCTCCGTCAGCGTCAGCAGCTCACCGACCAGCGCCTCGCCCGCGCCGATCAGCAGCTCCGCGTCGATCCGGTCCTCGACGGCGCGCAACCGCAGCTGGCGCAGCCTGGTCACCTCCGGCCGGAGCATCGGGACCTCGGCGAACTCGCCGTAGGCGTCCCCGCGCCAGAGCGACAGCGCGGCGGACAGGCGCGTGCGCGCGGTGGACGGCTGGTCGGCGGCCAGGGCCCGGCCTTCGGCGGTCAGCCGCTCGAACGTGACCGCGTCGAGCGAAGCGGCCTCCAGCCGCAGCGAGTAGCCGGCCGGATGGGTCGCGATCAGATGCCCCCGACGTGTTTCCTGATCGGTACGTGCTTTTTGACCGGCACGTGCTTGCTGGGCGGCGGGTGTCAGGGATCCGCGCATGCGTGAGACGTAGGTACGCACCGTCCGATGGGCGTCGGGCGGCGCGTCCAGGCCCCACAGCCCTTCAGCCAGCGTCCGCACCGTCACCACGCGCCCGGCGTTGGCCGTGAGCAGCGCGAGGAGGAGCCGCAGCCGCCGGCCGCCGAGATCCAGCGGCCGACCGGCGACCCGCACCTCGATGGGGCCCAGGACCCGGACCTGCCCCGCCGCACCGGCTCGATCACCTCGTAGCGCACCGTCGGTCACACCATAGGAGATTCGTCTGCCGCTCTCCTGATACCGGGACCGTGCGGCGTCTCACCCGTGCCCGCCTGGGGGATGCGGGAATCGCCAGGTCACCCGGTGTGGCAGGGTGGGACGGGCCTTGATCCAATTGAGATGAGTGATCTTCTGTGTCCCGTTCCCACATCGCGATGGTCGGCATTCCCGCCGTCAGCCACGTCCTGCCCAGCCTGGAGATCATCCGTGAGCTGGTGGCCCGCGGCCATCGGGTGACCTATGCCAACGATCCCGCCGTCCGCGGGCTGACCGAGCCCACCGGCGCCGAGTTGGTCCCGTGCACGTCCGTGCTGCCCGTCGCCGACAACGACTGGCCGGACGACCCCATCGCCGCCATGAGCCTGTTCCTGGACGATGCCGTCCAGGCCCTTCCGCAGTTGCGCGCCGCCTACGACCGCGACCCCGCGGACCTCTACCTGTACGACATCGGGGCCTACGCCGCGCGCGCACTCGGCGAGTCGCAGCGGCGCCCCGTCATGCAGTTGTCCCCCACGTTCGTGGCCTGGGAGGGCTACGACCAGGAGGTGGCGGCGCCGCTGTGGCAACTGCCGGGCGCCGACGCCTACCGGGCGAAGTTCGGGCGGTGGCTCGCCGAATCCGGCGCCACCACCACGGACGTGGACGTCTTCCCCAGCCGCCCCGCCCATGCCCTGGCCCTGATCTCGCGGGCCATGCAGCCGCACGCCGACCGGGTGGACACCACGACGGTGACGTTCGTCGGCCCCTGCTACGACCTGAGCGACCAGGAGAGCACCTGGCGGCGTCCCGCCGACGCCGAGAACGTCCTGCTGATCTCACTCGGCTCGGCCTACACCCGGCAGCCGGAGTTCTACCGGCGGTGCCTGGCGGCCTTCGGCGACCTGCCCGGCTGGCACGTCGTCCTGCAGATCGGCCGGCACACCGACGCGGGCGAGCTGGGCGCGATCCCCGCCAACGTCGAGGTGCACTCCTGGGTGCCGCAGCGGGCGATCCTGGAACAGGCGGACGCCTTCGTCACGCACGCCGGGATGGGCGGCTGCGGCGAAGGGCTGCTGGCCGGGGTGCCGATGATCGCCGTCCCGCAGGGGGCCGAGCAGTTCATGAACGCCGACAGGCTGGTCGAGCTGGGTGTCGCGCGCCGCATCGACACGGCGGAGGCCACGGCGGAGAACCTGCGCGGCGCGCTGACCGAACTCACCGCCGACCCGGAGGTGGCCCGGCGCTCCGCGCGGTTGCGGGACGCCGCCCGCGCGGAAGGCGGCACCACCCGCGCCGCCGATCTCATCGAGGCCCTGCTGACCTTACCGGACTGACTTTCACGCGGATGCCCGACCCCGCCGCGAGGGTGCGCGCGGTTCCGGGGCTTCTTCCCACATGCCGGAAATATCCACGCACCGGTGACCGATCCTCCTATGATCACCGAACGTGATCATGACTCTCGCGCTCAGCGCGTCGCTCGTCCTGACCGGCTCGCCCGCTCAGGCCGCCACCAAGCCGGTGACGTTCCAGGGGTTCACCATCAAGGTCCCGGCCGCCTGGAAGGCCAAGAAGGAGGGCACCGGCCTGCGCGTCATCACCGGGGCCTGCTCACCCAAGGCCGCTGAATGCCACGGCTTCCTGCTGGGCGGGCCGACCTCCGTCAAGTACGGCTCCGAAGGCGGCCCGTACCGGCTCGACCAGCCGTACCACCCGAGCAGCGGGGTGACGGAGTGCGTGCCGGCGAAGAAGTACACCAGCGGCCAGGCCAAGCTGGTCAGGACCGCGAAGGCCGCCTTCGGCGGGCAGCGGGCGCAGTTCACCGAGTGGAAGGTGAGCTGCGACGGCAGCAGGCTCAACGTGACGTCGTACCGCCAGCGCGTCTGGTACGTGAAGGCCGAGAAGGTGATCGTCGTCGACCACTGGAGGACGCCGGGGCTGGCCGCCATCCTGGCCAAGGCCGTCTGGAAGTAGCCGCACGCGCGGGCTACCGCCGGGTCGGACACAGGCTCACCGCCGGCCCGAACGCGGGCTCACCGCCGGGCCGGGCCCACGTCGACGACAACGGGCCGGCCGACGCGTTCGCCGGTCTCGATGAAATACACCCGCGGGCTCTCGCCGCGTAACGTGAGGGAGAAGTAGCGGCCGTTCGGCGAGACGTGCAGTTGGGGCTCGTCCTGGGTCAGGGGTTCGTGCGACATCGTTTTCACCCGGCCGGTGGCCAGGTCCCGGATTATGTAGCCGTTTTCCGCGGTGCTGAAGTACGCGATGCGTTTGCCGTCCGGGCTCACGATGAGGGGCAGCTGCAGAAATCGTTGCTGCGAATCGATGTATCTGGCGGCATCGGGGATCGCCACCTCATACAGGTCGGTGTTCTCCACGGGCCGGCCGCCGGCCGGCGGTCGCTCGGCTCTGACCACCAGTCGCCAGCAACTGATACAGTCCGCCACCTCCGGCCAGGCATCGTAGGCGTAGCTCACCGTCCAGGTCTGCGACTCGGGCCGCCAGGGTTTCGGCTCGGACGGCTTCGGCCGTTCCGCCGGCTGAATCAGAACAATGGCGCCGGCCAAGGCGGCCACCGCAGCCCCTACGGCGGCCCGCTTCGCCGTGAACAATCGTGTCCCCCGCATGATCGTGCACGATAGCGACGATCGTAATCAGGCACTAGCCGACGCCATTACGGAAACGCCCGCGGCCGTCACCCGACGCGATATTGTCGGCGCCCGATGATAGGACTCTGCCTGGATTCTTCAGCCGAGACCGATGAGAGGAAATCGTTGAAACCGTTAACCAGGGCCGGGCGCCGGATCAGTATGCTGGTCGCCGTTGTCGCCCTCGCTTCCGGCGCGTTCGCCCCGGCTGCGCAGGCCGCCCCGGAACCGATTGTTTTCGGTGCCGCTTCCGCGTCGCCGAAAACGCACACGGGCGCATGCCCGGTGACCGTGACGTTGTCCACCACGGTGAAGGTGAAGGCGCCTGTCGCGCTGAAGTACCAGTGGACCTTCAGCGACGGCGACAAGAGCAAGATCAAGACGTACCGGATCGGCGGCAAGGGCGTCAAAACCGTCCGCCTCTCCACGACGCTCAAGGTCGGCGGCGACGCCACCGGCTGGGGTGCCGTCCGGGTGGTCAGCCCGGCGAAGAAGACGTCCAAGAAGGCGTCGTTCGCCGTCACCTGCAGTGGTGGCGACGAGAACGCCGGCGACGTCTGGGACAGCGTGAACACCTCCGTCGAGTACGACGGGGCCACCACCACGCCGAGCCCGAGCCCGACCGCGAGCCCGTCGCCGACCCCGACCCCGACTCCGACCCCCACCGGGACCGAGGCGCCGCTGCCGAACCTGGTGCGGAAGGCCCGCATCGCCTTCGAGCGCACCACCGCGTCGAAGTGCCCGCTGACCTTCAAGCTGCACGGACGGCTCGAAGGGATCCCCGCGGGCGCGCAGTCGATTCAGTACCGCCTGGTCGGCGCGAAAGACTGGAAGACGCTCAGCGTGCCGGCCGGTCACGGCCCGGTGCACAACGCCGTGCTGGAGACGCTGAGCTGGGACCAGGAGTCGACCACGTACTCGGTGCAGATCGAGTTCAACCAGGCCGACCGGCTCAGGACCAACCTCATCTACTACTTCGAGTGCGCGGGTCCCGGGGAGAACACGCGGATCGGCATGGCCGCCGACGACATCAAGCGCGACTCGTGGGGCAGCGGCCCGATCGCCGAGCTGGTCGCCGACGCCATGCTCGAATCGGTCCAGCCCGTGTCCGGCGCGCAGATCGCCCTGGTCAGCAAGTACGCGTTCCGCTCGCCGAGCTCCGAGATCAAGAAGGGGCCGGTCACGTACGGGCAGCTGTACGCCACCCAGCCGAGCGGGTTGCACGTCGACACCTGGTCCATGAACGGTTCGCAGCTCAAGTGGGTTCTCGGGCATGCGAGCAAGGCCCGGGGCGTGCTGACCCCGTCCGCCGGGCTGCGTTACACGCTGACGGACGGCGTGGTCACGGAGATCACGCTGAACGGCGCGCCGGTGACCGACACCCAGGTGATCAAGGTGGCCGCGAACTACATCCTGGCCGGTGGCTTCGAGGGCTTCCCGCAGTGGAAGTGGCCCGACAACAGCGTGGCGCACAGCGGGCCCGACGACCGGGGCGCGCTGGGGTCGTACTTCGCCGACCACTCGCCGGTCAGCGCGCCCAAGGGTGACCGCGTCAAGGTGCTGGGCACGATTCCCTAGGTTCGGGCCTGATGGTTACCTGACGCCCAAAACGCGTTATATCGCATTAAGGTGGCAATCCTGGGGGCCGGTCGAGGCATGTCCGAAGGGATGACCGCGATGGATGTCAACGCGTCAGGCACCACTGGTTCCGTCTCCTCCGCGGACGGAACCACCATCGGCTACCGGCGGCTCGGCAGCGGCGGACCGCCGGTAGTCCTCGTCCACGGCGGGATGGAGACGGCCGGGAGCCATCTGCAGCTGGCCGAGGAACTGGCCGGCGAGTTCACCGTCTACCTGCCCGATCGTCGCGGACGCGGGGCGAGCGGGCCGCACGGGGCCGGGTATCGCCTGCGCAAGGAGGTCGAGGACCTCGACGCGCTGCTCGCCGCGACGGGCGCCGAGGCGGTGTTCGGTCTGAGCTCGGGCGCCATCATCTGCCTGCAGGCGGCGCTCGAGCTGCCGGCGGTGCGCAAGGTGGCGATCTACGAGCCGCCGCTGTCGATCAACGGCTTGCTGGCCACGGACTGGCTGCCCCGCTTCGACCGGGAGATCGAGGCGGGCGACCACGCCGAGGCGCTGGTCATCGCGACGAAGGAGACCCGGCAGTTCGGGCACGTGCTGCCCGGGCCGCTGCTCAAGCTCGTGTCCAGGCTCCTGCTCGGCGACATGCTGCGGCTGGTCCGGACCTTCCATCACGACATGGAACTCGTCATCGAGACGAAGGACCAGTGGCGGCGCTACGCCGACGTGCGGGCCGACGTCCTGCTCATGGGCGGCGGCCGGAGCCCGGCCTACCTGAAGACCGCGCTCGACGAGCTGGAACGCGTCCTGCCCGAGGCGAGGCGCGTCGAGTTCGCCAAGCTCAACCACGGCGGCTCGGGCAACAGGAACAGAGGCGGGAACCCGCCGCTGGTGGCCGGGGAGCTGCGCGGGTTCTTCGCGAGCCCGCCCCGGGCGGTCTGACGGACCAGTGCGCTCAGGACGGCGGGAAGCGCCGCACCCAGCGGCGCTGCCACGGGGTCTCGACGGCCCGGCGATGGTGGTGCTCACGGGTCCAGGCCACCGCCTCGGCCGGGTCGACGCCGGCCAGGACGGCCAGGCAGGCGACCACCGTGCCGGTGCGTCCGACGCCGCCGCCGCAGGCGACCTCCACCGCGCCGCCCGCCAGTGCCCGCTCGTGCAGCGCGCGGATCCCGGCCACGGCGGCGTCATGGTCGCGGGGCAGCAGGAAGTCCGGCCAGGTGATCCACTCGTGCGGCCATCGCAGCTCGCCCTCGTGGCGCAGGCGCATCTTGGCTGAGCCGAGATACAGGCCGAAGTCGGGCGTCGGCCCCTCGGGCAGCGGGTAGCGCAGGCCGCGGCCGCGGATCCAGGCGCCGTCGGGCAGCCGGAAGGCGCCTGCGAGCGGCGGCGCGCTCATCGGGTCGGTCATCGCATTCTCCTCAAGTCCCCAGGTAACGCAGGACTGCCAGGACCCGGCGGCTGTAGCCGGCCGTGTGTGACAGCGCCAGCTTGTCGAACAGCGAGTTCACGTGCTTCTCCACCGCGCTCTGCGACACGTGCAGCGCCTGCGCGATCGAGGCGTTGGTCAGGCCCTGCGCCATCAGCTCCAGCACCTCGCGCTCCCTGACGGTCAGCCTGGCCAGGGGGTCGGCGTGGGTGGTGCGGGCCAGGAGCTGCCGCACCACCTCGGGGTCGAAGGCGGCGCCGCCCGCGCCCACCCGCTCCAGCGCGTCGAGGAAGTCGCCGACCTGCGCGACCCGGTCCTTCAGCAGGTAGCCGACGCCGTCGACGTCGCCGCTCATCAGCTCGGTGGCGTACTTCTTCTCCACGTACTGCGACAGCACCAGCACCTTGACCAGCGGCCAGCGGCGCCTGATCTCCAGCGCGGCACGCAGTCCCTCGTCGGTGTGCGTGGGCGGCATCCGCACGTCCACCACGACCACGTCGGGCCGCTCCGCCGCCACCGCCGTGACCAGCGCCTCGCCGTCGCCGACGGCGGCGATCACCTGGTGGCCCTCCTCCTCGAGGAGGCGCACCAGGCCCTCGCGCAGCAGGGTCGAGTCTTCGGCCAGGGTCACCCGCACGGCAGCTCCGCGGTGATCGTGGTGGGCCCGCCGGCCGGGCTGGTCACGGTGAACCTGCCGTCCAGCGCGGCCACCCGCCTGGCCAGCCCGGACAATCCGCCGCCCGCCGGGTTCGCGCCGCCCACTCCGTCGTCATGTACACGCACGACGATCATTGTGTCGCGCTCGCGCACCTCGACGGTGACCGCACCCGCCCCGGCGTGCTTGACCGCGTTGGTCACCGCCTCGCTGGCCACGAAGTACGAGACCGTCTCCACCGCCGTCGGCGGCCGCCCGGACAGCTCGCACACGACCTTGACCGGGACCCCGGCACGCTCGGCCACCCCGGCCAGCGCGTCGGCGAGCCCGAGCGAGTCCAGCGCCGACGGGTAGACCCGCCAGGCCACCTCGCGCAGCTCGGCCAGCGCCTGCTGGGCCTGCTCGTGCACCTGGTCGAGCAGTTCCGTGCGTCCCCGGCGGGCCCGTCCGGCCAGCATGGACAGCGCCACCAGCCGCTGCTGCAGCCCGTCGTGCAGGTCTCGCTCGATCCTGCGCCGCTCGGCGTCGACCGCGGCGAGCACGCCGGCGCGGCTCTCGGCCAGCTCGTCGATACGCCGCCGCAGCGCCTCGGTGGGATCGGGGGCGAGCATGCGCAGCGCCAGCCGCCGCTCCAGCCCGTGCACGCCCACCAGCCCGGACAGGTCCAGGAACAGCAGCACGCACCCGGCCAGGCTGATGTAGGCCACCAGCGGCGCGGTCGGCGGCATGCCGTCGAACGGCAGGCCCCGGCCCCACGACCAGGCCAGCATGGCGCCCGTCCAGAGACCGATGCCGAGCAGCGCGACGACCACGCCGCCGAGCACGCCGACAGGCAGCCTGGCCGCCAGGTAACGCAGCTCCTGACCGTCCTCGCGGGCCGCGCCCAGCCCCAGCGCGCCGGGGTCGAGCCGCAGGCGGCGGGCCTCCAGCGCGGCCAGCCGCCGGGCCGACTCGCGCGCCCACGGACGGCGGCCGAACGGCAGCGCCACCGCCACGAAGACCAGACCGGCCAGCGCGGTGGCGGCGCCCAGCGTCACCGCCCCGAGCAGACGCAGCCCGCTAACCGCGATACGCATGCCGCCCCTTGCGCAACTCGCCGAGCCTGACCCCGGCGAAGACGAGCACGGCCAGCAGCACCAGCCCGATGACCAGGTTGGTGCCCAGCCCGACGTACGTCTCGACCAGCGCCCAGTTCTCGCCCAGGAAATAGCCGGCCAGCACGAAAAGGGTGTTCCAGAGCAGGCTGCCGGCCGTGGTCAGCAGGGTGAACACGCCCAGCGGCATGCGTTCGACCCCGGCCGGAACGGAGATCAGGCTGCGGAAGATGGGGATCATCCGGCCGAAGAACACGGTCTTGCGCCCGTGCTTGAGAAACCACGCCTCGGTCCTGGCGACGTCGGACACCTTCAGCAGCGGCAGCCGGGCGGCCAGGGCCAGCGTGCGCTCGCGGCCGAGCAGCGCGCCCACCCAGTACAGCGCGAGCGCGCCGACGACCGAGCCGGCCGTGGTCCAGGCCAGCACGCTCAGCAGGTTCATCTCGCCCTGCGAGGCGGTGAACCCGGCCAGCGGCAGGATCACCTCGCTGGGCAGGGGCGGGAACAGGTTCTCCAGCGCGATTGCCAGGCCCGCGCCGGGCGCGCCGAGGGTTTCCATCAGTTCGATCAGCCAGTCCGTCATGTCTCAGAGGCTATGAATGGTCGGGTGGTGCCGGTAATGGGGCGCATGGCCGTTCTGGGGTGCGGAAAACCACAGGTGTTCACTGAGCGGTACGCCGGAACGAGCGCCGGTAGCCGTCGGGCGGCACCCCGACGATCCGCTTGAACTGGCGGCGCAGCGTCGTGGCGGTGCCCATGCCGGTGGCCAGCGCGACCTCCTCGACGCTGCGACCGGTGGTCTCCAGCAGTTCCTGGGCCCGTCGGACGCGTTGCGCCAGCAGCCACTGCAGCGGCGTCTGCCCGGTGACGGCGAGGAAGCGGCGGCCGAGCTGGCGCGGGCTGACGTTCGCCTGCCTGGCCAGGTCGGGCACGGTCAGCGGCTGGTCGAGCCGTTCCAGCGCCCAGGCGAGCAGATCGGCGAGCAGGTGGTCGCCGGTGACCTGGACCGGCGTGGCCACGAACTGGGCCTGGCCGCCCAGCCGGTGCGGCGGCGTGACGAGGCGGCGGGCGACCGCGTTGGCGATGGCCGCGCCGTGGTCGAGGTGGACCAGGTGGAGGCAGAGATCGACAGCGGCGGCCTTGCCCGCGGCGGTGAGCACGCTGCCGTTGTCGGTGTACAGCACGTCCTGGTCCACGATGGCACTCGGATGACGGGCGGCCAGCTCCGCGGTGTGCGCCCAGTGGGTGGTGGCCCGCCGGCCGTCCAGCAGGCCGGCGGCGCCGAGCGCGAACGCCCCGGTGCACAGCGAGGCGATCCTGGCGCCCGCCTCGTGGGCCGCGCGGACGGCGTCGACCAGCTCCGGCGGGGGCGGCACGTCGATGTCCGCGCACGCGGGCACGATCACGGTGTCGGCCTCGGCCAGGTGCTCCAGGCCGTGCTCGGGCTCGACCGCGAACGGGCCGATCCGCGCCGGTCCAGGGCCGCAGAGCCGCACGTCGTACCAGCCCGCGGTGGCCTCGCGCGGCGGGTTGCCGAAGATCTCGTAGGCCACTCCCAGTTCGAAGTGCAGCAGGTGTCCGGCGGTCGCCAGCGCGATCGTGTGCATGTCGGAAAGTGTACGGATGATGTCGTTACGGACGCTCACCCCCATGGTCCGGATCCCGCCAAAGTAGAGGTCATCGGAAAGCGCGAGATCGGGGAGATCATGAGGACATCGGTGGCGGTCTACGGAGCGACCGGGCACACGGGCAGGTTCGTCGTCGCCGAGTTGCTGCGGCGCGGCTTCACGCCGATCGCGTCCGGCCGCGACGCCGCCCGGCTCGAATCGCTGGCCAAGGAGTGGGACGGGCTGGAGGTGCGACCGGCCTCCGTGGACGACCCGGACTCCCTGGACCGGGCCCTGGCCGGGGCGGCGGCCGTGATCAACGCCGCCGGGCCGTTCGCCGTGACGGCGGGCCCGGTGGTCGAGGCGGCCCTGCGGGCCGGCATCCCGTACGTGGACGTCGCCGCCGAGATCGAGGCGAACGCCGCGATGTTCGCCGGTTACGCGGACGCGGCGCGGGAGGCGGGCGTGCCGGTGGTGCCCGCGATGGCCTTCTACGGCGGCCTGGGCGACCTGCTGGTGACCGCGGCTCTCGGCGAGTCGGCCGCCGCGGACGAGGTGCACGTCGCGTACGGGCTGAGCGGCTGGCACCCGACGCCCGGCACCAGGATCGCCGGCCAGGTGTCGCACCAGCGGCGATCCGGCCGGCGGGTGCGGTTCACCGGCGGCGCGCTGGAGTACCACGACAACGAGCTGTCCCAGCAGGACTGGCTCTTCCCCGAGCCGCTGGGCCGCCGCCCGGTGATCGCCGAGTTCAGCATGGCCGACATCGTCACCGTGCCGAGCCACCTGGACGTGCCCGAGGTGCGCACTTACATGACCGTCACCGCCGCGCGCGAGCTGGCCGACGCGGACACGCCCGCGCCCGCGCCTTCGGACGAGCACGGGCGCTCCGACCAGACGTTCGTGGTCGACGCCGTGGTCGGCGCCGGCGGCGTCGAGCGCCGGGCGGTGGCCCGTGGCCAGGACATCTACGCGATCAGCGCGCCGCTGGCGGTGGAGGCCGTCAGCCGGCTCCTGGACGGGCGGTCCAGGCGGACGGGCGTGGCCTCGGCCGGCGCCATGTTCGACGCGGCGGACTTCCTGTCGGCGCTGGCGCCGCACCTGACGGTCGAGCTCCCAGCCTGAGGGATCGAGCTCTCGGCCTGACCGGGTGACCACTTTCCCACCCCGGCGGTGTCCATACCGGCGACAAGGGACCACGAGGAGGGAAGGGAGCCACCATGCCAGGCATTCCACCGGCCGGGCACCCGGCCGAGGAACTGCTGACGCGGGCCCGCGACGGTGACGGCGAGGCGTTCCGCGGGCTCGTCGAGCCGTACCGGCACGAGCTCCAGGTGCACTGCTACCGCCTGCTCGGCTCCATGCAGGACGCCGAGGACCTGCTGCAGGAGACGTTGCTGGCGGCCTGGCGCGGGATCGGCGGCTACCGGGCGGAGGCGTCGATGCGCACCTGGTTGTACCGGATCGCCACCAACCGTTGTCTCAACGCGCTGCGCGCCGGCGCCCGCCGGCCGACCGGTCAGGCGGCGACGTACCAGCCGGAGGTGGCGATGCCCGAGCCGTCGCACCGCCGCGCGGAGCCGAGCTGGCTGGAGCCGTACCCCGACGCGCTGCTCGGCGCGATCGCCGACGCGCGCCCCGGGCCCGAGGCGCGCTACGAGGTCAGGGAGTCGGTGTCGCTGGCGTTCCTGACCGCGCTGCAACACCTGCCGCCGCGCCGGCGGGCCGTGCTGGTGCTGCGCGACGTGCTGGGATTCCGGGCCGCCGAGGTGGCGGCCATGCTCGACACCACCGAGAACGCGGTGCACGCCGCGCTCAAACGGGCCAGGGCCGCGCTGCCGCGGGATCTGCCCGGCACGGACGTCCCGCTGCCCGGGTCGCCGCACGAGCGCCGGGTGGTGGCGGAGTTCGTCCGCGCCTTCGAGAACGGCGACGTCGACGCGATCGTGACCCTGCTGACCGGCGACGCGTGGCTGACCATGCCGCCGCTGCCGCTGGAGTACCAGGGCCGGGACGCCATCGGGGACTTCCTGCGCTCGGTCGCCTTCCGCGACGGTCGCAGGCACGCGCTGGTCCCGACCCGGGCGAACGGCCAGCCCGCGTTCGGCTGCTACCTGCGCGACCCGGGCACACCGATCCTGCACGCGCACGGGCTGGTCGTGCTGACCCTGACCGGCGACGGGATCGACGCGATCACCCGCTTCCACGACAACGCGCTGCTGGCGGCGTTCGGCCTGCCCAGGTCGCTGCGCCTGACCGCCGGGGGTGACGATGCGCGGCGATAGCGGGCGGATGACGGCCGAGCAGGCGTGGGTGCTGGGGCTGGCGTCGCTGGCGTCGTTCATGATGGCCCTGGACAGCCTGGTCGTGACGACGGCGCTGAGCACGATCAGGAACGACCTGCGGGCCTCGATCGAATCACTCGAATGGACCGTCAACGCCTACAACCTGACGTTCGCGGTGCTGCTGCTGACCGGCGCGGCGCTGGGCGACAGGTTCGGCCGCCGCCGGATGTTCGTCGCCGGGCTGGCGGTGTTCACCGTCGCCTCAGTGGCCTGCGCGCTGTCACCGGGCGTCGGCGCGCTGGTCGCGGCCAGGGCGGTGCAGGGAGCGGGCGCGGCGCTGGTTCTGCCGCTGTCACTCACGCTGATCAGCGCCATGTTCCCGGCGCACCGGCGGGGCCGGGCCATGGGCCTGTACCTGGGCATCACCGGGCTGGCCACGTTCAGCGGGCCGTTCGTCGGGGGCGCCATCGCCGAGGGACTGGCCTGGCAGTGGATCTTCTGGCTGAACCTGCCGATCGGCGTGCTCGCGATCCTGCTCACGGCCAGGCGGGTGGCCGAGAGCCGGGGCGGGAACGACCGGCTCGACCTGCCCGGGGTCGGGCTGGTGACCGCGGGCGCGTTCGGCGTGGTCTGGGCGCTGGTGCGCGGAAACGCGGCCGGCTGGGCCGGCGCGGAGGTGCTGGGCACGCTGGGGCTCGGGGTCGCGCTGATGATCGCCTTCGTGCTCTGGGAACGGCGGGCGCCGGCGCCGATGTTGCCGATGCGGTTCTTCCGCGCCCGGGCGTTCGCCACCGCCAACCCGGCCAACTTCCTGGTGTTCGCCTCGCTGTACGGCACCATGTTCTTCCTGGCGCAGTACTTCCAGACCGTGCACGGCGACGGGCCGCTCGCCGCGGGCCTGCGGCTGATGCCGTGGACCGCGACGCTGATGGTGTGCGCGCCGATCGCCGGGCGGCTGGCCGACCGGGTCGGCGAGCGCGCGTTCGTGGTGGCCGGGCTGCTGCTGCAGGCGTTGAGCATGGGCTGGATCGCGCTGGCCGCCGGGCCGGGCACCGGCTATCTGGAACTCCTGCCCGCGCTGGTCGTCGGCAGCGCCGGGCTGACCATGGCGATGCCCGCGGCGCAGAAGGCGGCGGTCGGGGCAGTGCGTCCTGAGGAGATCGGCCAGGCGTCCGGGGCGTTCATGATGCTGCGGATGTTCGGCGGGGTGTTCGGCACCTCGGTCACGGTGGCGGTCTTCGGCGCCGTCGGCGGTTACGCGTCGGCGGCCGAGTTCAGCGCGGGATTCTCGGCCGGGATGGGCGCGGTGTCGGCGTTCGCGTTCGCCGGGACGCTGGTCGCGCTCGGCATGCCGGGCCGGCGACCGGCCGCGGGCGAGCGGTCAGCCGGCCCGGCCGGGGACGGCCTCGACCGCCGCGCGGCCCCGGTGCAGCGGTAGCACCCGGTTCAGCCGCAGGCCGGCCGGCTCCAGCAGGCGGCGCAGGTGTGCGGTGTCGCGCTCGCGGCCGTTGCAGACGGTCATCATGTACAGGTCCATGGCCGCGACGAGCTCGGCGCGGTCCCGGGACTGCGGGGCGTCGGTGAGGGTTTCGACCAGGATCAGGCGCGTGCCTTCGCCCATCATGGCGCGGCAGTGGCTGAGCAGCGCGGCGCAGTGCTCGTCGTCCCAGTCGTGCAGGATGTCGCGCATCAGGTAGACGTCGCCACCGGCCGGGATGTCGCGGAAGAAGTCGCCGGACCTGATCTCGCAGCGGTCGGCGAGACCGGCGGCGGTCAGGTTGCGCCGGGCCGGCTCGGCGGACTCGGCCCGGTCCAGCAGCACGCCGCGCCGGTCGGGGGCGGCGGCGACGAGCCTGGCCAGCAGGTCGCCGCGGCCGCCACCGACGTCCACGAGCAGGCAGCCGGGCGGCAGGTCGAGCACCCGCAGCAGCTCGCCGGCCTCCAGTTCGAGGTCGCACGCCTGCGAGCGGTGGAAGAGCGCGCCCAGTTCCGGGTCGGCGGCCAGGTACGCGAAGAAGCCGGTGCCGAAGCACGACTCGAACGCGGTCCGCCCGGTGCGCACGGCCTCGCCGAGCCCGCCCCATGCCCGCCCGACGACGCCGCCGACCAGCAGGGCGCTGGACAGCGCCGATCCCGGCGTGCCGGTGCACAACATCGCGCCGAGCGGGGTCAGCGCGTACTGGTCGCCCGGGCGCGGCTCGAAGACGCCGATCCCGCTCAGCGCGGCGAGCAGCCGGCCGAGCGCGTCGGGGTCGGCGCCCGCGTGCTTGGCCAGGGTGTCGAGGTCCAGCGGGCCGCCGGCCAGCAGGTCGGGGATGCCGAGTTCGGCGACGGTGACCAGGCCGTGCGAGATCACCTGGCCGTAGAGCAGTTCACGCATGCGCGCGGCGTTGGCCCGATCGACGTCATCCACGGCCCCTCCTCAGGCGCCCGGTCCGGACACTGAAAGTGATGGTACCTAGCACTGGGTGATTGCCCGGTAAAGACACTTAGATCGTCTCGTGGCTGGCTTGTTCCCTTATGCCGGGTACTGCACCGATCGGCCAATCATGCGCCATCTCCGAAGGGACACGCCCGATGTACAAGCACGTCTTCATCGCACTCACGCTGGCCGCCGGAGGCCTGTTCCTGGCCGCCGGCCAGGCGTCCGCCGACGTGGTGGACGACTTCCACGGCCCCGACGACCGGGTACGCACGCACACCGTCAGCCACCACACGCACGGCACCCGCGTGACGCGGACCGCCCACTCCGTGAGCTACTCGACGCTCACCACGCGCACCCTCTCGCACCGCAGCTCGGTGCCCGTGACGGCGCTGCTGTACTGACGGCCGCCGGGGCGGCGCCGGTGACCCGCTCGTCGCCGTCTCCGCCCCGCCCGCCTTCAGTCGCCCGTCCTCAGGAGTGACGCGTCTTCAGGAGTCGCGCGTCGCGGCCCACATGCCGCGTTCGGCCTCGGCCAGCGTCGGGTACGACGGCAGCACCCGATCCAGGCCGGACAACCGCAGGATGCGGTCGAGCCTGCCGTGCACGCCGATCAGCGCCAGCGAGCCGCCGCAGTGCTCGACCTTCTTCCAGGCCGCGATCAGCAGGCTCAGCCCGGACGAGTCGCAGAACGTCAGCCCCGAGACGTCCAGCACCATCATCGGCGGATCGGGCAGCGTGCACACGGCCCGGTCGAGCTCGTCCTTGAGCCGCGACCTGGTCACCATGTCGAGTGCGCCGCGCAGCGTCAGGATCGCCCCGAGCGGCGCCGCGCCGACGCTGATCTCCAGCCGCTGTTCCTGGGCGGTGTTGTCCAACGGCGATCACCTTCCCACCAGAGCGGGCAGGGCTATCCGGCCAACCCCACAACCGTTCACAGGTATGCCCACAAGGCTCGGTCACAGTAACGCCGAGCAGGGCCGTCGCAGGTCAAGATATGCGATCTCGCCCGGCCGCGTCTCAGGTCTCGGTCATCCCGTGCGTACGGCACGCTCATCACCGCCCAAACCGTACGGACCCGGCCCCCGGTGGTAGAAGATTAGGGCGATGCCCACTATCTACGATGTCGCCCGCCAGGCCGGCGTATCCGCGGCCACCGTGTCCCGCGTGCTCAACGGCCGCCAGAGCGTCGATCCCGACATGGTGGCCCGGGTGCTGGCCGCCGTGCGCGAGCTGGGCTACCGGCCCAACGCGGTGGCGCGTAACCTGCGGCGCAGCCGCACCACGCTGTGGGCGGTGATCATCTCCGACATCGGCAACCCGTTCTTCACCGCCACCGTGCGCGGCATCGAGGACGTCGCCCAGCAGGCCGGCTACTCGGTC
This sequence comes from Nonomuraea antri, assembly GCF_013283785.1. Taxonomy (GTDB): domain Bacteria; phylum Actinomycetota; class Actinomycetes; order Streptosporangiales; family Streptosporangiaceae; genus Nonomuraea; species Nonomuraea antri. The sequence continues at coordinate 50,543 of NZ_JABCPZ010000001.1, forward strand.
GTGTTGTGCAACAGCGACGAGAACCCGGCCAAGGAGGAGACGTACGTCGCCGCCGCGCTCAGCGAGCAGATGGCCGGGGTGATCATCGCCTCGGCGGGCAGCGGCAAGGCGGCCAAGGCGCTGCTGGAGTCGTCCATCCCGGTCGTCGCCATCGACAGGAAGCTGCCGCGCGGCGAGGTCGACACGGTCGTGGTCGACAACGAGGCGGGCGCGCGCGAGGCCACCGAGCACCTGCTGGGGGCCGGGTACCGGCGCGTCGCCTGCATCACCGGGCCCGAGGGCGTGAGCACCGCCGACCTGCGGCTGCGCGGCTACGCGAGCGCGATGCCGGGCGAGCCGCTGGTGGTGCGGGCAGACTTCCGTGAGCAGGGCGGCTACGACGCCATGTCCGCGCTGCTGTCCGGGCCCGACCGGCCGGACGCGGTGTTCGTGGCCAACAACCTGATGGCGGTCGGCGCGCTGCGCTGCCTGGCCGAGCACGACGTGAACGTGCCCGGGGAGATGGGCCTGGTCGGCTTCGACGACATCCCGTGGGCCGACCTGGTGCGTCCCTCGCTCACCACCGTGGCCCAGCCCACCTACGAGCTGGGCCGGATGGCCGCCCGACTCCTGGTCGACCGCATCGCCTCCCCATCGGGCAAGCCGTCCACCGTCGTGCTACCCGCCGAACTGCACGCCCGCCAGAGCAGCCGCCTCACGTAGTGAGGCCAGGAAACACAGCTAGAGCGTGGGCGATGCCTGACGTTGACGTGTACAAATCGCGGTAGAGGGTGTAGAGCCGGTCGTAGTCGGCCGCCGCGCCCGGGTCGGGTTCGACGAGTGAGGCGGGCGGGTTCCAGCCGCCGGTCTCGACACCGAGCGCGCGGGCGGCGAGCATGGCGTCGCCGAACGCGGCCCCGACCGTGTGCGTGGGCAGGACCTGGGGCTGCTGGAGCACGTCCGAGACGATCTGGGTCCACAGGCCGCCGCGCGTGCCGCCGCCGACCGCCACCAGGCGCTTGGCCGTGCCGCCCGCCTCGCGCATGGCCTCCAGGTTGTGCCTGACGCCGAACGCGGTGGCCTCGAGCGCGGCCCGGTAGAGGTGGCCGCGCCCGTGGCGCAGGGTGAGGCCGATCAGCGTGCCGCGCGCGTCCGGGTCGAACAGCGGGGTGCGCTCGCCGGCGAAGTACGGCAGCATGAGCAGCCCTTCCGCGCCCCGCCCGGCCAGCCCGGCCTCGGCGGTGAGGTCGGCGAACGAGGCCCCGGTCAGGTCGCGCAGCCACGCGGTGACCGCGCCGGAGGTGGCCATGCCCGCGGCCAGGTTGTACGTGCCCGGCGCCACCCCGACCGTGCCCCACAGGTGCGGCGAGGCCCCGCGCGAGTCCAGGACCTCGACCAGGAACATGGTGGTGCCGTACATCAGCATCACGTCGCCGGGCGAGTCGACGCCGACGCTGGTCGCCTCCGCCCAGGCGTCGATGGTGCCCGCGACGACCGGGATCCCGGCGGGCAGCCCGGTGGCGGCCGCCGCCGCGGCGGTGACCTCGCCGATCACGTCGCCGCTCCAGGCCAGTGCGGGCAGTTCCAGCCCGGGCGCGATGTCGTGCGCCCACTCGCCGATCCACTCGTGCGTACGCGTGTCGTAGAGCGGGGTGCACTGGCTGGCCGAGTGGTGGTCGAGCACGTACGCGCCGGTCAGCCGGTAGGCCAGCCACGAGTGCGCCATGAACAGCCGTTTCGTCCTGCCCCACACCTCGGGCTCGTTGACCCGCAGCCATTCCAGCTTCGGCCCGGCCGCCTGGGAAGTGAGCGGCGTGCCGCACCTGTCCATGATGGCGTCCTTGCCGTAGCGGTCGGCCTGGGCGGCGATCTCGGCGGTGGCGCGGGTGTCGACGCCGTACAGGATGGCCGGGCGCAGCGGTTCGCCGTCGGCGGTGCAGGGCAGCACGCACGGGCCGATGCCGCTGAGCCCGACGGCGGTCACGTCCGGGCGGGCGAGTTCGGCGATGAGCGAAAGGAAGTCCGCCCACCAGACGGCTTCCGCGTCGTGCTCGAACCAGCCCGGGCGCGGCGTGGCGGTGTCGTGCTCACGCACCGCCGTGGCCGCGACCGTGCCGTCCGGGGCCACGAGGACGCCCTTGGAGCTGGAGGTTCCGATGTCGATGCCGAGGAACATCAGTTCTGTCCTGAGAGGTCGTACTGCTTGTACAGTTCAGCCGCATTGTCCTTGGTGACCTGGGTGGTGCCCAGCACCTGCCGCTTCTCCACCGGCTGTCCGTGGAGGATCTTGTTGACCGTCTCGGCCGCCTCCTGGGCGCCGGTCGGGTAGATGAAGGTGGCCGAGAGCTGGCCGAGCTGGACCGCGCGGATGCCGCCGTCCGGGATGGCCAGGCCGTCGATGCCGACGAACTTGATCTGCTCGGCCCGGCCCGCGGCCTGCGCGGCCAGGTACGCGCCCAGCGCCATCGGGTCGTTGTGCCCGTACACCAGGTCGATCTTGGGGTGCTGGGCCAGCCACTGCTGCATGATCGGCGTGGCCTGGTCCTTCAGCCACTTGGCCTCGCGATCCGCGATGATCTTGATCTTCGGGTTGGCCGCGATGGCCTCGCGGAAGCCCTTGTCGCGGTCGATCTGGGGCTGGTTGGACAGGATGCCGCGCAGTTCCACCACGTTGCCGCCGTCGGGCAGCAGCTTCAGCGCCTCCTCGCCGGCCTTCCTGCCGATGAGGACGTTGTCGCCGCCGATGAAGGCGGTGTAGCAGTCGGTGTCGACGGTCCGGTCCAGGATGATGACCGGGATCTTCGCCTCGCACGCCTGCTTGACGGCGGCGGTCAGCGGGGCCGGCTCGGTGGGCGAGACGATGAGCGCGTCGACCTTCTGGGTGATGAAGTTCTGCACCTGGGAGACCTGGGTGGCGCTCGACTGCTTGGCGTCGGCGATCGGCAGCAACTCGATGTCCGGATATTTCTTGATGAAGTGCTGAAGCTGCAGGTTGAGCTGTGCCCGGTACGGCTCGGCATTGTTGCTCTGCGAGTACCCGACCACGAACTTCTTCGCACCGCCCGTTTCGCCACCGCCGTCCGCCGGCGCGGGCGCCTTGGACGCGCAGGCCGCCGCGAGGACCGCGCACAACACCAGTGTCATGGTCTTCTTCACGATCGAGACCCTCCTCTGAAGAGTTTGAAGAGATCGGGACGCTGCAGGACGACCGCCACGACGACGATCAACCCCTTGATCACGAGCTGCCAGTTGTCGCTGACCGCGTTCAGCCCGAGCACGTTGTCCAGCAGCGTGAGGATGAGCGCGCCCACGAACGTGCCGGCGATCGTGCCCTTGCCGCCGGCCAGTGACGCGCCGCCGATCACCGCGGCGGCGATGGCGTCCAGCTCGAACGACAACCCGGCCTGCGGGTCGGCCGAGGCGCTGTAGGCCGCGTCGATCGGCCCCGCGAACCCGGCGAGCATCCCGGACAGCGTGAACACCGCGATGATCACCCCGGTCACGTTCACGCCGGACAGCCGGGCCGCGGTGGGGTTGCCACCGACCGCGTAGACGTGCCTGCCGAACCGCGTCTTGGTGAGGATCAGGTGGAAGACGACGCAGACCACGACGAACGCCAGCACCGGATAGTAGATCCGGCCGAACAGGTTGTGCCCGGGCGTGCCGAAGAGCTGGAACGCCTCCGCCTGCGGGGTCAGTTTCCCGTCCGGGCCGGTGATCTGGGTGCCGACGCTGACGTTGTCGCTGACCTGCCGGTCCAGGCCGCGGACGACCGACAGCATGGCCAGCGTCATCACGAACGACTGGATGCGCAGCCAGGCCGTGCCGGCGCCGTTCAGAAAGCCGAAGAACGCCCCCACCACCATGCAGATCGGAACGATCTGCCAGGGCTCCAGCGAGTACTTCGACAACATCATCGCCGCCGTCATCGAGCCGATGCCCAGCAGCGAGCCGACGGACAGGTCGATGCCGCCGGTGAGGATCACCAGCGTGACGCCGACCGCGAGGATGCCGCGCGAGGCGAACGCACCGATGGCGTTGGTCAGGTTCGTCTCGTTGAGGAACATCTCGCCCTTGGTGGCGATGCCCACGGCGAGGATCAGCACCAGGCCGATGTAGGCCTGGGTCGCGCCGAGCGCGGAGAGCGTGCGCCGCGTCCTGCTCTCCCCCGGCGCCACCTGCGGTTCCACAGTGGTCTTCATGAGGTGGTCACCTGTCGTCTGGCCATGGCGGCCTGGAGAATGGCTTCCTGGGTGGCCGCCCCTCGGGCGAACTCGGCGGTGATGCGGCCCTCGCACAGCACGAGGATCCGGTCGCACATGGCCAGCAGCTCGGGCAGCTCGGACGACGCCACCAGCACGCCCTTGCCCGAGGCGGCCAGTTCCGACATCAGGGCGTGGATCTCGGCCTTGGCGCCCACGTCGATGCCGCGGGTGGGCTCGTCCATGAGGATCAGCGACGGCGCGGTCAGCAGCCACTTGGCCAGCACGACCTTCTGCTGGTTGCCGCCGGACAGGTTGCCGACGGTGAAGCGCAGGCCGGGCGTCTTGACCCGCAGCTCGCGCACCTGCTCGCCGACCGCGGCGCTCTCGCGCCCGCCGTCCACGACGCCGAAGCGGACGAAGCGCTTGAGCGAGGAGAGCGCGGCGTTGAAGCCGACCGTGTTGCCGAGCACCAGGCTCTGCGCCTTGCGGTCCTCGGCCACCAGCGCCACGCCGCGCTTGATCGCCTGGCCGGGGCTGCGCGGCCGGTAGGGCCGGCCGGCCAGGGTGAGCGTGCCCGACGACGGCCGGTGCGCGCCGAAGATCGCTTCGAGCAGTTCGCTGCGCCCGGCCCCCATCAGCCCTGCCACGCCGACGATCTCGCCCCGGCGCACGCTCAGCGAGACCTCGCGCAGCGCGGTGCGTCCGGAGCCGGGGTCGCCCGGCACCGACAGATCGGCCACGCGCAGCAGTTCCTCGCCGGTGTCCCCGCCGTTCGCGCGCGGGAACAGCTCGCCCAGCGGGCGGCCGACCATCATCTGGATGAGCTCGTCCCGGTCGATCGTGGCGCGCTCGCCGATGTAGCGGCCGTCGCGCAGCACGACCACCCGGTCGGCGATCTCCGCCAGTTCCTCCAGCCGGTGCGAGATGTAGATCACCGCCACGCCTCGGCCGGTCAGGTCGCGGATGACCTGGTACAGGCGGTGCACCTCGGCGTCGGCCAGCGCCGAGGTGGGCTCGTCCATGACCAGCACCCGGACGTTCTGCGACAGCGCCTTGGCCACCTCGATGAGCTGGCGCTCGGCGATCCTGCAGCGCTTGACCGGCCGGCGCGGCGGCAGGTCGAGCCCCAGCCCGGCGAGCAGTTCGGCGGTCCTGGACTCGGCGGTGCGCCGGTCCAGGATCGCGCGTTCCCTGCCGAGGAAGACGTTGTCCGCGATGGACAGCTCGGGCACCAGGTTGAGCTCCTGGTGGATCATCGCGATGCCGTGCCGCGCGGCGTCCTTGGGCGAGTGGATGTGGGCGGGCTCGCCGCCGATCGCGATCTCGCCCTCGTAGTCCTTGAACACCCCGGCCAGGATGTTCATCAGCGTGGACTTGCCCGCGCCGTTCTCCCCGAGCAGGGCCACCACCTCGCCCTTCCGCACGGAGAGCGACACGCCGTCGAGCGCGCGCACGCCGGGGAAGGACTTGCCGATGGCCCGCATCTCGAGCACCGTCACCGCAGGCTCCAGGCCGTGTACGCCCCCGCCGACCAGGCGGTCCTCGGGGTGATCCGGACGGTGATCTCGCTTCGCCCGGCGGTCACGCTCGCCGGGATCTGGTAGACGTCCTCCAGCCAGCGCCTGGACCGGTTGCCCAGCGGCTGCACCCAGTCGGCCAGCCGCTGCCCGTCGACGGTGATCTCGGCGTGCTGCCCCGCGGTGTGCTGGTCGCCGGTGCGGCGCAGCTCGACGCCCCGGTTACGCCGGTCGATCTTGAGCGTGAAGCCGATCGGCGCCTCGCTGACGCGGTGCGTGGCCTTGAGCGTGAACGGGTGCTTCCAGTCGCCTTCGAAGGCCGAGTCGAGCGTGACCGGCTCGCCACCGCCGGTGTAGCCGTGCGCCCGCTCACTGGCCGGGTCGCCCACGGTGAGCGCGTCGGTCTGGGCGGTGGCCGCCTGGTCCCTGCCGTACCAGTACGCGGTCGAGGAGTAGGCGGCCTCGACGTTGCTGGTCCAGCCGTGCTCGATGTCGAAGGTGATCGCGCTGCCGAACGGCACCGCGTCGCCGATCATCAGCCGGTACGCGGCGGTGCAGTCGCTGTCCGGCGCGCAGCCGGTGGGCGGGGTCAGGTGGGCCGGGTTGCCGTGGAAGGGGGTGGTGAAGGTCTCCCGGTTGAAGTACCAGCCGGCCTGGTAGAAGTCCTCGGTGCCGGTGCCGTGGATCTGCGGGGTGCGCGAGCCGTCCACGTAGACACGCTCGTCGCCCTCCAGGTACGTACGGTTCAGCGGGCCGCGCATGGTGTGGCTGACGCCGACGAACTTGCCCTGCCCGGTGGCGCGCAGGAAGACCCAGCTCTGGTCGGGGGTGGTGGCCCCGGCCCGCGACTGCGCCCGAAAGTAACCGACATTTCGTGACATGGGGCGGTGGGCCGAGGTCACCCACGCCGTGCCGTCGATCGTCCGGCCCGAATCGTTGTACAGCTCGACCACGGCCCCGGACGCGTACGGCATCGGCCACCACGACGACAGCGTGCTCGTCTCGGCGTCGATGCCCGTCATCAGGGCCTTGACCGGCATCAGCGCGTGCCCGGAGCCGAAGAACTCGCCGACGGGCGCGTCCACGGTGCGCCTGCCGTCGAAGCTGACGCGCAGCCGCAGCCCCTGCAGCACGTCCTGGGCCACCCGCAGCCGGGCGAGCTGCGCCTGGTCCAGCGGGTAGGCGAAGGTGCGCACGCCCTGCCAGGTCTGCCCGCCGATCGTGTACGCGTGCGCCGCCTCGTCGGCCGGGTCGCCCACGTCCACGGTGTCGGTGCGCCTGCCCGCGCTGTCCACCCAGTAGGTGAACTCGTTGTAGTCGAAGTCGGAGGAGACGAAGACGTTCCTGATCGTGATCCGCGACTTGCCCTTGGTGGCGCTCGCCGGCAGGTCCACGGACTCCTCGGCCCACAGCCCGCCCGGCCCCTTCGCGCTGGCCGGCCAGGTGGCCACCTCCTGGCCGTCGACCAGCACCTTGGCCACCTGGTTGCCGATGGCCGGGTCGATGCGCCTGGTCAGGCGCACCCCGTCGTTGGCCGAATCGATCGCGACGGTGAACTGGCTGTGGCCGTTCGCGCCGAAGGCCCGGCCCTCGTCGGTCTCGGTGCGCGGCTTGACGTACTCGGCCTGCGGCAGCCGGAGCCTCAGCTCCGACAGCAGGCCGGAGCCCGAGGTGCGCGCCAGGCGGGCCGACTGTCCCGGGGCCAGCCTGATCGGCGACTCCTGGGTGCGCGCGCCCGCGAGCGCCGGCTTGGGGTCGCCGCCGGCCCTGAGGTTGTCGATCACGTCCTGCGCCGGGTCGGACGGGTCGAACGTGCGCACGCCCGCCGCGTCGGCGAACGTGCGGTAGGTGACGTGGTGGAAGAGCGGGTTGTGCTCGGTGGTGATGCGCATCGAGCGGGTGAACGGCATCGGCACCTCGACGTACACCCCGCCCGAGCTCTGGTCGGCGTTGCCGACCAGCGGGTAGGCGAACGGGGCGCCGAGCTTGCCGTCCACCAGGTCCTGCAGGCTCGCCCGCACCACCGTGACGCCGTCGAGCTCGATGCTGATCCACCCGGTCCTGCGGACGTCGCCCTCGTCCCTGGTGAACCAGATCGCCTCGACCTCGCCCGCGCCCGAGTGCTCGGCGATCACACAACCTTGCTCGGACGCGCGCAGGCAGGAGTAGCGGCCGACGAAACCGTCGTCGTTGTCGCCCGTCCTGTCGAAACTGGAGAACTGCTTGGTCTGAACGCCGACGGGCAGCTCGGCCAGCCGGTCGAGACGCCGGTAGACGTCCCAGCCGACCGGGCCCTTGCCGGCGGCCGTCTCCTGCGCCTGGGCAGGCACGGCCAGTGCGCCGACAGCGAGCACGCCCGTTAAGAGAACCGACCTAAGCCGCATCGCCACTCCCCTTCAGATCGCCGAACGCCTCGAACTCCACGCCGAGCTGGCGGCAGACGCCTTCGAGCTCGGCCACGTAGTCACCGGGGACCGCGTGGATGTGGTTGGAACCGAACCTGGACAGGAACTCGGCCGCGGGCACGTGCAGCCTGGTGAACGCGTGCGGCCACTCGAACGTGGACTGCCTGGCCATCGCCTCGTTGGTGGCGTCGTCGTACAGCTCGAAGTCGCCGCGCATGACGTGCATGCGGTACGCGCCGTCCCTGCGGGTGAGCCGGGCGAAGGTGGCCGAACCTGGCGCGGCCAGGTGGTGCACGCTGGCGCCGCCGGCCGGGAAGAAGAAGACCTCCGGGTAGAAGTGGGTCTTGGCCAGGTTCTCGGCCGGGTCGTCGGAGCGGGCCGCGTACCAGGTGGCGTGCTGGCCGGAGTTGGCCAGGTCCCAGACGTCCTTGTCGGCGTGGTAGTGCCGGACGTCGGCGAACAGCACCGGGTCGCCGCTGATCAGCTTGAGCAGCTGCATGGTCAGCGCGCCATCCATGTCGGCCTCGGTGGCGCAGACGTGCGTCTCCTTCGGGCCCTCCCAGTCGTAGGGGTCGTTCAGGAACGCCTCTGCCACGTCCATGGTGCAGAAGTGGGTGGTCAGCTCGGGCTGGCCCTTGATGCCGGAGAAGTCCAGGTTCCACTCGTCGATGAGCTCGCGCATCGCGTAGTAGGTGCGGATCTGCCGCTCGAACAGCTCGGGCGTGAGCTGCTTGCCGTCGTAGTGCACGTTGCTGGTGCGCTCCAGCCACTGGCGGGCCTCGGTGACGCGGGCCTGCGAGGCGTTCTCACTGCGCCGGACGATCTCCCACTGGTCGATCTCCTCGACGTCCACGCCGAACGTCCGCATCCACTGGTCGGCGTTGGCGACCGCGGTGTACATGCCCATCGGCCGGCCTCCGATGCGGCCGAAGGTGGAACCCCGCAGCCCGCGCACCGCCTGCGCGGCCCTGACCTCGGTCAGCACCCGGCTCTTGACCGCCGGGTCGGCGATGTCGCCCCACGCCCGCGCGTGCACCCGGCCGATCTGGTCGAGCGCGCCCGCGCCCGCCAGCATGCCGACCATGCCGGGCTGTGCCGGGTCGATGTTGGCCATCAGCAGCAACGGGCCCGCCGTGGCCTCCGCGGCCAGCATCGTGAAGTGCGGGAACGCCCAGACCGCGTAGTTGAAGATGGTCAGGTCGGGGCGCTGGTCGGCCAGCCAGCGGGCCTGGGAGGTGGCCAGCGCGTTCGTCCACACGATCTCCGGGGCCACGATCACCTCGTGACCCTCCTTGCGCAACGCCTCGGCCAGCTCGGTGGAGGCGTTGGTGATGTGGTCAACGAGGTCGCGGGCGACGAAGTCGCGGCCGTCAGAGAGGTTCAGCAGTCCGATGCGTGCCACGGTGGGCGTACCTCCGGTGAGTAGAAGTTGGGAAATCGTTTGCTAGAAATCGATTTCCCGCCACGCTAAATCGCGCCGGAGGCACTGTCAACGGCGGCCAGGATCACAGAAACACAACGGTGAATCGATTTCTCAGGCCAGGATGCGACGAAAGCCGATCACTCTGCCCGGAGCCGGACGTATACGGCACACTGACCTGGTGCGTGTGTTGCTGCTTGGTCCTTTCGAGCTGCTGGGCGACGACGACCGGCCGATCCCGATGGCCGGCGGCCGGTTGCGGGCCCTGGTGGCCAGGCTGGCGATGGAGCCGGGCCGGACGGTGCCCGCCGACGTCCTCACCACCGCCATCTGGGACGACCGCCCGCCGGCGGGCGGCGCCAACGCGTTGCAGGCGCTGGTGTCACGGGTGCGCCGGGCCGTCGGAGGCGCGTTGCTGGAAGGGCGTCCTGGCGGGTACCGGCTGGCGGTGTCGCCGTCCGACGTGGACGCCGTCAGGTTCGAGCAGCTGGCCGCGGCCGGACGGGAACGCGGCGACCTGGCGATGTTGCGCGAGGCCGAGTCGCTGTGGCGCGGCCCGGCGCTGAGCGACCTGCTGGAACTGCGCTTCGCCGCCGACGCGGCGGTGCGGCTGGAGCGGCTGCGGCTGTCGGCCGCCGAGGAACGGCTGGCGCTCGAACTGGCCGCGGGCGCGGACGTGCTCGACGAGCTGCGCCCGCTGGCCGCCGCGCACCCCCTGGCGGAACGGCTACAGGGGCTGCTGATCCGGGCCCTGTACGCGGCCGGGCAGCAGGCCGAGGCACTGGCCGCCTACGAGCGGACCCGCGCGCGGCTGGCCGACGAGCTGGGCATCGACCCCTCACCCGAGCTGGCGGAACTCCGCCTGGCGATACTCAGGCAGAGGCCGGAGCTGACCGCAGGGCGGCGGACGAACCGGACGAACCTGCGCGCCCAGCTCACCAGCTTCGTCGGCCGCGAGGACGACCTGGCCAGGCTGGCCGCGGCCGTCGGCGAGTCCAGGCTGGTCACCGTCATCGGGCCGGGCGGCGCGGGCAAGACCAGGCTGGCCGCAGAGGCCGCGGCCCAGCAGCAGGCGGACGGCGGCGTCTGGCTGGTGGAGCTGGGCGGCGTGACCGACCCGTTCGACGTGGCCTCCGCCGTGCTGCGGGCGATCGGAACCAGGGAGGTGGGGCTGCTGGAGCAGACGTCCCACGACGTGTTCCGGCGGCTGTGCGAGTTTTTCGGCGCGGAGCGGGCGCTGCTGGTCCTGGACAACTGCGAGCATCTGGTCGACGCCGTCGCCGAGCTGGTCGAAGGGCTGCTCGGCGCGTGCCCCGAGCTGCGCGTGCTGGCCACCAGCAGGGAATCGCTGGGCGTCGGCGGTGAGCGGCTCTACCCGCTCACCCCGCTGGGCCTGCCGGAACAGGCCGCCGGCGACCCGGCCCGCTACCCGGCCGTGCGGCTGTTCGCCGAGCGGGCCGCCGCCGTGCGTCCCGACTTCGTGCTCGACGGCTCGAACGCGGCGACGGTGGCCGAGATCTGCCGCAGGCTCGACGGCCTGCCGCTGGCGATCGAACTGGCCGCGGCCAGGATGCGGGCGCTGAGCGCCGAGCAGATCGCCGCCAAGCTGGACGACCGGTTCACCCTGCTCACCAGCGGCAGCCGGACCGCGCTGCCCAGGCACCGCACGCTGCGCGCGGTCATCGAGTGGAGCTGGGCGCTGCTGTCGGAGCCCGAGCGGGAGCTGGCGATGCGGCTCGCGGTGTTCCCCGGCGGCGTCACGCTGGACGCCGTCGTGGGCGACGTCGACGTGCTGGCCGGGCTGGTGGACAAGTCGCTGGTCGAACGGGTCGGCGAGCGGTACCGCATGCTGGAGACGATCCGCTCGTACGCGGTGGAGCGGCTGGCGGAGACCGGCAGGGAGGCGGCCGAGCGGGCCGCGCACGCGCGCTACTTCCTGCGGCTCACCGCCGACTGCGACGCCGCGCTGCGCACCGCCGACCAGCTCACCGTGCTGGCCCGGCTGTCGGCCGAGCACGACAACGTGCTGGCCGCGCTCAGGTTCGCGGTCGACGGCGGCGACCTCGATCTCGGCGCCGGGATCGTGGCGTCGATGTTCTGGTTCTGGCATCTGCGTGGCGCGCAGACCGAGCGGCTGCACTGGACGCGGGCCGTGCTCGCCCTGCCCGGCGAGCCGTCGCCGGAGCTGCGGGCCGTCGTGCTGGTGCTGCGCGGCCTGCTGCGTTACCAGGACGGGGATGCGGCGGGCGGTGAACGCGCCGTGGCGGCCGGCGTCGAGCTGAGCACGCGGCCGGACGCCTCCGGCGATGCGGCGCGGCCGGAGCCCACGCTGCTGCTGGTCGCCCCCACGTTCCTGGCCGGGCCTGCCGCTGCCGAGGTGGCGCGGCGGCGGGAGCGTGCGTCTGGGTGGGAGCGCGGCATGACGCTGCTGCTCACCGCGGACGGCGGTGGGAGCGGTGGCGGGGACGACGGCGGTCCGGACAGCGGTGGGGGCGATGGCGGCCCGGACGGTGGCGGCGCGGACGGTGGCGGCGCGGACGGTGGCGGCGCGGACGGTGGCGGCGCGGGCGGCGCGTTGGAACGGCTCGAAGCGGCCAGGGTCGAGTTCGAGCGGCTGGGCGAACGCTTCGGCCTGGCCTCGACGCTGCGGATCCTGGCCGAGCACCACGCCCGCCGCGGCGACACGCGGGCCGCGGTGGCCGCGCTCACCCAGGCCGCGACCCCGATCGCGGAACTGGGCGTGGCCGCCGACGGGGCGGAGGTCCACGCCGAGCTGGCCATGACGCTGACCAGGAACGGCGAACTCGACCTGGCCAGGACGGCGCTGGAACGGGCCTGGGAGCACGCCGAGGAGACCAGGGAGGCCCGCACGACCGCGTACGTCAGGCTGGCGCACAGCGAATACCTGATCAGGCGGGGTGAGGCCGAGGCGGCCCGGCGCGAGCTCGCCCTGGCCGAATCCGGTTTCGCCGGGTCGGAGCTGGCGGGCAGGATCCGGGTCTGGTGCGCCGCACTCCTGGCACTGCTCGCACTCCTGGACGACGACCCACCCACCGCCCACCGCCTGCTCGACACAGCACTCCCACCCAGCCAGACCGAGCCGGCACCGGCGGCCCCGACCGGGATGCCGCCGGAAAACCGGACCAGGGAGCCGCTGGAAGACCCTGCCGGGGAGCCGGCAGCCCACGCGGCCGGGCCGGCACCGGCGAACCCGACCAGGGAGCCGACAGCCGACTCGACCGGACTGGCACCGGCGAACCCGACCGGGATGCCGCCGGAAGACCCGGCCAGGGAGCCGACAGCCGACGCGGCCGGGCTGACACCGGCGAACCCAACCAGGGAGCCAGCAGCCGACTCGACCGGGCTGACACCGACAGACCCGACGGGGATGCCGGCAGCGGGCCCGGCTGGGGTGCCGGTCGACCCGACGGAGGTGCCGGTCGACCCGGCTGGGGTGCCGGTGGCGGATCTGGCGATGCTCGCTCGGCTGCGTGCCGCCGCGGCCGTCGCGGACGGGGCCGCCGAGCGGGCGGCGTACCTGGTGGGCGTGGCGGCCGCGCTGCTGGGCACCGACGACCGCCGCGGCTACGACGGCCCGCTGCGCACGGCCGAACGCGCCAAGGAGCTGCTCGGCGAGGCCGCCTTCCAGGCCGCCTACGACAGGGGCGCCGCGCTCTCGCCCGGCGCCGCCACCAAGGCCGTGGCGGACGGCGGTTCAGCACGCCGGTGACCAAGTGGCGGACGGCGCCTCAGCGCGCCAGTGACCAGGCGGCGACTCAGCGCGCCAGCGACCAGATGGCGGGCGGCGGCTCAGCGCGCCAGCGAACAGATGGCGGGCGGCGGTTCAGTGCGCCGGTGACCAAGTGGCGGACGGCGCCTCAGCACCGCAGTTACCAGGTGGCGGCTCAACGCGCCGGCGACCAGGTCGTGGCGCCTCAGCGCGCCAGTGACCAGGTGGCGCCGTCGGTCGGGTTGCGGTTCTCCGCGGCCGAGCCGAGCACGTCCGTGATGTCGACCACGTCGCCCGCCGGCGGCGGCGTGATCGACACCTTCGTGCCCCAGCCGTCGTACCGGGTGTCGACGACGTCGTGGACCGTGTGCTCGACCCACTTGCCCTTGTCGTCGGGCCACGTGTCCACGTACGTGAAATCCGTGATCAGGCGGACGGGCAGCTGCCGCGCGTCCAGGAAGAGCCGGTAGGAGAACGTCACCCGCTTGCTATCGCCGACCGAGGCGTCCCCGGAACGCTTCCCAGGGACGAACACGCCCCGGTACTCCGAGCCCTTGACCGTGGCCGCCTTCGCGACCAGCGTCCGCAGGATCTTCGGGTCGAAGACGTCGAGGGGCTGGTAGCCCCGCCAGCCGTTGTTCCAGGTGCTGCCGTCGCCGAAGCGGACCCAGGTCGGCCAGGCCGGCATGGTTCCCCACTCGAAGCCGAGCACGTAGGTGTAGCGGCCGACTTTGACGGTCCGGGTGGTCTCCGCGACCCCGTCGGTCGTCCAGCGCGAGGTGAGGTCGAAGCCGTCCGCGCGGGAGGCGCTGAACCCGATCTTCCCGGTGGTCCTGGTCACGCCCGGTGGGAGGCGGTCGACGGTGGTCTTGATCGTCTCGTCCACCAGGACGCCGCGACCGGGCACGAACTGTTCCCGCAGGACGCCGGCCGGGTCCTGAGCCGTCGCCGCCAGGACGGGCGGGCCGCCGACGGTGCAGAGCCCGACGGCCATGGCGAGAACGATGGCGAGACGACGACGTTTCATCAGACCTCCATCCGAGTCACGTGCGGAAGGAATCCTGCCGTCACGGGATCACGGAGTGATCTCACTTCCTCCTGGTGCTCTCCCGTGGATGCAGCTCGGTCTGCAGGACCATGCGGGTGGTCGGCCGGTTCGGGTTGTCGATGCGGTCGGCCAGCAGCTGGGCGGCGGCCCGGCCCAGCTCGTACGTCGGCTGGCTGACGTAGCTCAGCGACGGCCGGAACAGCCGCGCCCACGGGATGTCGTCGAAGCCGATCACGCCCACCTGGTCGGGCACGGTCACCTCGCGCTCGGTCAGGCATTCCACCGCGCCCACCGTCATCAGGTTGTTGGCCACGAAGACCGCGTCGAAGTCGACGCCCTCGTCGAGCAGCGAGGCCATCGCGGAGTAGCCGCCGTCCTCGCGGAAGTCGGCGTGCCTGATCAGCGCCCGGTCCTGCGGCACGCCGAACGACTTCAGCGCCCGCTGGTAGCCGCGCAGCCGCTCCATGGCGGTGGACATGCGGCGCGGTCCTGTGATGCAGGCGATCCTGCGGTAGCCGGAGTCGAGCAGGTGGGTGGTGGCCTGTTCGGCGCCCTTCTCGTTGTCCACCAGCACGGCGTCCACGTCGGTGTCGGCGAGCTCGCGGTCGATGGTCACCACCGCGGTGCCCGCCGCCACCAGGGCGCTGATGTCGGTGGCGTCGTCGGCGGGCGAGATGATGATCCCGGCCATGTTGTCGGCCAGGGCGACCGCGATGTACTCGGCCTCCCTCGCCCGATTCTCGTCGGTGTTGCAGAGCACGACGGAGTAGCCGAACTGCCTGCCGCCGTCCTCCACCCCGCGGACGAGCGAGGTGAAGAACGGGTTGCCGACGTCGGAGACGAGGACCGCCCAGAGCGTGGTCTGCCTGCGTCTGAGGTTGCGTGCCACGCCGTTGGGCCGGTAGCCGAGCTCGACGACCGCCGCGTGCACGCGGGCGGCCAGCTCGGGGTTGACCGTGGCGCGGCCGTTGAGCACGCGAGAGACGGTCGCGGCGGAGACACCCGCGTGCCGCGCGACATCCTGGATCTTGAGCAACCTCGTCCCATCTGAATGGCAGGGAGATCTCGGCAAGAGTCTAGACCCCGCCGGAAATCGATTACTGGCGGGGCGGGAACGGCAGTCGTTCCTCGACCGGCGCCAGGCCGAACGGCTTGTGCGGCAGCGTCTGGTACCAGTAGGCGACCGAAGAGAAGTCGTCGGAGCGCTTGTTGGCGTGCCCGTGCTCGATCGTCACCCTGATCGACTCGTCGAAGGTGATCGGGTCCTCCACGTGGAAGCGGTACAGGGAGATCTCGCCGCTCCAGTTGTCGCCGCCGGGCATGGTGATGCCGTGGTACGGCGCGTGGTAGGCCTGCGTGGGGCACCAGGCGGTGTTGAAGTAGTCCTCGGTGCCGGTGCCGTGCAGCGACGGCGGGAACGGCTCGCCGTCGATGAAGATCATGTCGTCGCCCTCGCCGTACCAGTTCCAGTCGCTGGTCTCGCGCAGGTTGCGGATGTTGAGCACGCAGCCGACGTAGTGGCCGCGGCCCTCGGCGTCGAGGATGACGTAGTTGCCGTCGCCGGTGTCGTTGATGCCCTCGACCTGGTACTCGCGGTTGCTCTGCGCGCCCTGCTCGACGCCGTCGGTGGGCAGCTCGCGGTGCCACTGGGCGTGGAAGTAGCCCAGGTCGTCGGCGGCGGAGTCGAACAGCTCGTAGTCGATGTAGTAGTAGAAGAAGACGGGCTCCTGCGACAGCTCGCTGATCAGCTCGACCTTGGCCCGGCTCGCGAACGGCATGTGGAACCAGGAGTTGAAGCTCTTGCCGTCCTGCGGGCTCATCTGCAGCGGCGCGGAGACGAAGTTGGTCGTCTTGGCGTGGCCCATGCCGAAGAAGTCGCCCAGCGGCACCAGCACGCTCGGGTGCTCGGAGTCGTCCCAGGTGATCTTCAGGACGAGCCTGCGCAGGTAGTCGACGTCCACCGCGTCGGGTACGTCCTTGAGCGGCAGCGCGACCGTGCACCAGATGTGGTTGATCGAGCCGGGGCCCTCGATGTCGGCGAGGGTCACGGTGGTGCCCGCCTCGACGGTCAGCCGGTCCTCGTTGCCGCCGCTGCGGTCGTAGCTGGAGGCCCGGCGCCGCTTGCTCGCCCGCAGCCGGGGCAGGTCGCGCAGGCTGCTGCCGTGGTTGCCGTACGTCATGCGATGAGATCCTTACTTCAGTCCGGAGGTCTTGATCGCCTCGACCAGGCGGCGCTGGCCGATCACGAAGGCGATCAGGGTGGGCACGGCCGCGATCACGGTCGCGGCCAGGACGTAGTTCCAGGCCGAGCCGTACTGGCCCTGGAGTGTGGCGATGCCGACCTGCACCATGCGCAGCTCGGGGTCGCGGGTGGCGGTCAGCGGCCACAGGAACGCGTTCCAGTTGGCCAGGAAGAACAGCACGGCCAGCGAGGCGAGCACCGGACGGCTGACCGGCACGATCACCTGCCACCAGCGCCGGAAGTATCCGCACCCGTCCAGGTCGGAGGCCTCTTCCAGCTCCCGGGGGATGTTCAGGTAGTACTGGCGGAGCAGGAAGATCCCGAAGGCGTGGAAGATCGCCGGCAGGATCAGCCCCGCGTACGTGTCGAGCAGCCCCAGCTCCTTGACCACCAGGAAGAGCGGCACCAGGATCACCGGCAACGACACCAGCAGCGTCGACACGATGGTCCCGAAGATCACCTGACGGCCCGGGAAGCGCAGCCTGGCCAGCGCGTACGCCGCCATCGAGTGCAGCACCAGCGCGACCACCGTGACGATCACGGAGACGATCGCGCTGTTCAGCATGTACTTGCCGATCGGGATCTCGGTCAGCGCGTAGATCAGGTTGTCCAGGGTCAGCTCGCTGGGCAGCTCGGCGCGGAAGATCTCGTCCTTCGGCTTCAGCACCGTGACGAGCATCCACAGCAGCGGCGCCACGGTGACGGCCGCCAGCACGTAGCCCGTGATCGCACGAAGGTGCTTACCTGCCATCGAACCGGCCTCCCTTCGTGAAACCGAACATGATCCCGGTCGCCACGACCAGGAAGCCGACGACGGCCGTGGTCAGCGCGGCCGCGTAACCGTAGTTGTTCATGGTGAAGGCCTGCTGGTAGATGTAGAAGACCACGCTGGACGTGCTGCCCGCCGGGCCGCCCTTGGTCAGCACGTACACCAGGTCGAAGGCCTGCAGGCCGGTCACCGCGCCCACGGTCGAGTTCACCAGCACGAAGAAGCTGGTCGGCCGCAGCAGCGGCCAGGTGATGTGCCTGAACCGCTCCCACGGGCCGGCCCCGTCGATCTGGGCGGCCTCGTCGTACTCCTTCGGGATGTCCTTGAGCCCGCCGAGCAGGATCAGCATCTGGTAGCCCATCAGGAACCAGACGCTGATCACGACCAGCGCCCCGAGCGCCAGCGCCGGGTTGCCCAGGAACGACACGTCGCCGAGGCCGAAGGGCCGCAGCAGCGCCGGCACCGCCCCCTGCTTGTCGACCAGCAGGAACTGCCAGACGACCCCGACCACGACCAGGCTGATGACGTGCGGCAGGAAGAACAGCGTGCGCACCAGGCCGACGCCGGGGAAGTGGTCGCGGACCAGCAGGGCGAGCCCGAGGCTGACCACGAACCCGATCGGCACGAAGGTCACCATGTAGGTGATGGTCACCTTCACGCTCTGCCAGAGCTGGGTGTCGGCGGCCATGAGCCGGAAGTTGTCCAGGCCCACGAAGGTGTAGCCGCCGAACCCGTCCGCCTTGAACAACGAGATGCCGACGGCCAGCACCATGGGGAGTCCGACGAAGATCAGCAGGCCGAGCAGGTCGGGCAGCACGAAGGCGTAGCCGGCGATCGCCTCACGCCGCTTGCGGCTGAGTGCGCGCGGCGGCACACCGGGCCGCTGCCTCACCGTCCTGCCTGACTCCACCATTGTGGCCATGCTTGTCGCCTTTCTTCACGGGGTGAGCTGGTCGGGGGACTACAGCATGGCTGCGCCCTGGTAGCCCTTCAGGAAGACGTCGATCTTGGCCGCCGCGTCGGCCGCGGCCTTCATCGGGTCGGTTCCGCCGAGCTGCGCCGCCTGGATGGCGTCGGAGATGGCCTTGTACACCTCGGGGGTGTAGCGCGGCTCGCCCCTGCTGCCCGGGACGACCTGCTCCAGGAAGACCTTGAGCGCCGGATTGTCGAACGCGCCGGCCGCCTTGGCCGCCTCCTGCACGGACTTGCGGGCCGGCAGGTTCGTCTTGACGACGGTGTTCCACTGCCTGCCGCGCTCGATGCCGTCCTTGTCCATCGAGCCGAGCGCCCAGGCGATGAACTTGCCCGCCGCGTCGGGGTTGGCGCCCTTGGCGTTGGCCACGAACGCCCAGCCGCCCACGTCCGTGGTGTACGTGCCGCCGTCGGGCACGGGCAGCGGGAAGACGCCGTACTTGTAGTCCTTCAGGTCGGTGGCCATCTGGGACACCGACCAGATGCCGCTCTGCTGCATGCCGGCGAAGCCCGCGCCCAGGTTGGCCGGCAGGTTGCCGGCGCCGTCGCCCTGCGGCTTGCGCGGCGCGACCTTGGTGTTGACCGCGTCCTGCCAGAGCTTGAGCGCCGCGTGCACGGCCGGGGAGTTGAACCCGGCGTTGCCGTTCTCCGGCACCGCCGCGCCGCCGCCCATCCACATGAACGGGTACCAGGTGAAGTTCTGGTAGTAGCCGGGGATGGTCTCGAACAGCAGGCCGAAGCGGTCCTTGGTGGTCAGCTTGCCGGCGACGTCGAGCATCTGGTCCCAGGTCTTGGGGATGTCGGCCTCGGACAGCTTGGCCTTCTCGAACGCCTCGACGCTGTAGTACATGGCCAGCGGCTCGGCCTCCATCGGCAGGCCGTAGACCTTGTCGTTGACCTTGCGGGTGCCGATGACGCCGGGCTCGAAGTCGGCCAGCGCCTCGGGCTTGAGGTGCGGGGTGAGGTCGGCGAGCACCCCGCCGTTGTGGTAGCGCAGGAAGTCGCCGGGGCTGAGCAGGAAGATGTCCGGCCCCTGGCCTGCGGAGAACGCGGTCTGCAGCGCGGTGCCCGCCAGGTACTCTGACACCGGCAGGTAGTGCAGCTTGATTTTGACTTCGTTGTTGGCGTTCCAGGCCGCCACCATGTCGGTGAACCACTTGCTCTGTGCGTCACCGTTGGGGTTGGGGCCGTAGAAGTTCCAGAAGACGAGTTCCTTGGCGTTTCCGGACTTCCCGCCGCTGCCGCCGCCGCAGGCGGACAGCAGTGGGGCCGCCATGGCCGTCCCTAACATGACCGCGCCGCCACGCAGCAACGATCGGCGAGTCACCCTCTCGAAGGTCGACATTTCCATCCTCCTGATGTTGAGGGCCTCGAGGCGAGCAATCGATTTCTCAGAAATGTAGGAGCCGCTCGCCGAGCCGTCAAGGACTGGCAGTCACGGCTGTATAACCTCTCGGCACACAGGCCGGTGACGTCCGTGATCCGCCGGGAGCTGGGGCGGCGTCGCGGCTTGCGGATTCGCCGTCGTCAGGGAATCGATTTCAGAGGTGAGCGCCCCTCATCCTGTTCCGAGCGGCGGCCCGCTCGCCGGAGTCAGGAGCAGGTGCTCTCGCGGGGCGTCAGGTGATGCGGCACGCGGACCTCGCACGGCTTGACGTCCGCGCCGTCGAGCCGAGCGGCGAGCAGGTCGACCGCGGACTCGGCGATGAGCGCCTTGTCCGGCGCGACCGTGGACAGCGTCGGGGTGACGAACCGCCCGTCCTCTATGTCGTCGAAGCCCATCAGCATGACGTCGTCGGGCACCCGGAAGCCGCGTGACAGCAGCGTGCGCAGCGCGCCGAGGGCGAGCGCGTCGTTGAAGCAGAAGACGGCGTCGGGCCGGGACTCCAGCAGTTCCGCCATGGCCGCCGCGCCCCCGGACCGGTGCCAGACCGGCACGTACGAGATCAGCGACGGGTCCTCCCGCAGCCCGCACTGGGCCAGCGCCTGCTTGTAGCCCTTCAGCCGGAGCCTGGCGGTGGCGCCGGACAGCGCGCGCTGGGCGCCGAGCGCGGCGATGCGCGTGCGGCCGAGCCCGGCCAGGTGGAGCGTGGCCGCGCGGGCGGCCGCCACGTTGTCGATGCCGACGTGGTCGTACGGCGAACGCCCGGTCCCGATCCGCTCGCCGAGCAGCACCATCGGCGTGCGGTCGGCCCGGTCGGCCAGGTCGCGGCTGGTCAGCGCGAGCGGGCTGAACAGCAACCCGTCGATCAGATGGGCCCTGATGCCGGCCACCACCAGCCGCTCCTTGTCGCGGTCGCCCCTGGTCTGGTCGATGAGCACGGTCCAGCCCCGCTGGTCGGCGGCCGAGATCACGTGGGTGGCCAGCTCGGCGAAGTACGGGTTGTCCAGATGCGGCACGGCCAGCGCGACCACGCCGGACCGGCCGGCCCGCAGGCTGCGCGCGGACAGGTTGGGCCGGTAGGACAGCTCGGAGATCGCCGCCTCGACGCGCGCCCGGGTCTCCGGGCTCACGTGGGGATAGTCGTTGACCACGTTGGACACGGTCTTGATCGACACCCCGGCCCGCTCAGCGACGTCCTTCAGCCTCGGCCGCACTCCAGGCCCTCCTTCTGCCACGCAAACCCTACCGGGTCTGGTTTCCAACGCTGTAACGAACTTGCGCGTACCTGTTTACATCGTTGATTCCAACGATGTAAAAACCAACACAACCCCACATGGACAGGAGTGAATCTGATGTCCAAGAACACCCCTTCTCTCAGCCGCCGAGATATCCTCGGGCTCGGCCTCGGCACCCTCGTCCTGGCCGGCTGCGGAGGTGGCGGCGGCCCCCGGCAGAGCGCGGCCCCGACCGGCGCGCAGGCCACCGCGGCGCCCACGTCCTACACCGGCCCCGCGGTCTCGCTGGCCTTCTGGAACGGCTTCACCGGCGGCGACGGCCCGTTCATGAAGAAGCTCGTCGAGCAGTTCAACGGCGAGCACCCGAACATCAAGATCACCATGAACGTCTACCAGTGGACGGACTACTACGCCAAGGTCCCCGCCGCCGTCTCCGCAGGTCAAGGCCCCGACCTCGGCATGATGCACGTCGACAGCGTGGCGACCAACGCCGCGCGCAACGTCGTGCTCCCCCTGGACGACGTGGCCAAGGCGCTCAACCTGACCGAGGCCGACTTCTCCCCGCCCGTCTGGCAGGCCGGGGTGTACAAGGGCACCCGCTACGCGATCCCGCTGGACGTGCACCCGCTGGGCATGTTCTACAACAAGAGCGTCCTGTCCAAGGCCGGGCTCGACCCGGACAACCCGCCCAAGACCGGCGAGGAGTACCTGGCCGCGCTGGAGACGCTGAAGAAGGGCGGCGTCCAGGGGCACTGGGCCACGCCGTTCCCGTTCACCGGCAGCCTGCAGTTCGGCAGCCTGCTGCACCAGCACGGCGGCCAGCTGTTCGCCGACGACGCCAGCGTGTCGCGCTTCCACGAGGAGCCCGGCGTGGCCGCGCTGACCTGGCTGGTCGAGCTGATCGAAAAGGGTTACAGCCCGAAGAACGTGGGCCAGGACGCCGACCTCATCGCGCTGCAGAACGGCAAGAACGCCTTCAACTGGAACGGCATCTGGTGCATCAACACCCTCAACGGCATCGACGGCCTGGAGTGGGGCGTGGCGCCGCTCCCTCAGATCGGCTCGAAGCCGGCCGCCTGGGCAGGTTCGCACCAGTTCGTGGTGTTCAAGCAGCGCGCGGCCGACCAGAACAAGCTGACCGCGGCCAAGGTGTTCATCAACTGGATCAGCAACCACTCGCTCGAATGGGCCAAGGCGGGCCAGGTGCCGGCCCGCAAGTCGATCCGTGACGGCGCGGAGTTCCAGGCGCTGAAGGAGCAGGCGGCCATCGGCGCCCAGATCGACGACCTGTACTTCCCGCCGTCCGTGGCCGGGATCGGCGACGCCACGGCCGCGATCGACCAGGCGATCAACGCGGCGATCCTGCTCAAGAAGAGCCCGAAGGACGCGCTCACCGAGGCCGCGGCCAAGGCGGACAAGATTCTTGAGCAGAACCGGAAGAAGTACGGCGCCTGATGGTCACGGTCACCGCCAAGGCCGCCGCGCCCGCGACCGCCGCGCGGACCGTGCCGCGTTCAGGACGGCTCACGCCGTATCTCTTCCTGGCTCCCTACCTGGTGCTGTTCTGCGTGTTCGTGCTGGCCCCGGCCCTGTTCGGCCTCTACGTGAGCCTGCACGACTGGGACTTCCTGCTCGACGGCAAGCCGTTCGTGGGCCTGGACAACTACACCGCGCTGTTCGACGGGAACTCGGCGGTGTACGCGGACTTCTGGATGTCGATGCGGGCGACCGGCATCTTCACCCTGTTCAGCGTGCCGTTCCTGGTGGTGCTGCCGCTCGGCGTGGCGCTGCTGCTCAACCGGCGCTTCCGGGGCAGGACGTTCTTCCGCGGGCTGTTCTTCGCGCCGTACGTGCTGGGCGTGGCCGTGGTCTGCCTGATGTGGCGGCTGCTGCTCGACCCGCACCTGGGCCTGATCGACTGGCTGCTCGGCAAGCCCATCGCGTGGACCACCTCGGTGCCGGCCGGCTGGGTCGCCCTGGTCGGCGTCACCGTCTGGTGGACGCTCGGCTTCAACGGCGTGATCTACCTGGCCGGGCTGCAGGACATCCCGCGCGAACTGTACGACGCCGCCAAGGTGGACGGCGCCGGCAGGTGGGCCGAGTTCAGGCACGTCACGCTGCCCGGGCTGCGGCCGGTGGCCCTGTTCGTGGTGACGACCACGATCCTGGCCTCGGCCAACATGTTCGGGCAGTCGTACCTGCTGACCAAGGGCGCGCCTGGCGGCGAGACCAGGACGGCGATCATGTACATCCTCGACCAGGGCCTGGCCCAGTACAAGATGGGCAGCGCCTCGGCCATGAGCTACGTGCTCACGCTCGTCCTGATCCTGGTCAGCGTGGCCAACTTCCGGCTGTTCAGGGGGCGCTCATGAAGCGCTACACGGCGCTGGCCGCGCTCGCGGTGATCTTCATCGGGCCGCTGCTGTGGGCGCTCGGCACGTCGTTCAAGAGCCGGACCGAGGCCACCAGGGTGCCGCCCACGCTGCTGCCCGCCCGGCCGACCACCGACGCCTACGCCACCGTCTTCGAGGGGACCACCGAGACGCCGGTGCTGCGCTGGTTCGTCAACAGCCTGGTCGCGGCCACCGCGCACATGGTGCTGGTGCTGGTGGTGTCGTCGCTGGCGGCGTACGCGCTGGCCAGGCTGGAGTTCCGGGGCAAGCGGCTGCTGTTCGCGCTCATCGTGGGCACGCTGCTGGTGCCGGGATTCGTCTTCCTCATCCCGCAGTTCCTGATCATCGATCAGCTCGGCTGGCTGGACAGCCTGACCGCGCTCATCGTGCCCGGCGCGGCAGGCGCGTTCGGGGTGTTCTTCCTGCGGCAGTTCTTCCTCGGCCTGCCGTCGGAACTGGACGAGGCGGCGCTGCTCGAAGGGGCCAACCACTGGCACATCTTCTGGCGCATCACGCTGCCGCTGTCGAAGCCGGCTCTCGCCACGCTGGCCGTGCTGAGCTTCCTGGCCAACTGGAACGACTTCATCTGGCCCATTTTCGTGATCTTCAGCCCCGACTACTTCACGCTCCCGCCAGGACTGTCGGTGCTCCAGGGCGCCTACACCATCGACTACCCGGTGATCATGGCGGGCGCGGTGCTGGCCAGTGTGCCGGTGCTGATCCTGTTCGGGCTGACCCAGCGCTACGTCATCGAAGGCATCTCACGCAGCGGACTGAAAGGCTGACCCATGCGCATCGCAGTGGTCGCGTCACTGCTCCTGTCCCTGACGGCGATCCCCGGCGCCGCCGCGGTCGCGGGCGCGTCGCCGCCGGTGACCAACCCGGTGTCGGCGGACTTCGCCGACACCTTCGCCGACCCGGCCGTGATCCGCGGACACGACGGCTACTGGTACTCCTACGGCACCTCCGACCCGCTGCGCGAGGGCGAGGGACGGCATCATCGGCTGCCCGTCGCGCGCTCGTCCGACCTGGTCGAGTGGACCTACGTCGGCGACGCGTTCGGCGAGGACAACCTGCCGCCGTACGCGGCGCCGGGCGCGCTGCTGTGGGCGCCGGACATCCGGTACCTGGACGGCAGGTACGTCATGTACTTCACCGTCTCCAACACCGCGAGCACCCCCCACCAGTGGGACTTCTCGATCGGGGTCGCCACGGCTCCCACGCCGACCGGGCCGTGGACGCACCAGGCCGAGCCGGTGGTCGCGCCGCGGCCGTCGGGTGACTCGTACTGGAACACGATCGACCCGTCGCAGTTCACCGACGTGGACGGCCGCAAATACCTCTACTTCGGCGGATTTTTCGGTGGATTGTGGGTCAGTGAGCTGACCGCGGACGGGCTCCGCACGGTCGGGCAGCCCCAGCAGGTGGCCATCGACAACAAGTTCGAGGGCTCCTACGTGGTGCGCAAGGACGGCTACTACTACCTGCTGGCCTCCTCCGCGAACTGCTGCGCCGGCCCGACCACCGGCTACTCCGTGCTGGCCGGCCGCGCCACCGGCCCGCGCGGCCCGTTCGTGGACCGCGAGGGGCAGCCGCTGCTCGCCTCCCGCGCCGGCGGTACCCCGGTCGTCGCGCAGAACGGCAACCGCTGGATCGGTGTCGGGCACCACGCCCAGCTCACCGACCTGTCCGGCCAGGACTGGATGCTCTACCACGGGATCGACAGGAACGACCCGTTCCTGGACGAGCCGTACGGGATCAACGAGCGGCCGATGCTGCTCGACCGGCTGGACTGGATCGACGGCTGGCCGGTGGTGCGGGCCGGGGCCGGGCCTTCCGAGCAGTCGTCTGCGCGGCCGGTCACGCGCGGGCGGCTCGACGAGCGTTTCTCCGGCGACCTGTCGGGCTGGCGCGACACCGCCGGGTGGGAGGTGCGTGACGGCGTCGTCCGGCACGCGGGCGCGTCGAGCGCGGCACTGACCGCCAGGCGGGGCGTCGGCGGCGACCTCCGCGTCGAGACCGACCTGCGCCTGCCCGAGCCCGGCCAGGCGAGCGCCGGCGTCAGGATCGGACGGGCGAGCGTGCTCGTCGGCACGACCGGCGTGACGATCAGCGCCGGCGACGCGACCCGCACCGCGGCACTCCCCGGCGGCGCGGCGACCTGGCGCAACCTCGCCGTCACCGTCAAGGGCCGGACGATCACCGCCGAGCTCACCTCGGCCCGCCTCGGCGACCCGCAGGCCATCGTCACGCTCGACTCCCCAGCGCCCGTGTCGGGCCCGCTCGCCCTGGTCGCCACCGGCACGGCCGAGTTCGACAACGTCAGCGCGGCCAGGCTGCACCGCCCCGTCACCCGTCCCGCGCCTGAGCCCCGCCCGGGACGGCTGATCGCCGCCGACGAGTTCGACACCCTGGACGACCCCGCCTGGCAGTGGGTGCGCCAGGACCAGAACGCCAAGGCCGTCGACGGCGTGCTGCGCTGGCCGGTGCAGAACGCCGACCTGGTCGGCACCGGCAACCAGGCGAGCGTGCTGCTGCGCGACGCGCCGCGCGGCGACTACGTCGTCGAGACCAAGGTCACGCTCGACCTGGGCGAGGACGCCATCCGCAACTACCAGCAGGCCGGGCTCATCGCCTACGCCTCCGACGACGACTTCGCCCGGCTCTGCCAGGTCGCCATCTGGAACACCCGCCAGGTGGAGTACGGCAGGGAACTGCGTTTCGCCGACCGGCTGTCGTTCGGCGGCAACATCGTCGGCCCGCCGGCCAGGACCACCTGGCTGCGTCTCGCCCACCGGGTGGACCCGGTCGACGGGGAACACGAGTTCCGCGCCGGATCGAGCCGCGACGGCAAGACGTGGACCTGGGGCGGCGTCTGGACCTTCCCCGCCGGCAGCGACCCGCGCATCGGCCTGGTCGCGCACGGCGGCGCGCAGCCGCAGGTCAACGCCGATTTCGACTACGTACGCATCTACCGAGGAGCCTAGAACGTGCCGCAAGCACACCTGACCCTGGATCCCGCCTTCTCGATCGCCCCGGTGAACCGCAGGCTGTTCGGCTCGTTCGTCGAGCACATGGGCCGCTGCGTGTACACCGGCATCTACGAGCCCGGGCACCCGGCCACGGACGCCGACGGCTTCCGCACCGACGTGCTGGAGCTGGCCCGCGAGATGGGCGTGACCACCGTCCGCTACCCCGGTGGCAACTTCGTCTCCGGCTACCGCTGGGAGGACGGCGTCGGCCCCGACCGGCCCACCAGGCTCGACCTGGCCTGGCGACAGATCGAGACGAACGCGTTCGGCCTGAACGAGTTCATGGCCTGGACCAAGGCCGCCGGAGTCGAGCCGATGATGGCCGTCAACCTGGGCACCCGCGGCCTCCAGGAGGCCTGTGACCTGCTCGAATACGCCAACCACCCGGGCGGCACCCACTGGTCGGACCTGCGGGTCAAGCACGGTGTGGCCGAGCCGCACGACATCAGGCTGTGGTGCCTGGGCAACGAGATGGACGGCCCCTGGCAGATCGGCCACAAGACCGCGGCCGAGTACGGACGGCTGGCCAACGAGACCGCCAAGGCCATGCGCCTGGTGGACCCGCGGATCGAGCTGGTGCTGTGCGGCAGCTCCAACAGCGGGATGCCGACGTTCGGCGCCTGGGAGGCGACCGTACTGGAACACGCCTACGACGCGGTGGACTACCTGTCGCTGCACGCGTACTACGAGGAGAACGGCGACCTGCCCGGATTCCTGTGCAGCGCGGTGGACATGGACCGGTTCATCTCCGACGTGGTCTCCACGGCCGACCACGTGGCCGCCAAGCTCAGGAAACGCAAGAAGATCAACCTGTCCTTCGACGAGTGGAACGTCTGGAACTTCTCCCGCTTCCAGGGCATCGAGCACGAGCCGTTCAGGCACGCGCCCGAGCTGATCGAGGACACGTTCACGGCGGCGGACGCGGTCGTGGTAGGCGACTTCCTGATCACCCTGCTCCGGCACGCGGACCGGGTCAGCATCGCCTGCCAGGCGCAGCTCGCCAACATCATCGCGCCCATCCGCACCGAGCCGGGCGGCCGGGCGTGGCGCCAGACGATCTTCCACCCGTTCGCGCTGACCGCCAGGCACGCGCGTGGCACCGTCCTGCGCGTCGAGCCCACCGGCCCGATGCTGGAGACGTCCAGGTACGGCGAGGCGCCCGCGCTGTCGGCGGTCGCCACGACGGACGGCGACTCGCTCACCCTGCTGGCCGTGAACCGCTCACCTGACCAGGCACTCGACCTCACCGCCAGAATCCCGGGCACCGGCGGGCCGCTGACCGGCCAGGTCATCGCGGCCGGCGACGACCCGCACCGCACGGAGGCGGCACCGCGCCCGCTGGCGGTCGAACTGCACGGCGACACGCTCCACACCCGCCTGCCCGCCGCCTCCTGGGCCATCATCACCCGCTCCTGATCCCCGGACCCCCTCACCGGCCCTGGCCGCCACCCCCGGCGACCAGGGCCTTTTTCATGCACACGATCCCCCGCTCATCTTGTCCAAACAAGTGTCACAAACATTTGTTTTGAACAGTCGTCCCAAACATGTGTATGGTCGGCGTCATGGCACAAGCGAATGAGAGAGGTCGCGCATGAAAGCCGGACGCAAGCAGTGGATCGGGCTGGCCGTCCTGGTCCTGCCCGTACTCCTGATCTCCGTCGACCTGCACGTGTTGTCCTACGCGCTGCCGTTCATCAGCGCCGATCTGGCGCCCAGCGGCGCCCAGCTGCTGTGGATCATCGACATCTACCCGTTCATGCTGGCCGGGCTGTTGCTGCCGATGGGCACGCTGGGCGATCGGATCGGCCGGCGACGCCTGCTGATGGCCGGCGCGGCGGCGTTCGGCGCGGCCTCCGCGGTGGCCGCCTTCTCCCCCAGCGCGGACCTGCTCATCGCCACACGGGCCCTGCTCGGCGTGGGCGGCGCCACGCTGATGCCCTCGACGTTGTCGCTGATCCGCAACATGTTCCACGACGACGGCCAGCGCCGGACCGCCATCGCCATCTGGACCGGCGCGTTCGCCGGCGGCGCCATGCTGGGCCCGCTGATGGGCGGCGCGCTGCTGGAGCACTTCTGGTGGGGTTCGGTGTTCCTGGTGAACCTGCCGGTGATGGCATTGCTGCTGGTCCTGGCGCCGCTGCTGCTCCCCGAATCGCGTGACCCGCGCCAGAGCCGGTTCGACCTGCTCAGCGTGGCCCTGTCGCTGGGCGCGATCCTGCCCACGATCTACGGGATCCAGCACCTCGCCCAGGACGGCCTCGGCTGGCCGCCGGCGATGGCCATCGTGATCGGCCTCGCCCTGGGCGTCGCCTTCGTCCGCCGTCAGCGGGCGCTGGCCGATCCGATGCTGGACGTGCGCCTGTTCGGCAGCCGCGCCTTCACCGCCGCCATCAGCGCCAACACCCTCGGCGTCTTCGCCATGGTCGGCTCCAGCCTCTTCACCACCCAGTACCTGCAGATGGTGATGGGCGCCCGGCCGCTCATCGCCGGCCTGTACGCGCTGCCCTCCGCCGGGACGGCGATGCTCGCCGCCGGGCTGGCCCCGGTCCTGGTCCGCAGGATCCGTCCCGGGCTGGTGGTCTGCGTGGGGCTGCTCGTCGGCGCCGCCGGGTTCGCGCTGCTGTCCGGCCTGGACGTGACCGGTCAGTCCGGACTGCTGATCGCCGGGATCATGCTGATGGCCGGTGGCGTCACCCTGGTGCTGACCGTGTCGTCCGATCTGATCATCGCCACCGCCCCGCCGGAGCGTTCCGGCTCGGTCGCCGGGTTGTCGCAGGTGGCCACCGAGTTCGGCGGCGCGCTCGGCATCTCACTGCTGGGCAGCATCGGCACCGCCGTCTACCGGTCGCACCTCGGCGACACCGGAGCCCCGGCGGCGGCGCTGGACACCCTCGGCGGCGCCCTCGAATCCGCCAGGCACCTGGCCGGACCCGCGGGCGGCGAACTGGCCGCCGCCGCACGCGCGGCCTTCACCCAAGGCCAGCACTACGCCATGCTCGCCGCCGCCGTGGGCCTGTTCCTGATGGCACTGCTCGCGCCGGTCATGCTGCGTTCCGTACGACGCGCGAGCCCGCCGCAGCCCCGTCCCGACCACTCAGGACGGCACGCGATGCGTTAGCCGCCGGCCGCCACGGCCACCGACCTGATGCCCGCGGCCAGCTCATGAGCCGTCGGCGCGTTGTCAGGGTCGATCTGCCAGCGCACCAGCAGCCCGATGAACAGCGTCAACAGCACCTGCGCGCCCGCCTCGTCCTGGTGCGGCAGTCGCTGGGCCAGCTCACGCCTGGCCAGCGCCTGCCCTTCGGCCAGGCGGGCGCGCACCTCGGGCAGATGGGGCGCCTGCGCCAGCGTCTCGACGTTGGCGCGCCACGCCGTCGGCTTGGCCCGGAAGGACTCGATCAGTTCCCCCCAGAACGCCTCGAACCACTCCTTGGAGTCGTCGGGGAAGGCCTTCAGCACCTCCGCCACCGCCTCCCCGGTCACCTCGATCATCGCCTGGGTGAGCAGGGCGTCCTTGGAGCGGTAGTGATAGTTGATCGCGGCGAGGTTGCTGCCGGAGACGGCGACGATGTCCCTGACCGTCGTGCGGGCATACCCGCGCTCGGACAGGCACTGCTTGGCCGCGGCGAGCAAATCCTCAGGAACTCCCACGCGGGCGATCCTACCAGCGCCGCAAACAATCGTTTCAAACGCCTGCTTCAACCGCTCAGTGCGCGTGGCTGTGCAGCAGCGGGTCGTCCAGCATGACGTGGACCTGCGCCGGGGTCATCCCGGACCCCTGACGCAGGCATTCGGCCAGCTCGTCCGCGGGGAGCGCCTGGCGGATCAGTGCCACGCGCTCCTGCCCGTCCACCGGGTCCATCTCCAGCGGCGAGAAGCCGACCCTGGCCGCGCGTGCCTCGACCGCGCCGAGCAGCCGCGCGCCGTCGTGCGGCCGGCCGAGCGCGGTCAGCGCGGCGGCCACCGTGTGCACCCCCACCAGCCAGGACGTGACGTCCCTGTCGTCGTGCAGCAGGCGCAGCGTCGCCAGGCCCGCGCGCAGCACCCGGTCGGCGCGGCCCAGCTTCAGGTCGATCTTCATGAGCAGCCAGGTGGACGAGGCGATCACGAACCGGTGCCCGCTCTCCTCCGCCACGGTCAGCGACTCGGTCAGCGACTCCCTGGCCTCGCCCACCTCGCCGCAGAACAGCAGCAGCATGCCCAGGCCCATCAGCGCCTCGGCCTCCAGCCAGCGCAGTCCGGCCACCTTGGACAGGTCGAGCGCGATCCTGGCCTCGGCCACCGCGTTCGGCATGCCGCAGATCCCGCCGAACAGCGCCCGGTACGTCAGCGCCTGGGCCTCCGCGACCAGGTTGCCCGCCTCCCTGCTGATCTCGGCGGCCTCCCCTGCGGTGCGGTGCGCGGCGGCGAAGTCACCGGCCAGGTAGTACAGGCCGGCCATGCCGATCACCGGCAGCGTCCTGGTCTCCGGCGGCGTGTCGGGCGACAGCTCCATGGCCGCCGACAGCCAGCCCAGGCCCTCGGCCACGTGTCCCCTGCGGTACCAGAACCACGACAGCGCGCCGCTCAGCCGCAGCGCGTACTCGCCTTCGCCGGCCAGCAGCGCCGAGGTGAACGCGGCGCGGTGTTCCGGCTGGTCCGACATGAGCACGTCCATGGCGGGCGTGGCCTGGTCGCCGCGCAGGCGCGCCTCGGCGGCCTGGGCCCTGGCCAGCACCCAGGCGCGGTGCGCGGCCTGGGTCGCGGTCAGCTCGGCCGGGTCCTGCTTGGCGCGGGCGAACTCCTTGAGCGTCTCCAGCATCCGGTAGCGCCGCGGCGAGGTGCCCGGCTCCACCGCGACCAGCGACTTGCGCACCAGCGCGCGCACCCCGGCCAGCACCGGACGCCCGCACACGGCCGCCGCCGCGTCCAGGTCGAAGCCGGCGGCGAACACGGCGAGCCGGTGGAACAGCTCGCGCTCGGCGGGTTCGAGCAGGTCGTAGCTCCACTCCACGGTCTGGGCGAGCGTCTGGTGGCGGCGCGGTCCGGGGCCGGAGGTGAGCACGGCGAAGCGGTCGTCCATCGAGGCCAGCATCTGCTCGATCGACAACATGCGGCACTGGCCGGCGGCCAGCTCGACGGCCAGCGGCAGTCCGTCGAGCCCGGCGCACAGGAGGCCCGCCTGCTCCAGCTCGGCGGACGTCGGCTGCCAGCCGGGGGTGGCGGCCCTGGCCCTGGTCAGGAACAGGTCGCGGGACTCGGCCCGGGACAGCGGGGGCACGTCGTACAGTGCCTCGCCGGGCACGCCG
Source organism: Nonomuraea antri (assembly GCF_013283785.1). Taxonomy (GTDB): domain Bacteria; phylum Actinomycetota; class Actinomycetes; order Streptosporangiales; family Streptosporangiaceae; genus Nonomuraea; species Nonomuraea antri. The sequence continues at coordinate 82,162 of NZ_JABCPZ010000001.1, forward strand.
AGCGTCTCTCGGCTGGTGGCCAGGACGCGCAGGTCGCTCGCGCCGGCCAGCAGCCCGCTCACCGCGGTCCCGACCGCCTCGACCAGGTGCTCGCAGTTGTCCAGCACCAGCAGCGGCCCGCGCCCGCGCAGCGCCAGGGCGATGCGGTCGATGGCGGGCGGGCCGGACAATCCGAGCGCCTGGGCGATGGTGGCGGGCAGCAGCGCGGGGTCGCTGAGCCCGGCCAGCTCGATCAGCCAGGGGCCGTCGGCGTCGGTACGCGCGTGCGCGGTCTCCAGCGCCAGCCTGGTCTTGCCGATGCCGCCCGGACCGGTCAGCGTTACCAGCCTGTGCTCGGCCAGCAGCGCGGTCACCTGCGCGATCTCGATGTCCCTGCCGACCAGCCCGGTTACCGGGAACGGCAGGTTCCTGCCCGGCTCGCGCGCGGCGGGCGCGGCGGCGGTCTCCGGCCTGGCGGGCGCGGGGGCGGGCAGCAGCGAATCGTCCTGGGCGAGCACGGCGGACTCCAGCTCGCGCAGCGCCGGGCCGGGGTCGAGGCCCAGCTCCTCGGCGAGCACTCCCCTGGCCGCGCGCAGCGCCGCCAGGGCGTCTCCCTGCCGGCCCGCGCGGTACAGCGCCAGCACGAGCAGTTCCCATGCACGTTCGCTGGTGGGCTGCTCGGCGGTGAGTTTCTCCAGCTCGGGGACCACGGCGGCGTGCCTGCCCAGCGCGAGCTGCGCCGCGCACAGGCTCTCCCTGGCCGACAGGTACAGCCCTTCCAGCCGGGCGATCTCCGGCACCGCGAACGCCGCGGCGGCGAACTCGCCGTACGGCTGGCCGCCCCACAGCCGGACGGCCTGGCCGAGGACGGTCGCCGCGTCGTCGGCCGCGCCGCTCTCCAGCAGCAGTTGCCCCTCGCCGATCAGCCGGACGAACCGCTCGGCGTCCACCGCCTCTGCCTCGACCCGCAGCGTGTAGCCGTTGCCCACCCGGGCCAGGACGTCGGAAGGCGTCCTGTTCGTCCGGTCGGGTTCGAGCGCCTTGCGCAGCCTGGCGATGTAGGAATGCAGGGTGGGCATCGAGGGCGGTTCGTCGTTGCCCCAGGCCGCGTCGAGGACCCGTTCGGCCGAGACCACCTGGCCGCGTGCGGCCACCAGAACCGCGAGCACCGCTCGCTGCCTCAGGCCGCCGAGCGCGACCTCCACCCCGTCGACCTCGGCCGTTATCGGGCCGAGCACGTTGACGCGCAGCGCCACTTCCCACCTCTGGTTCCGCCGCCCAGGCCCCAGCGTGCGGCCTGGTCAACGAAGCTTAGATGAGATTTAGCGAGAAATGTCCAGTTACCGGCTGGTAGCCAATCGTAGTTGCGCCCGGACCGGAATCTCCCGCGCGGCCGCCGCCGCCCGATCGCGCCACCAGGTCAGGCCGTTCCTGTCGGCCAGCCGCTCCAACGCGGTCAGATGCTCGATCGCCGAGCGGTGCCTGCCGAGCGCCGAGGCCAGCAGCGCCAGGAACCAGTCGACCGGCCCCAGGCAGATCACCGCCGACAGCGCCGAGATCCGCCCGCTGTACGGCGACAGCGTCGCGTACGCGGCACGGCACTCGTGCACCCGGCCGAGCGCGGCCACGGCGGCGGCCCGCAGGCAGGTCATCGACAACCACGACCAGTCGAGCGGCGGCGCGGCGCGCGGGCCGCCGTTCAGCCGCCTGGCCTCCTCCAGCCGGCCGAGCGCGGACAGGCGCAGCGTGTCGGCGTCGTGGTCGAGCGTGGGATGCACGCCGCGGATGGCCTCGATGAGCGGCCCGGTCCCGGCCATCGTGCCGCGGTGGAAGTTCAGCCCGAGCCTGCCCATGGCCACGGTCGGCCGGGCGTGCCAGACTCCGACGTGCTCGGTCTGCGCCTCGGCCTCGGCGTACATGCGTTCCGCCGCGTCGAAGCGGCCGTCGAGCGCGTACCTGTTGGCCCGCCAGAGCGTGTGCTGGAAGCGCGGCCAGGGCAGCGGCAGCCGTTCGAGCAGCGTCTCGCAGCGGGTGGCGGCCTGGTCGGCGCCCTGGAGGTCGAACATCTCCAGCCGGTTGTGCGTGTCCATCATCCTGGCCAGCAGCTCGAAGCCGGGGCTGCCGGCCGTGGCCGCCAGCTCGTGCAGCTCGTCGGTGATCTGCAGCAGCTCGGGCACGTGCCTGGGCTGGGGCAGCGCCTGGTGCCTGGCGTTGAGCGTGCGCATCAGCAGGCGGGGCTCGCCCAGGCGGCGGGCCATGGCCACGGCCCGCGCCGACAGGGTGTCGCAGCGCGGGTCGCCGGTGCCGTCGTACAGCTCCTGGGCCAGGCCGGCCAGCAGCATGGCGCGTTCCGGGGCGTCGGCGCCGGGCAGGTCGGCCAGCGCGGTCTCCAGCCGGTGCACCAGCCGCAGCTCGACGGCCTCGTAGGGGTCTCTGAGCGTCCAGACGGCGGGGATGTCGAGCGCGGTCAGCGCGCGGATCAGCAGCTCGCGGCCGGTGTCACGGCTCGTCACTCCGACCCGGTCGGCCGCCCTGATCGCCGCGGCCCTGGCCTCCCTGGCGGCGATCGGGTCACCGGCCCGCAGCAACGACCTGACCTGGCGCAGCAGCAGCTCCACGTGCTCGGCGGGATCGCCGCCAGAGGCGTCGTGCGCGGCGATGGCCTGGCCCAGCCAGGTGGCCGCCTCGCGGTAGGCCAGGCGAAGATCGGCCTGGTCGGCCGCGGCCACCGCCCACCGCACGGCCTCGCCGTAGGCGGCCGGACCCGCCTGGACGGCGTGGTGCGCGATGACCGCCACGTCGGCGCCCGGCCGCTCGGCCAGCGCCCGCGCCAGGTCGCGGTGCACGGCGGCCTTGCGCAGCGGCGGCACGTCCAGCACCAGCGTCTCCCGGACCAGGTCATGTGCGAAGGCCAGCCGGCCGCTGGTGGACAACCCGGCACGTTCCGCCCGATCGCCCGCGGTCACCAGCAGGCCGGCGCGTACCGCCAGGTCGAGGGCGTCGTAGGTGTCCTCGCCAGCCGCCCTGGCCACGATCGCCGGGTCGAACTCCCTGCCGAGCAGCGCGGCCACCACCAGGGCCGGCCGCAGCCCGGGCAGCGCGTCGAGCCGCATGCGCACCAGCTCGGTGACGGCCTCGGGGACGGCGTCCGCCCGCTCGTCCACGGCCAGCAGCTTGACGCTCTCCCGCAGGAAGAACGGGTTGCCGCCGGTGTAGCCGGTCATCCGCAGCGCGGACTCCTCGTCCAGCTCGACGCCCAGGTCGGCGGCCAGCTCGCGGGCGGCGTCCGGGTTCAGCCCGGTCAGGCGCAGCCGCAGCAGGTCGTAGCGGAAGAGGCGGTTCAGCGGGTCGTCGGTGCCGCTGCGGTACGCGGTGACCAGCGTCAGGTCGCCCTCGCGGGTGCCGTTCAGCACGAGCAGGTCCCTGAGCAGGTCCAGCGAGGCCGGGTCGGCCCACTGCAGGTCGTCCAGGACGATCACCAGCGGCCTGACCCGCGACGCCGTGGCCAGCCACCGGGCGATGGCCTGGTTGCGGCGCAGCAGCAGCGCGTCGTGCGCGCCGTCGGAGCGTTCGCCGTCGAGCAGCCCGGCCAGCGCCCGCCGGTCGGCCGGCGGGCAGTGCCGCTCCAGCGACTCGAACACCTGCATCCACGGCCACAGCGGCGGCGTGCCCTCGGCGTCGTGGCAGCGGCCCCAGAGCACGAGCCTGCCCTGACCGGCGCAGTGCGCGTCGAACGCTTCGAGCAGCCGCGTCTTGCCGATCCCCGGCTCGCCGCTCACCGCGGCCACCGCCAGGCCGGCGCGCGTGGCCTTGCCCGGCAGCGCCGTCAGCTCGGCGAGCTGCTGGTCACGCCCGCGCAACGCGAGCCCGGCCCCCGCGAGCCGGGCCGCAGCAGGCTCGCTGACCAAGGCCGATGGCTGGTCGTTCGCCGGCTCCAGCGACTCCACCTGCCGCAGGATGTCCTCCTGCAGCGCGCGCAGCTCGGGCCCCGGGTCCAGGCCGAGCTGGCCGGCCAGCAGCTCGGCGGCCCTGCGCAGCACGTTCAGCGCCTCCGCCTGGCGGCCCGTCCGGTACAGCGCCAGCGCCAGCAGGCACCACAGCCGCTCGCGCAGCGGGTTGGCGGCCGTCTCCGCCTCCAGGTCGGTGATGGCCGACTGCGGGCGGCCCAGGTCGAGCAGCGCGCGGGCCCGCCGCTCGACCGCGACCAGGCGCAGCTCGCACAGCCTGCCCACCTCGGTGAGCGCCCACCGCTCGTCGGCGAACTCGCCGTACGGCGTGCCGCGCCACAGCGCCAGCGCCTCCTCCAGGCACTCGAGCGCCTCCCTGGACGCGCGGAACTCCGCCCGGTTGATCAGCTCGGCGAACCTGCCCGCGTCCACGTCGGCGGTGGCGAGCAGGTACCCGGGCGCCCTGGCCACCAGCAGCTTGGCCGGCGTACGCGGGCTCCGGTCCGGCTCGACGGCCCGGCGCAGGTTCGACACGTACGAGTGCAGGGTCGGCAGCGCGCTGGGCGGGGCGGCGTCGCCGTACAGGTCGTGGATCAGGGTGTCGGTGGAGACCACCGCGCCGCGGGCGACCAGCAGTCGCGCCAGCACCGCCCGCGGCCGGGGGCCACCCAGGCCGCGGACCGGACCACCGTCGTCGCCGCGCACCTCCAGCGGCCCCAGAACTCGGAATTCCACCACGACGGGCAGTGTGCCGCAGCGGACTTGAAGAAGACTGGAAGGACTGGAAGGACTAGGCGCTGCTCTTCATCGCGGGGCTCGTCATGGCGGGTTCGGCCGCCGGCGGCCGCCGTGGCCCGCGTGGCAGCGCGAACCAGGTGGCCTTGCCGAGCAGTCCGGGGCTGGTGACGTATCGCTGCGGGTGGCAGCCGTAGAAGCCCTCGGACAACGCGGCGACGATGTGCAATCCGCGCCCGTGCTCGGCGCGCGGGTCGGCCGCCCCGGGCTCGGGCAGCGCCGTGTTGCTGTCGACCACCGCGCATCGGATCTCCTCGGTGTCGACGTGCAACACCAGCTCGTACGGCGCGGCCCCGTACAGGAAAGCGTTCGTGATCAGTTCGCTGACCATCAGGACGGCGTCGTCGACGAGCTCGGCAGGCAGCCCGAGCCCCGACAACTCCGCACGGACGATCGATCGGGAGTGTCCGACGGCCTGAGCTTCCTCACGCACCGGCCACACGTTGCGCATCCGGCTCGGCCGAGCTGATCGCAGCCTGGTCATGGCATCTCTTTCCGAGGCGGCGGGGCAACGAATGCGGGTTCGGCTCAGCACGGTGACCCCTGCCTCTGAGAGTGAACGGATGCGGCTGTCCAAACGTGTACGCACGGATGGCCGCTCCGGTTCACCCATCGATAGGAGAAAGTGCAACTTTTTCGGAACACCGGTCAATCCCGGCGAGCGCGACTATCGTGAGAAAGGCGTGAGTGGGACCGCCTCCTCCTGACGCATCACGTAGGCGAGCCGTGGCGAGGAGATCGGCATGCCTGACCTGAATCGGGAGGCGATGCAGGCAGCGGTGACACGCATCCAGAAGCTGTCCGACGACAACTGGTGGACGCTGAATCCGTCCTGCACGCTGATGACCAGAGAAGCCTGGGTGGGGCCGACAGGCAATCGCTTCAACCAGGCCGTTCACAGCCGGGAGCGCGAGCTGCGCGCGATGCTCTCCCAGGCCGTCGCGTCCGCCAGAGAGAAGCTGGCGGGCATGCCATGAGTTTCACCGGCGTGAAACTGCCCGAGTTCGACATGCTGATCTCGAAGCATGCGGCCGCGGCGCAGCGACTCGACGACCTGGCCGCCAGGCTGCACGGCGAGCTGGAACTGGCCGGGCTCGACACGACGCCCGCCGTACGCATCCGCAAGCTGGCCAAGGAGGTCAGCGGCGAGGTGTCGGACCTGCGGCGGCGCCAGCAGCTCGTCCGCGACCTGGAGCGCCGCGAGATCATCATGGGCTGGCCGGGCGGCGGCGGCAGCACGCTGCTGCCCATGCCCGACACGCTCGGCGCCGCCAGGGGCCTGCTCGACGGCACCCTGGCCGCCGACGCGGCCACCGAGGCCATCGCGGGCACGCCGGGCGCGGCGCACCGGCTGCTGGGCTTCGCCGGCAAGGGCGCCGACCCGGACTTCGCCCAGGTCCTCCTGACCAGGCTGGGCGCCAAGGGCGTGACGGAACTGCCCGCCGCGCTCTCGCTCCAGCTCGACGGCCGGCAGCAGGACGAGCGGCCGGAGAAGGCGATGCGGATGCTCGCCGCGGTCCTGGCCCGGGGCACCGACCCGGACAACCGGGCGTTCATGGGCGAATCATTCCTCACCGAGCTGATCAAACAGGCCCGGGCGGAACACCGCGTCCACGACGTCACCTACCTCGGCTACCAGGCGCAGGCGCTGATCTGGCAGGCGAGCAACGGCAAGCCGCCGTTCTCCGCGCGTTTCATGCAGGTCGTCGGTCAGGACGTGATCGACCACCTGCAGAGTGTGTCCCTGCAGGTCAGGGGTATTGAGACGCCATGAGCAGCACTGATGAGAACGAGCCAGAGGCCAACACCGAGCCGTTGCTCGACGCGATCGCGGACGACGCCGAGCCCGAGACCCGGGGCGGCCGCTCCGGGACCACCGGGCCCGCCAGGACCGCCGGGCAGGAGGCGCTGGAACAGGCGCTGTCGCAGTCCGGCAAGAACCTGGACGACCTCACCTGAGAACTGCGGGCCATAACCGCAGGTCACGGGGGTAAGTGGGCAGCATGAAACTGCAAGACACCGGGCCCGTCGTCGAGGCGCTCAACGATATGGACTTTCCCGCCGACAAGCAGAGCATCGTGGAGCACGCCCGTGCCCACGGCGCCGAGCAGGCGGCCGAGCGGGCGCTCGCGGCACTGCCGCTGGGTGACTACGCCAACCTGGCGGAGGTGCTGCGCTCCATTCCGGTCGACCCGAACCCCGGCCGCAGCGACAGCGACCGGGTACGCCAGCACCGTGAGTCCAGCCACAAGCCGGGCATGTCGGAGAGCGCCCAGTCCGTCGGCAAGCTGCCGCTGGACGAGGAGCTGGAGGGGGGCTGACCTTCATCACAGTCCTGCGCCGAAGGGCCCGCACGGGAAAGCCCGAACGGAAGGCCCGCGGACCTGGGTTCAGGGACGGCCGATTCCCGCGCCCAGGTCCATGATCAGCCCATCGACCGTCCTGGCCAGGTCCACGTCCTGGGCCGTCACCGCGCCGATCGAGGCCGTCCTGACGATGATCTCCAGGCCGTCGGCGGTGTCGTGGAGCTGCGGCTGCCGGCCGTAGGTGACCTTGAGCCCGTCGAGCGCCTTGCGCATCGCCCGCAGGTTCTCCGGCGGCAGCGAGATGACCCGGCGCAGCCCGTCGCGGTTGCCGCTCCACAGCGGCAGCGTGCGCAGCGCGGCGACGATCTCGTCGTCGGTCAGCGGCGCGATGCCGCCGGTCGGCCCGGTGATGCCGCCGCCGCTCTCCGGTGACTGGAACAGGCCGCGTACCTGCTCCGGGATGTGCAGCCTGGCCACCAGCTCGGGGTCCTGTTCCTTGACCGCGGCCAGCACCGCCTGCGCGCGCAGCCTGGCCTCCTCCGGGGGCCGACGGCCGAGCAGCCCGGCCTGGCGGACGATGCCTTCCTCGGTGCCGTCGTTGCCGGGGCGGTCCATCGGGAAGTCGTCGGTGAGCTCCGGCGGCAGGGCGTCGATGAGTACCCGCCGGTCGTCGTCGTCCAGCGCGCGGGCCAGCGCGGTCAGCGTGGCCTCCGCGGCCGCCCTGGCGCGGCCGGAGTCGAGGCCCGTCATGCGGCCTATGGATGAGAGCAGCTCTCGGTATTCGACGCTCATGGTTGTCCCCCGGATTCGACGTTCACGCTGGTCGTGCCCAGGTCAGAGCGCGTTTACACGATCACGGGGAGCGCAGGCGCCACAGCCTGTCGGGCGTGATGGGGGTCTCGGTGACGAGGTGGGCGATCTCGGGCAGCGCGGCGGCGACGGCGTTGCCGATCGCCGCGGCCGGGCCGATCGTGCCCGCCTCGCCCACGCCCTTCATCCCGCCGGGCGTGACGGGCGAGGGCGTCTCGACGTGCACGACCTCGATGTGCGGCACCTCGCGGGCGGTCGGCGGCAGGTAGTCGGTGATCGGCTGGCCGTCGTCGGTGTAGACGATCTCCTCGCTCAGCGCCATGCCGATGCTCTGCGCCACCCCGCCCTGGAGCTGCCCTTCGACGATGGCCGGGTTGACCAGCACGCCGGAGTCGTTGACCACCCAGTACCGCTCCACCTCGATCCCGCCGGTCTCCGGATCGACCGCGACGGCCGCGGCGTGCGCGCCGTAGGCGAAGGTGAGGCCCGACGGGTCGTGATTGACCCGTTCCTCCAGGCCGGGCTCGGTGCCTTCGGGCAGGTCCCAGCCGCGCCAGGCCGCGGTGGCCACCTCGCGCAAAGTCACCGACGAGTGCGGGTCGCCCTTCACCCACACGGCCGAGTCGACGATCTCCAGGTCGTCGGGTGCGGCCTCCAGCAGGTTCGCGGCGATGGCCAGCAGCTTGGCGCGCATCCTGGCCGCGGCCCGGGTGAGCGCCCCGCCGGCCAGCGCCAGCGCCCGGCTGGCGATCGACCCGATCGGCGAGTACGGCGTGGTCGCGGTGTCGCCCATCACCACCCTGACCCGGTCGATCGGCACCCCGACCCGGTCGGCGGCGATCTGGGCCAGCGTGGTCTCGATGCCCTGGCCGATCGGCACGACCCCGGTCGAGACGACCACGGAGGCGTCGGGGTTCATGCGCAGCACCGCGCTCTCGTACCCGCCGGTCTGCCCGCCGATGGCCTTCAGGATCATGGACGAGCCGAGCCCGGTGGTCTCCACGTGGCAGGAGTAGCCGATCCCGCGCAGCCGCCCGTCGCCGCCGGGCGGCGGCGTGACCAGCTCGCGCAGCCTGCGCAGCGCGCCCGGGTAGTCGCCGGAGTCGTAGTCCTGCATGAAGTGCGTGGTGCACGGCAGCTCGGCGGGCTCGATCATGTTGCGCAGCCGCAGCTCGACCGGGTCGAACCCGAACCTGCGCGCGGCCTCGTCGATCAGCCGTTCCCTGGTGAAGGCGGCCTCGGGCTGGCCGAACCCGCGGTAGGAGCCGGTCGGCGTGGTGGTCGTGACGGCGGCCCGCACCCTGGCCCCGGCCGTGTCGAACCGGTAGGGGCCCTGCAGCAGCGTCGCCGTCACCGCGAACGTGGAGCCGCCGGTGTTGGCCGGGTGCGCGCCCAGGTCGCCGAGGATGTCGGCGTACAGGGCCACGAAGCGGCCGTCGGCGTCGAGCGCGAGCCTGGCCCGGTGCACGGCGGCACGCGCGGGCAGCGTGGCGAACAGCCGGTCACCCGGCGACTCGGTCCAGCGCACCGGGCGGCCCAGGCGCATCGCGGCCAGGCAGATGAGCAGTTCGTCGGGGTAGATGTGCTCCTTGCCGCCGAACCCGCCGCCGGCGTCGCCGGTGACGACCCTGATCTGGTCGTGCGCGAGCCCGAACGCCTCCGCCAGGTGCTCGCGGGCGTGGTGCGGCGCCTGCGAGGAAGTGTGCACGACCAGCTCGTCACCGTCGTACGAGGCGACCACGCCACGCGTCTCCAGCGGGTACGGCGAGACCCTGCCGATGCGGAACGTCAGCTCGACCACGTGCGCGGCGGCCCGCTCCGCGGCGCCCGGGTCGCCCATCACGTAGTCGGTGACCAGGTTGCTCCCCCAGTCCGGGTGCAGCAGCGGCGCGCCCGGCGCCAGCGCCCGCTCGACCCCGACCACCGCGGGGAGCTGGTCGAGCTCCAGGTCGATCAGGTCGGCCGCGTCCCTGGCGGCCGCCGCGCTCTCGGCCACGACGACCGCGAGCGGCTGGCCGACGTACCTGATCGCCTCTTCGAGCACCGGGTACGACGTCATCCGCTGCCCCGGCGACAGGCTGGTGCACGGCAACCGGAGCCCGGCGGCGTCGGCCGGTGTGATCACGTCGAGCATGCCGTCGACCGTCCAGGCGGCCTTGGCGTCGCAGCCGAGCAGCCGGCCGTGGGCGATGGGGCTGCGCACCACGTGCGCGTGTACCGCGCCTGGCGGTCGCACGCCGCCGACGTAGCGGCCCTTCCCCATCAGGAGTCTGAGGTCTTCCCTGCGTGGCGTCCTGGCCCCTACGTACGCGTCGCCCATGAGCCCGATTGTGCGCCGCGCCCGGTGAGCGGTCTATACGCCGCGCGGCTCCAGCAGGGCGCGGGCGTGCTCGCGGGCCTCGCGCAGCCAGGTCTCCCGCTGCCCGGCGTCGGAGTCCGTCACGGTGCGGAAGACCACGCGGCGCAGCTCGCCGACTCCGACGTAGGGCAGCACGCAGGCGCCCCAGACGCGCTGCAGCGGGTCGCCGAACTCGTCGCGCTCGCGGTCCTCGGGCGTGTCGGAGGTGTTGAGCACCAGCGCCCGCCCGGCCTTGAGCAGCCCGGCCGGCTCGCCCTCGGCGGTGCCCAGCTTGTACGCCACCCCGGGCACGAGCACCCGCTGCACCCATCCGGCCAGCATCGCCGGGGGCATGCCCCACCAGTTGGGGTGCACGAACACCAGCGCGTCCAGCTCGGCGACCTCGGCCCGGTGCGCCTGGACCAGGTCGTCGGCCGAGGCGGGGACGTCGGCCACGGTCTCGGTCTCCGCCGCGGACAGCGCCGGGTCGAAGCCTTCGGCGTACAGGTCGTGGGGGCGTACGTCGGCGCCGAGCCCGCGCAGTTCGTCCACGACGGCCGCGAACAGGGCCGCGTTGAAGCTGCCGGGGCTGGGGTGTGCCAGGTAGACGCCGATGCGCATGCGGGGTTCCGTTTCCTGAGGATTGTCGCCTTCCGCAGGAAGTCTCACACAACCTGATCTACCGCTCGGGGAGCAGGTGCCCGGCGACTACTTCCCTGGCAGTAGCCGGTTTTACGCCTGCGTACGGATGAGGACGAACCGGACAACCCGTACTGTGCAGGCATGAGGTCTGAGCATGGATGGCGCCCGCTCGCGGTCGACGCCGCCGGCGCCGCGCTGGTGGCCGTCATGTTGCTCGGGAGCGCGGCGCTCGCCCCGGGCACCGGGCTGCTGGACTACCTCGCGGTGCTGGGCGGCTCGCTCGCGCTGGTCGCCTGGCGGCAGGCGCCGCTGGTGACGCTGGCGATCTCGACGGTCTGCATGCTCGTCTACTCGGGACACGCGCAGCCAGGGCCGCCGGGGGCCTTCCCGGTGCTGATCGCCGTGTTCGGCGCGGTCTGGGCCGGGCACCGGGTGGCCGCCGCGGTCGCGAGCACGCTGTTCCTGGGCGGCAGCCTGGCCGCCACGCTGACCGCGGACACCGGGCGTCCGCCGCTGGAGATCGTCCAGTCCACCACGCTGCTGCTGGGCTGGTTCGTGGCGGCCGGGATCGCGGCCACCGTGTCCAGGCACCGGCAGGCGTACCTGGAGCAGGTCGAGCAGCGTGCCGCCGAGGCCGAGCGCACCCGAGAGGAGGCCGCGCGGCGCCGGGCGGGCGAGGAGCGGCTGCGCATCGCCAGAGAGCTGCACGACTCGCTCACGCACAGCATCTCGATCATCAAGGTGCAGGCCGGGGTGGCCGTGCACCTGGCGCGCAAGCGCGGCGAGGAGGTGCCCGCCGCGCTGCTGGCCATCCAGGAGGCCAGCGGCGACGCCATCCGCGAGCTGCGCGCCACGCTGGAGGTGCTGCGCGAGGACGCCGAGCCGAACGGCAGCGGCCTCGGCCAGCTCGACGACCTGGTGAACCGGGCCCGCTCGACCGGGCTGTCGGCGAGCGTCACGGTCACCGGCACGCCCAGGAGCCTGCCTGCCGAGGTCGACAAGGCCGCCTACCGGATCGTCCAGGAGTCGCTGACCAACGTCTCCAGGCACGCGGGACCGGCCGCCGCGGCCACCGTCCTGGTCGCCTACGATCATGACGTCCTGGTGGTGCAGGTGGACGACGACGGCAAGGCCGACCGGGACCATCCGCCCGTCCCCGGCGTCGGCCTGCTCGGCATGCGCGAGCGGGTGGCCGCCCTGCGCGGCCTGCTGCGCGCCGAGCCGAGGGCCGAGGGCGGCTTCACGGTACGTGCCGAACTGCCACTGGAGGAATCGACGTGATCCGCGTGCTGCTCGTGGACGACCAGGCGCTCATCCGCGGCGGCTTCCGCGCGCTGCTGGAGGCCGAGGACGACATCGAGGTGGTGGCCGAGGCCGCCAACGGCGAGCAGGCGATCGCGCTGGCCCTCGAACACCTGCCGGACGTGGCGCTCATCGACGTGCAGATGCCCGTGATGGACGGCATCGAGGCCACCCGCAGGATCGCCGCCGACGAGCGGCTGAAGGACGTGCACGTGGTGATCCTGACCAACTACGGCCTGGACGAGTACGTCTTCAACGCGCTGCGTGCCGGGGCCGGCGGCTTCATGGTCAAGGACACCGAGCCGGACGACCTGCTGCAGGGCGTCCGGGTGGCCGCGCGCGGCGACGCGCTGCTGTCCCCGGCGATCACCCGCAGGCTGATCAGCGAGTACGTGGCCCGCCGCCCCGACCCGGAGCTCGGCGACCTCGACGCGCTCACCAACCGCGAACGCGAGGTGATGGCGCTGGTGGCGCGCGGACTGACCAACGACGAGATCGCCGCCCACATGGTGATCAGCCCGACCACCGCCAAGACGCACGTCAGCAGGGCGATGACCAAGTTGCGGGCCCGCGACAGGGCGCAGCTCGTGGTCTTCGCCTACGAGTCCGGCCTGGTCTCGCCCCGTCCCAGGAGCTGACCGGCCGAACGCCGGGACCGGGGCCACGGCCTGGCGGTAAACTGCCGACGTTCAACGGCCGAGATCTGTACGGCGAGGCTCTTGGCCAGGGCGGGCGCCCTCGGCCCCCGTCCCCTGGAGTCACGTGAGCAGTGGGCTTGTCGACGCGCCCCAGGTGCAGGGCGCGCCGCCGCCGCGCCGCCGGCGGCGCTGGCCGCGCGTGCTGATCGCGGTCGTGGTCGCGCTCGTGCTGCTGGTCGCGGGCATCGTGGCGGGCGTCTCTCTGAAGCTGATCGGCAACGTGAAGCACGAGAACGTCACCCAGGAGGACCTGGGCGCCACCCGGCCGCCCAAGGTGGCCACCACGGCGATGAACGTGCTCATCGTCGGCTCCGACCAGCGCAACGGCAAGAACGCCAGGTACGGCCGGGTGGCCGGCGAGCGCACCGACACGATCATGCTGGCGCACGTGTCGTCCCAGCGGGACAACGCGATCGTGGTGAGCTTCCCCCGCGACTCGCTCGTCCAGCTGCCCGCCTGCCGGGCCAAGGGCCACCTGCCCGGCCAGCAGGCGCACCTCGGCATGATCAACGAGTCGTTCAACTCCGGCGGCATCGCCTGCACCTGGAAGACCGTCGAGACGCTGACCGGCATCCGCATCGACCACTTCGTGAAGGTCGACTTCACCGGCTTCAAGACGATGGTCGACGCGGTGGGCGGCGTGGAGGTCTGCCTGCCCGCGCCGGTGAACGACAAGAAGGCGCTGCTGCACCTGCCCGCCGGGCGGCAGACGCTCAACGGCGAGCAGTCGCTCGGGTACGTACGCGCCCGCTACAGCCTGGGCGACGGCTCCGACATCGGCAGGATCCAGCGGCAGCAGATGTTCATCGCCTCGATGCTGAAGAAGGTGATGAGCGGCGAGACGCTGACCGATCCGGCCAAGCTGTTCGGCTTCCTCGACGCGGGCACCAGGTCCGTCACCACCGACCCCGGCCTGACCCCCGGCGTGATGCGGGACCTGGCGCTGAGCCTGAAGGGGCTCAACGCCGGGCAGGTCCGCTTCATCACCACCCCGTGGCACTACTCGCTCACCCAGCCCGGACGGGTGGAGTGGGTGCAGCCGCAGGCCAGGAAGCTGTTCCAGGCCGTGGCCCGCGACCAGAACCTGGCGGGCGTCAAGGGCGGCCAGGCCAAGGTCGGGCGCTCCAAGATCCAGATCGAGCTGCGCAACGGCACCTACCGCAGCGGGCTCGGCACCCAGGTGGCGGCCTTCCTGGAGCAGCGCGGCTACCACATCACCGAGATCGGCGACGCGGCGCGCAAGCCGCTGGCCAGGACCACCGTGCTGTACGGGCCGAACGGCGAGACCCGGGTGCCCACCCTGGTCAAGGACCTCAACGCGGGCACGCCCCGGCTGGTGGCCGGCGCCAGGACGAACCACCTGGTGCTGGTGATCGGCGACGACTGGCAGGGGCTCAAGCCGCAGCGCCCGGACGAGCCGCTGAACGCCTTCGACGCCACCCACGACACCTGCGCAGGGTGAGCCGGAGGGCTATTCGAGGAACGCACCCAGGGCCGCGAGCGCGTCGACGACCTCGCGGCCGCTCGGCGTGCTGTCCGGGTCGAGCAGCCACTGCGTGATCAGGCCGTCGGAGATCGCGATGAGCACCGAGACCACCGCCTCGGGCGAGAACGGCGGCTCGACGCCCAGCTCGGCGGACACCCGCCTGATCATGTCGACGCCCGCCCGCCTGGCCCGCGCGTACGCGGCGGCGAGCTTCTCGCGCAGCACCGGCTCGCGCAGCGCGGCCGGGTAGCCCTCGACGCAGACCACCAGCAGCGGCCGCATCTCCTCGAACACGTCGACCAGCTCGGCCATCGCGCGTTCCAGCGTCTGCCTGGGCGTGCCCAGCTCGGTCTCGAAGATCGCCTTCTCGACCCGCTCGGTCCACGCCTCGAACGTGCCCGCGATGGCCTCGTTCAGCAGCGCGTCTTTACCGCCGAAGTGGTAGCCGATGGAGGCCAGGTTCGTGCCCGACGCGGCGACCAGGTCGCGCGCGGTCGTGCGGGCGTAGCCCTTCTCCTGCAGGCAGCTCACGGCTCCCGCGAGCAGTCTCTCCCGGTATCCACCGGCCTCTGTGCGTGCCACGTGATCCATGCTACAGATGTATACGAGCGTCTATGACGTACGTATATCTACGGAGGTGTGACACGTGGTTCCCCCCGGATCCAAGCTCCCGCCGCTGGTGCAGACGGCGCGCTTCATGGCCGACCCCGTCGGCGCGTTCGAGCGCGCGCACCGCAGGTACGGGCCGATCTTCACGATTCGCTACACGGGCTTCCCGCCCGAGGTCTACGTCACCACGGCCGAACTGGCCGAGCAGGTGTACAAGACCGACCAGGGCGGCGGGAGCGCGGGCGCGGCCCGGCGCGACTTCCTGGAACCCATGGTGGGCGCGCACTCGGTGCTCACGCTCGACGGCGAGCCCTGGTGGCAGCACCGCAAGCTGCTCAACCCCCCGCTGCGCGCCAAGCAGGTGGCCGGCTACGCCGACGACATCGCGGCCATCGCCGCCGAGAAGATCGCCACCTGGCCGCTCGGCCGGCCGTTCGCGCTGCGCGAACGCATGCAGGAGATCACGCTGGAGATCATCGTACGGCTGATCTTCGGCATTCGCGACGCCGGGCGGCTGGCCAGGCTGCGGGCACTGCTGCCCAGGCTCATCGAGGTCGGGGGCGGGATGTCGGTCGCCATGCTGCCGGCCGGGCTGCGCGGCCCGGCGAGCCGCGTGCCGTTCCTGCCGTACGCGCGTTTCCTGCGGCTACGCGCCGCCGTGGACGCGATCCTGTTCGACGAGATAGCCCGCCGCCGGGCGAATCCGGGCGGCACCGACGTGCTCGGCAGGCTCCTGGAGACCGAGCTGAGCGACCAGGAGATACGCGACGAGCTGATCACCTTGCTCATCGCCGGCCACGAGACCACCGCCACCGGTCTGGCCTGGGCCTTCGAGCGCGTCCTGCGCATGCCGGAGGTGCTGCGCCGGCTGCCGGACGACGAGCCCTACCTCGACGCCGTGGTCAAGGAGGTGCTGCGGATGCGGCCCGTCGTGTACGAGGCGCCAAGACTGCTCGACGCCCCGCTCCGCCTGGGGGACCACGTGATCCCCGCCGGCTGGTACGCCGGGCCGTACATCCCGCTCGTGCACCGCGATCCCGCCGCGTTCGCCGAGCCCGCGCGCTTCCGCCCGGAACGCTTCCTCGGCGGACCGCAGAGCAGGGCCTGGATGCCGTTCGGCGGCGGCCGCCGCTTCTGCGTCGGCGCTCAGCTGGCCCTGCTGGAGATGCGTGTCATCATTCGCGAGGTGCTGCACCGCCTGGAGCTCACCGCGCCGGATCCGGCGCCCGAGGCCAGGCGGCTCACGAACGTCACCCTGGCCCCCGCGAAGCTGACGCGCGTCATTGCGCGCGCTCGGACTCCTGCTCGGACGCCGTGACCGGGTGGCTCTCGTCTCTCCCTGTGTCGGCCCCCAACTCCTCGCGAAGCCGGTCGTAGTCGATGTTGTGGTTGGTGTACTTCAGCTGGCGAGCGACCTTCGTCTGCTTCGCCTTGGCTCTTCCTCGGCCCATGGCTACTCCCTAGTCCCCGCTGTCATCCTATCCAACAACATGGTGACTTGAAGAATTATGCAACTGCGCTGGATTAGTCTGACACTATGCACGTGGAGGTCTATCAGGCCAAGGCCGACTTCTTCCGAACTCTCGGCCACCCCGCTCGCATCCGAGTGTTGGAGCTACTTCAGGAGGGGCCGCTACCCGTCAGGGATCTTCTGGCCCAGATCGACATCGAGGCCTCGAGCCTCTCCCAGCAACTGGCGGTGCTGCGCAGAGCAGGCATCGTGAGCGCGATCCGAGAAGGCAGCACGGTGGTCTACACACTGGCCACCCCCGAGCTGGCCGACCTGCTCGGCGCCGCCCGCCGCATCCTCACCGACATGCTCGCAGACCAGGGCGAACTGCTCGCGGAACTCCGGGCGGAAGTCACCTAGCGCGGCCGGCGCGCCGCCCGTCCGCCTTCGGGTGGCGCGCGGGCCGAAGGGCCTCGGAACAGATCCGTTAGGCTCTGGCGCATGGTCTCCGAGCTGTTCGATCCCAAGGCGTGGCAGGCGGTCGAGGGATTCGACTTCACCGACATCACCTACCACCGCGCGGTCGATCAGGGCACCGTGCGCATCGCGTTCAACCGCCCAGAGGTACGCAACGCCTTCCGTCCGCAGACGGTCGACGAGCTCTACCGCGCGCTTGAGCATGCCAGGCAGAGCACCGACGTCGGCTGCGTGCTGCTCACCGGCAACGGCCCCTCGCCCAAGGACGGCGGCTGGGCCTTCTGCTCCGGCGGCGACCAGCGCATCAGGGGTAAAGACGGCTACCAGTACGCCGACGGCTCGGCCTCGACCGGCCGGCTGCACATCCTCGAGGTGCAGCGGCTGATCCGCTTCATGCCCAAGATCGTCATCTGCGTGGTGCCCGGCTGGGCGGCCGGCGGCGGGCACAGCCTGCACGTGGTCGCCGACCTCACGCTGGCCAGCGCCGAGCACGCCCGCTTCAAGCAGACCGACGCCGACGTGGCCAGCTTCGACGGCGGGTTCGGCTCGGCGTACCTGGCCAGGCAGGTCGGGCAGAAGTTCGCCAGGGAGATCTTCTTCCTGGGCGACGAATACTCCGCCGCCGACGCCCACCGCATGGGCATGGTCAACGCGGTCGTGCCGCACGCCGAGCTGGAGTCCACCGCTCTGGAGTGGGCCCGCAAGATCAACGGCAAGTCGCCCACCGCGCAGCGCATGCTCAAGTACGCCTTCAACATGATCGACGACGGGCTGGTCGGCCAGCAGGTGTTCGCCGGCGAGGCCACCCGGCTGGCGTACATGACCGACGAGGCCGCGGAGGGCCGCGACTCGTTCCTGGAGAAGCGGGCGCCCGACTGGTCGCCGTTCCCCTGGCACTTCTGACATGCGGATCGTCGTGCCGCCCGCGCTGACCGAGTCGCACGTCGAGATCGACGGCGAGGCCGGGCGGGCCTGGTCGGCCGGGCTGCCCGCGCTGGCCGAGCGCTACCTCGACCAGTGGGGGCTGCGCCTGGCCGGCGGCGCGGCCATGCACGGCTACGTCTCGCTCGTCCTGCCGGTGCTGCGCGACGACGGGACCAGGGCGGCGCTGAAGCTCCAGCCCGTCACGGACGAGAACGCCGGCGAGGGCGCCGCGCTGCGTGCCTGGGCCGGGCAGGCGTCGGTGCGGCTGCTCGACGAGGACCGGGAGACCGGCACCCTCCTGCTCGAATGGCTCGACGCCGACCGCCCGCTGTCGGCCGTGCCCGACGACACCGAGGCCCTGGAGATCCTGACCGGGCTGCTGGCCAGGCTCGTCACGCACCCGGCGCCGCCCGGCCTGCGCCGCCTGAGCGACATCGCCGAGGCCATGCTGGCCGACGTGCCCGAGTCCCTGCCCGAGCTGCACCGCGAGCGCGACAGGCACTGGCTGCGGTTCTGCGCCGACGCCGTGGCCGAGCTGGTCGCCGAGCCCGGCGACCGGCTGCTGCACTGGGACCTGCACTACGACAACGTCCTCGGGGCCGAACGTGAGCCGTGGCTGGCCATCGACCCCAAGCCGCTGGCCGGCGACCCGGGGTTCGAGCTCGCGCCCGCGCTGCGCAACCGGTGGGCCGAGGTGCTGGCGACCGGCGACGTCACGCGGGCGGTGCTGCGCCGCTTCGACCTGATGACCGACGGTCTCGGCCTCGACCGCGCCCGCGCGGCCGGCTGGACGCTCGCGCGGGTGCTGCAGAACTCGCTGTGGGACGTGGCCGACGGCGAGGACGAGCTCGACGACGTCCAACTCGCCATCGCCGAGGCCGTCTCCCGCCGCCTGTGATCGGGGGCCGGTGGGCGCCGGGTCACCGCTTGTGACCCGGGCAGGGGCCGCGGATCGCCTGGTCAGCGCCAGTAGGCCGGGTAGCGGTGCCCGGGCAGCAGCCGCCCGAGAATCACCCCGCCCGCGATCACGATGCCGCTCGCCGCCACCATCGGCACCGCGAACCCCACCGGGTCCGGCGCGGTGAGCCCGATCAGCGCCGCCGTCGCCCCGGCGGGCGGGTGCGTGGCCCGCAGCAACATCATCGGCGCCGTGGCCAGCGCCGCCGCGACGGCCGCCGTCCACAGGGAGGGCCCGGCCGCCGCGGTGATCGCCAGTGCCAGCGCCGAGGCGCTGACGTGACCTAACACGATGCTGCGCGGCTGGGCGAAGGGCGCGGCCGGCGCCAGCGCGACGATCCCCGCGGTGGCGGTGAACGGCAGCGCGAACAGCGCCAGCCCGGTGAGGTCGGCGGCCCCGGCCAGCAGCAGCAACGCGACGAGCGCCGCCGCCGTGGCCGTCACCACCGTCTTGATCGGCACCCGCGCGGGGGCCTGCGACGACGACACGCTCATGACAAGCCTCCAGGTCGGTACGGACGAACGCGGCATCAGTCCGGCAGCCGGCGCAGGAAGTCGCGCACCAGGGCGGCGATCTGCGCGCCCCGGGTCTCCAGCGCGAAGTGGCCGGCGTCCAGCAGCTGGATGTGCGCGTCCTTGACGTCGCGGGCGAACGCGGTGGCGCCGTCGGGGCCGAAGATCTCGTCGTGCCGCCCCCACACGGCCAGCACCGGCGGCTGGTGCACGCGCAGGTACTCCTGCCAGCTCGGGTACCGCCCGGGGTTGACGCCGTAGTCCAGGAACAGCGCGAGCTGGATGTCGTGGCTGCCGGGACGGTCGAGCACGGCCTGGTCCAGCGCCGCCTTGTCCGGGTTCACCAGGCTGGTGTCGGTGACGCCGTGCGTGTACTGCCAGCGGGTGGCCTCGCGGGTGTAGTAGCCGAGCAGCGGCGCGGTGTTCCGCTCCGACGGGTCGGCCCAGGCCGCCTTGAACGGCTCCCAGAACGGCGTCAGGCCCTCCTCGTAGGCGTTGCCGTTCTGCGTGACGATGCCGGTGATGCGCTCGGGGTGCCTGGTGGCCAGCCGGAAGCCGACCGGCGCGCCGTAGTCGTGGACGTAGACGGCGTACTTGGCGACGCCCAGCGAGTCGAGCAACTGGTCCACCACGTCGGCGAGGTGGTCGAAGGTGTAGTCCCACTCACCGGCGGCCGGGGCGTCACTGTGGCCGAAGCCGGGGTAGTCGGGGGCGATCAGGTGGAACTCGTCCGACAACTCGGCGATCAGCTCCTGGTAGGCCACCGACGAGGTCGGGAAGCCGTGCAGCAACACCAGCGTGGGCGCGGACGGGTCGCCTGCCTCCCGGTAGAAGACGTTCAGCCCCTCGACGACGGCAGTGCGGTAACGAACGGTCACGACAAGCTCCTTAACCGGCTAAATCAGTTTTGCTGGTTAAGTGATAGCATGCTGAGTGATAACCGGTCAACCTGTCTTAGGGGGTTAAGTCCGTGAGACTCCGTCCGCTGCGTACCGAGCCCGTGGCGTTGGACCTGGTCGACACCGTCTGGGTGGAGCACGCGACGCTGCTCGACCAGTTCGACGATCTGGCGGGCGTCCGCGCCTGGCTGGCCGACCACGACCTGCCCGGCGAGGCGGACGAACGGATGCGCGATCGCCTGGCCGAGACCCGCGCCGCGCTGCGGGACCAGCTCGAAGGGCGCGGCCCCGACCGGCTCAACGCCGTGCTCGCCCACGGCAGCCGCCGGCCCCAGGTCGGGGCCGGCGGGCGGGCGCACGAGGTGGTGATCGTGGCCGACGAGTCGTGGCGCACGGCCTGGACGGTCGCCGCCGCCTTCGCCGACCTCATGGGCGAGCGGGGCGAACGCGTGCGCAAGTGCGCGAACCCGGAGTGCGTGCTGTGGTTCCTGGACGTGAGCAAGAACGGCAGCCGGCGGTGGTGCTCGATGGAGGCGTGCGGGAACCGGGCCAAGGTGGGCCGCTTCCACCAGCGCGCCAAGTCGGCCCCCTGACCCGTCAGTCGACGGTGATGACCAGCTTGCCGCGGCCGTGCCCGGTCTCGATCTCCCGGTGCGCGTCCGCCGCATCGGCCAGCGCGTACGCCCGCCGGATCGGGAACTTGAACTCCCCCTCGGCGACCAGCGCCGCGTACCGGCCGAGCCGTTCGGCGGAGCGCACCCCCTGAGTCGTCAGCACGCCCAGTTCCGCCGCCTTGCCGTGCTCGACCAGCGTGACGATCCGCCGCCGGTCCTTGACCAGCTCGATCGCCACCTCCAGGGCGTGCCCGCCGGCCCCGTCGATGGACGCGTCCACCCCGCCGGGGGCCAGCGCGCGTACCCGGTCGGCCAGTCCTTCGCCGTACACGACCGGGATGGCGCCCAGGTCGCGCAGGTAGTCGTGGTTCTCCTCGCGGGCGGTGCCGATCACGGTGGCCCCGCGCCTGCGGGCGATCTGCACGGCCGCCGTGCCCACGGAGCCGGCCGCCGCGTGGACGAGCAGCGTCTCACCCTCGCCGAGCCCGACCGTGTCGAGCGCGATCTCGGCGGTCTGCACCCCGGCCGTCAGCGCCCCGGCGACCTCCCACGGGAGCCCGGCCGGCTTGGGCGTCACGTCGGTCGCGGCCACCACGATGTACTGCGCGTAGCTCCTGGTCAGGGAGAACCCGAGCACCTCGGCGCCCACGGAGACGCCGTCGACGTCCTGGCCCACCTGGTCGACCACGCCCGCGAACTCGTTGCCCGGGATGCGCGGGAACTCCGGCGACAGGCCGGCGGGCACCCAGCCCGCCCTGACCGCCGCGTCGTACGGCTGCACGCCGGCC
Source organism: Nonomuraea antri (assembly GCF_013283785.1). Lineage (GTDB taxonomy): Bacteria > Actinomycetota > Actinomycetes > Streptosporangiales > Streptosporangiaceae > Nonomuraea > Nonomuraea antri. The sequence continues at coordinate 103,696 of NZ_JABCPZ010000001.1, forward strand.
GCCTTCACGCGCACGCGCACCTGCCCGGGGCCGGCCTGCGGCGCGGGCACGTCCATCACTTCGAGTACGTCGGGGCCGCCGGGACGCACGAACGCGGCCGCCTTCATCAGTTCGCTCATGCCGCCGATCCTGCTCCCTCAACCAAGGTTGAGGTCAACTGCGACAAGTTCCAGTCCCATTTCGGGAACTTTCACCTTTAGCTGTGCTTTATCTAGATATAGTCCGACAGGACGTAACTGGGGGATGGGGCAACCGAGGGCTGATGACCGAGTTCTTCAACGCTGTGCTGAGCTTTCCAACGGTCGTTTTCAGTTTCCTGCTGGTGGTCGTCATCGGTTATTGGCTGATCGTCATCACCGGCCTGGCGGAACTCGACGACGACGGCGCCGCCTGGCTGGGACTCGGGGGAATCCCGGCCGGCGTCGCGTTCTCGCTCCTGATCGCCCTGGCCTGGCTGCTGAGCCTGGTCGGCAGCCAGATCGCCGGCGGCGCGCTGCTGTACGCCGTGCCCGTCGCCGCGCTGGGCGGCGCCTGGCTCGCCACCCGTGGCCTGCTGATACCGCTGCGCCGGCTCTTCCCGGACGAGGAGCGGCCCACGCGCGGCGACTTCGTCGGCCAGATGTGCGTGATACGCACCGGCACCGCCACGCCCGACTTCGGTCAGGCCGAGGTCACCTCGGCCGACGGCTCGTCGGCCATCGTCCACGTACGCACCAGCGGACAAGATCGCCTCGCACGCGGCGACACGGCCCTCATCTTCGACTACGACGCGGAGGGCGAATTCTTCTGGGTCATGCCCTACGAAAGTGAGCACTGATGGAAGTCATCTCAGCCGGCTTCGGCGTTTTTCTCGCCGTCGTCCTGGTCATCGTCATTGGCCTGCTCATCATCATCGGCCGGCTTTTCAGAAAGGTCGAACAGGGCAAGGCGCTCATCGTCTCGAAGGTGAACAAGGTGGACGTCACGTTCACCGGCGCCGTGGTGCTGCCCGTCGTCCACAAGGCCGAGATCATGGACATCTCGGTGAAGACCATCGAGATCGAGCGGACCGGCCGCGAAGGCCTCATCTGCCGTGACAACATCAGGGCCGACATCAAGATCACGTTCTTCGTCCGCGTGAACAAGACCGCCGAGGACGTCATCAAGGTCGCCCAGGCCATCGGAACGGTCCGGGCCAGCGACGAGTCGACGCTGCAGGCGCTGTTCGCCGCCAAGTTCTCCGAGGCTCTGAAGACGGCCGGCAAGCACCTCGACTTCGTCGACCTCTACACCAAGCGGGACGAGTTCCGCGACGAGATCGTCCGGCTGATCGGCACCGACCTCAACGGCTACAGCCTCGAGGACGCGGCCATCGACTACCTGGAGCAGACCTCGCTGCTCTCCCTGGACAAGAACAACATCCTGGACGCCCAGGGCATCAGGAAGATCACCGAGCTGACGGCGCTGGAGCACGTCCGTACCAACGAGTTCCAGCGCGCCGAGGAGAAGGAGATCACCCGCCAGAACGTGGACGCCCGCGAGGCCATCCTGGAGCTGGAGCGCCGCCAGGCCGACGCCGAGCTCAAGCAGCGGCGCGAGATCGAGACGGTCAAGGCCCGCGAGGAGGCCGAGGTCGCCCGCGTCCAGGCCGAGGAGCGGCTGCGCGCGATGACGGCGGCGATCAAGACCGACGAGCAGCTCGGCGTGCAGCGCGAGAACCAGGCCCGCGAGGTGGCCGTGGCGGAGAAGAACCGCGAGCGCGTGATCGCCATCGAGTCCGAGCGCATCGAGAAGGACCGCCTGCTGGAGGTCATCTCCCGCGAGCGTGAGACCGAGCTGTCGCGCATCGCCAAGGACAAGGAGGTCGAGACGGAGAAGCGCTCGATCGCCGAGGTCATCCGCGAGCGCATCGCCGTCGACAAGACGGTGGCCGAGCAGGAGGAGAGCATCAAGCGGCTGCGCGTGGTCGAGGAGGCCGAGCGCACCCGCCAGCAGGTCATCATCGCCGCCGAGGCCGAGGCCCAGGAGAACCTGGTCAAGGACATCAAGGCGGCCGAGGCCGCGGAGGCCGCGTCGAAGTTCAAGGCCCGCGAGGAGCTGGTGCTCGCCGAGGCCAGGCAGCAGGCCGCCGAGCTCGACGCGCGCGCCAAGATCAGGCTGGCCGAGGGCATCCAGGCGGAGACCGCCGCGAGCGGGCTGGCCGAGGTGCAGATCAAGGAGCGCGACGCCGAGGCCATCGAGAAGGTGGGCCGCGCCGAGGCGCTGGTGCTGGCCGAGAAGCTGCGCGCCGAGGCCGACGGCGCCAAGGCCATGGCCCTGGTCGAGGGCGACAGGCTCAAGGCCCAGGCCGAGGGCGAGCAGGCGATGGCCCTGGCCGGCGCCGCCGCGATCGGCGAGAAGCTCAAGGCCGAGGCCGAGGGTCTGACCCAGAAGGCCGCCGCGATGGCCGCGCTGGACGAGGCCAGCAGGGAGCACGAGGAGTACCGCCTGCGGCTGGAGGCCGACAAGGAGGTTCACCTCAAGCGGATCGCCGTGCAGGCCCAGGTGGCCGAGTCCCAGGCGAGCGTGCTGGCGGCCGGCCTGGCCAAGGCGAACATCGACATCGTCGGCGGCGACACGATGTTCTTCGACAAGGTCGTCGGCTCGATCACGGCGGGCAAGGCCGTGGACGGCTTCATGCAGCACTCTCAGGTGGCCGGCTCGCTGGCCGCGCCGTACCTCAACGGCTCCGCCAGCCTGATGGAGGACCTGGCCACCGTGGTCAGCGGCGTGCGTACCGAGGACGTCAAGAACCTGACCGTCTCCGCCCTGCTCATGCGGCTCATCCAGCAGGGCGGGCCGGAGTCCAACGCGCTGGGCGAGCTGCTGGAGACCGCCCGCCGCCTCGGCGTCGCCGACTCCCCGGTGGCGGCCCTGACCCCGGCCAAGGTCTGACGGACGTCCCGGGTACGCCGACCGGCGTACCCGGGACCCCAGACGGCGGAGCAGCGACGGCACAACGGAGAGCGGCATGACGAACGGCGGCGCGGGCGAAGCGAGCGGCCCCACCGGAACCACGACGGGCGAGCCCGCGGCGGCGGGCGGCGCGGGCGCGGCGCCCGCGGGGGGCTCCGGGCTGGAGGCGGGCACCTACGAGGTGCTCAGGAACCGGCTCCAGGCGCAGGCCAAGGCCCTGGCCGAGGCCGCCGAGGCGGTCAACGAGCAGCGGCTGAAGGTCTTCGGCGGCGCGGAGCTGCGCCTGCTCGGCACCGAGCGGATCAGGACGGAGAACAACTGCGTCCCGAGAGACATCGTCTCCCTGGGCGACGTCATGCTGTTCGGCTACAACGTGTTCATCGGGCTGAAGCCGGAGACCACGGTGGACGACGTCTTCGCCGTGCACCGCTTCAGCCGGGAGGGCGACGCGTTCAGGTTCGACGCCGACCGGCTGCAGACCCTGGAAGACCCGTCGTTCAAGAAGGACTTCGCCGAGCTGTACCGCTACTACAAGGATTCACGGCTGCAGCAGCTGCGGCGGGTCGAGGGCAAGCTGCTGGCCGTGTTCCAGATCGGCCCGGCGGACACGCGGGTGCTCAGGTGGTCGGTCAGCAACGGCGGAGTCCCGAAATATCTGGATAACCGGGGTGAGCGCGACCACGTCTTCCCTGCCTCGCACGACTTCGAGTGGACCCCGGCCACCCGCGACGACCACGTGCTCGGCCGGCACCCGCACATCTCGATCCAGGGCGAGGTCTTCGTCGAGACCGTCGGCGGCGACCTGACCATCAAGATCGAGAACAACACGGAGTCCGGCGCGGGCATCTACGCCGAGCCCGTCGCCGAGCCGCTGCAGAGCCTGGCCGACGCCGACGTCGAGCACGCCCGCATCGGCCCGCTCGTCCTCATGCGGATCAGGCCGTACAAGGAGACGGACTGGCGGCACCTGGTCTTCAACACCCGCACCAAGTCCGTGATCAGGCTCGACGGCATCGGCCAGGCCTGCCAGCGGCTGCCCGAGGACCAGGGCCTGATCTTCCCCGGCGGCTACTACCTGACCACCGGCGTCAGCAAGACGTTCGACACGGACGTGACGGACCTGGAGTTCGAGCGGGTCGTCCGCTCCCCCAACGGCGAGGACGTCCTGTACGTCTTCCACGCCAGGGGCGACGGCCGGTCGCTGCTGCTGGCCTACAACGTGATCAGGAAGGAGGTGGCCAACCCGATCGTCTGCCACGGGTACTCGCTGTTCGACGACGGCACGATGGTGGTCTTCCGCGCCACCTCCGAAGAGCCCACCCGGGTGCACCCGATGCAGGTGTGGCAGACCCCGTACGTCTCCGACACCTACGCCGCCGCCCAGCCCGCCGGCACCGGGCCGCTGGAGCGCATCGGCAACGCCGAGCTGGTGCGCGGCATCTCCGACTGCCTGTCCGTGGCCAGGATGGTGGGCGAGATGGCGGCGTCCGCGGCCACGTTCGAGGCGCTGATCTCGGCCTGCACGCGCGCCTTCGACCACTATCACTGGCTCGGCGAGCACGGCCTGCGCACCCCGCTGGCCGACGTGCGCGCCACCGCCGAGCAGGTGCTCGACGAGTACGAGAACGTCGAGCAGCTCACCCTCCAGGCCGAGCGCACGCTGGCCGAGGCCGCCGAGGAGGTCACCCGCCTGGTACGCCAGGCCCGGGCCGACACCCCGCTCACCGCCGACGCCTGGGTGACCTCGCTGGCCACGCTGCGCCGCGCCCAGGGCCATCTGGTGACGCTGCGCGAGGTCCGCTACCTGGACCTGGCCAGGCTGGACGAGCTGGCCGCCGAGCTGACCGAGGAGCTGGCCTCGGTCGGCCGCCGCGCCGTCACGTTCCTGGAGAGCCCGGAGGCGTTCACCGGCTACCACGCGGCGGTCGAGCAGCTGGCCGTGGAGGCCGGCGCGATCGCCACCGTGGCCGAGGCCGAGCCCGTCGCGGACCGGCTGGCCACCCAGTCCGAGGGCCTGGAGGTGGTCACCGAGGTCGTCGGCTCGCTGGACATCGCCGACGCGACCGTGCGCACGTCCATCCTGGGCCGGATCGCCGAGGTGCTGGGCGGCGTGAACCGGGCCCGCGCGGTGCTCGACGGCCGCCGCCGCGAACTGCTCGGCACCGAGGGCCGCGCCGCGTTCGCCGCCGAGTTCGCGCTGCTCGGCCAGGCCATCACCGGCGCGCTGGCGATGGCCGACAGCCCGGACAAGTGCGACGAGCAGCTCGGCCGGCTCATGCTCCAGCTGGAGAACCTGGAGTCGCGCTTCGGCGAGTTCGACGATTTCGCCAACCAGCTCACGGCCAAGCGCGAGGACGTCTACGAGGCGTTCTCGGCCCGCAAGCAGACCCAGCTCGACGAGCTGGCCAGGCGGGCCGACCGCATCTTCGCCTCGGCCGAGCGCATCCTGGGCAGCATCACCAGGCGGCTGGCCGGTCTCGGGTCGCTGGACGAGGTCAACACGTACTTCGCCACCGACCCGATGATCGCCAAGCTGCGCTCGTCCGCGGCCGAGCTGCGGACGCTCGGCGACGCGGTGCGCGCCGAGGAGCTGGAAGGCCGGGTCAAGGCGGCCCAGCAGGAGGCGGGACGCGCGCTGCGCGACCGGCTCGACCTGTTCTCCGACGGCGGCGAGACGCTGCGGCTGGGCCGGCACCGGTTCGCGGTCAACACCCAGCCGATCGATCTGACGCTGGTGCCGCACGAGAGCGAAATGCACTTCGCGATCACCGGCACCGACTACCGCTCGCCGGTGCCCGAGTCGTTCGCCGACACGCGGCCCTTCTGGGACCAGCTCCTGGTCTCTGAGACCCAGGACGTCTACCGGGCCGAGCACCTGGCCGTCTCCCTCCTGGACGAGGCGACGCCCGGCCTGCCGCTGGACGACCTGGTGCGCCAGGCCGCCGAGTCCCGCTACGACGAGGGCTACGAGCGCGGCGTGCACGACCACGACGCCACCGCCATCCTCGACACCCTGCTGCGTCTGCGGGAAGGCGCGGGACTGCTGCGCTACCCGGCCGAGGTCAGGGCGTCGGCCCAGCTCTTCTGGGCCTTCGGGCTGGATGAGGTTTCACGTAAAACATTCACCACCCGCGCCGTGTCGCTGATCCGCGCCCGCGCCACGTTCGGCCACCCCGCCGCGCTGGACGACCTGGCCCGGGAGCTCGGCGAACGCCTGTCCGCCTTCCTCACCACGCTCGGCGCGGCCCCGGCGAACGCGGAGCTGGCCGGCGAGTACCTGGTCGAGGAGCTGGGCGGCCAGCCGGTCGGCTTCGTCACGAGCAAGGCGGCCCGCGATCTGCTCGCCGGGTTCCACCAGGTCCTGGGCCCGGTCAAGACGCGGGAGTTCGAGGACGAGCTCAAGTCCGTCCCGCTGGCCGAGCGCGTGCAGCTGGCCCAGGCCTGGATCGGCGCCTTCCAGCAGGGCAGGGAACTGGCCGAGGCCATCGCCGTGCAACTGTGCGACCTGCCCAGGCACGACTCCAGCGCGAGCGTCACCGAGACCGTCGAGGGCCTGCTCGGCAGCCACCCCCGCATCGTGGACCGCAAGCTGGAGATCCGCCTGGACGAGACCCTCACCAGGACCCGCGACTTCACCCGCGAGCGCGTCCCCGCCTACCGCGCCTACCAGCGCCGGCGCAACGAGCTGGTCGCCGCGGAGCGTTCGAGGCTCCGGCTGGAGGAGTACCGGCCCAAGGTGATGAGCGCGTTCGTGCGCAACAGGCTGCTGGACGAGGTCTACCTGCCGCTGATCGGCGACAACCTGGCCAAGCAGCTCGGCGCGGCCGGCGCGGGCAAGCGCACCGACCAGATGGGCCTGCTGCTGCTCATCTCGCCGCCCGGCTACGGCAAGACCACCCTGATGGAGTACGTCGCCAGCCGGCTCGGTCTGGTCTTCGTCAAGGTCAACGGCCCGGCCCTGGGCCACGAGGTCACCTCGCTGGACCCGGCCGACGCCCCGGACGCCACCGCCCGCCAGGAGGTCGAGAAGATCTCGTTCGCGCTGGAGACGGGCAACAACACGCTGCTCTACCTGGACGACATCCAGCACACCTCACCCGAGCTGCTGCAGAAGTTCATCTCGCTGTGTGACGCCCAGCGCCGCATCGAAGGCGTCTGGAACGGCCGCACCCGCACCTACGACCTGCGCGGCAAGCGGTTCGGGGTGTGCATGGCGGGTAACCCGTACACCGAGTCGGGTCAGCGCTTCCGCATCCCGGACATGCTGGCCAACCGGGCCGACGTGTGGAACCTGGGCGACGTGCTGTCGGGCCGGGAGGAGCTGTTCGCGCTGAGCTACATCGACAACGCGCTCACCTCCAACCCGGTGCTCGCGCCGCTGTCGTCGCGCGACAGGTCGGACGTCGAGGTCCTGGTACGCCTGGCCAAGGGCGACCCGGCGGTCCGTGCCGACCAGCTCAAGCACCCGTACACCAAGCCGGAGCTGGACCAGGTGCTCAGCGTGCTGACCAAGCTCGCCCGGGTGCAGGAGATCGTCCTGGCCAACAACCAGGCCTACATCGCCTCGGCCGGTCAGTCGGACGCCACCAGGACCGAGCCGCCGTACCGGCTGCAGGGGTCGTACCGGAACATGAACAAGCTGGCCGAGCGCATCGTCCCGGCGATGAACGCCGACGAGCTGGAAGCGGTGGTCGACGACCACTACCTGGGCGAGGCGCAGACGCTCACCTCGGACGCCGAGGCCAACCTGCTGAAGCTGGCCGAGCTGCGCGGCCGGCTGACCCCGGAGCAGGCGGCCAGGTGGGCCGAGATCAAGGCCGCGTACCTGCGGGCCAAGGCGCTGGGCGGCGCCGACGACGACCCGATGACCAGGGCGGTCGGCGCGATCGGGCTGCTGGCCGACCGGGTGGGCGAGGTCGGCACGGCCATCAGGGAGTCGGAACGCTAGCGGCTCATCCGGCGAACGCGGCTCACTCGGCGAGCGCGGCTCATCCGGCGAACGCGGCGGTGCGGTCGGCGGTGCGGTCGGCGGTGGCGGCCCGCTGGACGACGGCCGTCACTCGCCGGTGAGGCCGGCGGTGGCCTCGCGCTGGATGGCCGTGGCCCGAGTGACGTAGCCGAGGATCAGCTCCAGTTCCTCGTCGGAGTAGCGCGCGTACAGCTCGTCCATGGCCGCGATGAACGGCCCGAACATCTGGCCGGCGCCGGCGATCCGCTCCTGCAGCTGGGCCTCGTTGATCTCGACGATGACGCGGCGCCGGTCCCTGGCGTCGCGGACCCGGCGTACCAGCCACTTGTCCTGCAGCCGGTCGATGAGCCCGCTGATCGTGGCCGGGGCGAGCCCGCTGTGTTGCGCGAGCTCGCCCGCGGTCAGCGGCCCGCGCCGTTGCAGCAGGTCGAGGGTCTTCTCCTCGGTCATGGTCAGGCCGAGCAGCGCGCCCATGGCGGTGTGGAACATGACGGCCGCGTTGCTGCTCTCCCGGCCGGCCAGCACCAGCTCGTCCAACAATTTCTTTCGATGCTCCGAAATATCTCTGGACATCCTCACTCCTCCCTGCTTAATATTTCGTTCGACCGAACGAAAGGTTATCACCATGAAGGCTCTGATCATAGGGTGCGGCATCGGCGGTCCCACCACCGCGATCGCCCTGCGTGAGGTCGGCATCGACGCCGAGATCTTCGAGTCCTACCCGGACGGCGCCGAGGGCGTGGGCTCGTTCCTCAACATCGCCAGCAACGGCCTGGGCGCCCTGCGCGAACTCGGCGCGCACCGCGAGGTCATGGCGGCCGGCATCCCCACGCCGCAGATGGTCATGTGGAGCGGCACCGGCAAGCGCCTGGGCGCCGTGGCCAACGGCCTGGCCCTGGAGGACGGCACGGTGAGCCACACCATCCTGCGCTCCGACCTGTATCGCGTGATCAGGGGCGCGGCGACCTCCCGCGGCATCCCCATCTCCTACGGCAAGCGCCTGGTGTCGTTCGAAGAGACGGCCGACCGGGTGACGGCCAGGTTCGACGACGGCACCGAGGCCACCGGCGACCTGCTGATCGCCGCCGACGGCGTGCACTCGGTCACCAGGCACGCGCTCGACCCGCACGCCCCCTCCGCCCGCTACAGCGGCCTGTACAGCTTCGGCGGGATCGTCCGCGACGCCGGCATGACCGGCGAGCCCGGCGTCTACCACATGGTCTTCGGCAAGCGCGCGTTCTTCGGCTACACCGTGGCCGCCTCCGGCGAGACCTGGTGGTTCGCCAACCTGCCCAGGCGGCTCGGCGACGTGCCCGACGACTGGAAGCCGGCCCTGATCGAGGCGTTCCAGGACGACGACAACGGCTCGGCCGACCTCATCAGGAACAGCCCGGTCGAGCTGGCGCTGCCGGTCTTCGACCTGCCGCCGGTGCCCACCTGGCATCGCGGGCGCGTAGTGCTGACCGGCGACGCCGCCCACGCCACCTCGCCCAGTTCCGGCCAGGGCGCGTCGATGGCCGTCGAGGACGCGATCGTGCTGGCCCGCTGCCTGCGTGACAGCGAGAGCCACACCGCCGCCTTCACCCGCTTCGAGCGGGAGCGCCGCGCCAGGGCCGAGCGGATCGTGGCCTACTCCAGGACGATCAGCAACAGCAAGGCCGCGGGCCCGGTCGCCCGGGTGTTCCGCGACCTGATGATGCCGTTCTTCCTGAAGAAGACCGCCAGCCAGGAATCACTGGCCTGGATGTACCGCCACCAGGTCAGCCTCTGAGACGGCCCGCGACACGGACTCGGCGCCGGCCGGCAGCAGCGGCAGCCGGACGTCCGGCGTCGGGATGAGGCCGCGGGCGTGCAGGACGCCCTTGGTCACGGTCGGGTTGGGCTCGGTGAACAGCGACTTGGACAGCCTGGCCAGCCGGTGCCCTAGCGCGCGGGCCCTGGGCACGTCCCCCGCGTGCCAGGCGTCGACCAGCTCCACGAACTGGTCGGTGGCCAGGTGCGCCGAGGCCAGGATGCCGCCGGCGGCGCCCAGCGCGAGCAGCGGCGAGACGAACACGTCGTCGCCGGCCAGCACCTCGAACCCGTCGGGCAGGTCGGCCATCAGGTCCACGGTCTCCTGGTCGATGCCGCCGCCCGCGTACTTCACGCCCGCGATGTTCGGGTGCGCGCCCAGGTGACGCAGCGTCGCGGCGCCCACGGCCTGGCCGGTGCGGTACGGAATGTGGTAGATCACCAGCGGCACCGGCGACGCCTCGGCCAGCGCCTCGCAGTGCGCGATCGTCCCGCGCTCGCCGGGGCGCAGGAAGTAGGGCACGGTGACCAGCGCGGCCCCGACCCCCTCGGGCAGCGCGCGCAGCGCGGCCGCGGTCGAGCGCGTGTCGTTCCCGGTGACGCCCACGGTCAGCAGCACGCCGCGCTCGGCGCACACCCGGGCGCACAGCTCGATCACCTGTGCCCGCTCGTCGGCGTCGAGTGCCGCCACCTCGCCGGTCGTGCCCAGCGCGACCAGTCCGGCCGCCCCCTGGTCCAGCACCTGGTAGGCCAGCTTCTCTAGCGCGTCCACCGCCACCTCGCCCGACGGGGCGAACGGGGTGACCAGCGGCACATGGATTCCTCTCAGCATGCTTCGAGACTGACCCACGACAACCCGTTAGGTCTAGCACGGATTTCTTCGGCCAAGCTTAAGATGGACTTATGCTCGACCCGCGCAAGCTCCGCCTGCTCCGCGAACTGGCCAGGCGGGGCACCATCGCCGCCGTCGCCGAGGCCGTCACTTTCACGCCGTCGGCGGTCTCGCAGCAGTTGTCCGCGCTGGAGCGGGAGGCGGGGGTGCCGCTGCTCGAACGCACCGGCCGCACGGTGACGCTGACACCGGCCGGGCTGCTGCTCGTCGAGCACGCGCAGGCCGTGCTCGAACAGCTCGAACGCGCCTCGGCCGCGCTCGCCGCGGCCCGCGGCGGCCCGGCCGGGCCACTGCGGATCGGCTCGTTCCCCACCGCAGCCCGGGTGCTGCTCCCTCCCGCGCTCGCCGAGCTGACCGCCGCGCACCCGGACCTGGAGCCGATGATCTCCGAGATCGACCCGGCCGACGTCTCGGCCGCGCTGCGGGCCGGCGAGCTGGACGTGGCGCTGGTGCACGAATACGACTTCGTCCCGCCGGTCACCGACGCGGCCATCGAGACCGAGCCGCTGTTCAGCGAGCCGATGTACCTGACGAACCGGTCGTCGGTGCAGGCGGCCCGCGACGACTCGTGGATCATGAGCAAGCCGGGCACGCTGTGCTACACGATGGCCATCAGAGCCTGTCAGGCCGCCGGTTTCGAGCCCCGCGTGCGCCACCACATCGACGACTTCGACACCGTGCTGGCCTTCGCCGCGGCCGGCCGGGGCGTCGCGCTGGTGCCCAGGCTGGCCGCGCTCGGGCCGCCGCCCGGGGTGTCGCTGACCCCGCTGCCGCTGAGCCGCCGCACGCTGGCCGCCTACCGCAGGGGGTACGGCGGCCACCCGGCGATCAGGGCCGCGGTGGCCGCCTTCCACACCGCGATCGACGGCCTGCCACTCTGAGCCCTACGGGTCACCGCTCCATGCCCTACGGGTTCAGCACGGTCGCGAGCACCGCGGCGGCGCTGGTCTGGCCCTGGTCGTACTCGCCCGCCGTCACCACCACGACCAGCTCCTCGTCCGGCACCACCACCAGCCGCTGACCGCCGTTGCCGATCGCCTCGAACCAGCGCCGGTCGACGTACCACTGGTAGCCGTAGCGGAACTCGCCCTCGATGTCGGCCCTGGGCCGCGTCGAGTCGGCGACCCAGGTCGCGGGCACGATGTCGCGGCCGCCGTCCAGCATGAGCTGCCCGATCGCGGCCACGTCGACCGGGCGCAGGCGCAGCCCGGCCGCGGCGCTCTCGATCCCGTCGTCGCCCTTCAGCCACTGGAAGTCCGTGATGCCCAGCGGCCCGAACAGCGCCTGCTCGGCGTACGCGGTCAGCGACTGCCCGGTGCCCCTGGCGACGATCGCGCCGAGCAGCGCGCTGGCCCCGCCGCAGTACGTCCAGCGCCGGCCGGGCTCCTCGACGATGGGCCGTTCCAGGATGAAGCGGTACCGGTCGGGCGCGGCCTCCATCGCGATCTCGCTGTTGGCCACGCTCGTGTACGGCGCGTCCTCGTTCCAGTCGAGCCCGAGCGTCATGGTCAGCACGTGCTCGACGGTGAGCCGGCCGCGAGCGGGATCGGCGGCCAGGTCCGGATATTCGGGGAACTGGGCGAGCAGCGGCGCGCCGGGCTCGGGCACCAGGCCCTTGCCGAGCGCGATGCCGTACAGGATGCCCACCACGCTCTTGGTCACCGATCTGAGGTCGTGCAGCGTGTCGCGGTCGAAGGTGACGTGCCCGATCGCGTGGCCGAGCATCGCGTCGTCGCCGGATTCGTACCGCTCCAGAACGGTCGTCCCGCCCCGCCTGACCACGAGGCCGTGCAGTCCGGGCGCCCGGCCCTCGGTCACAACCCGCTCGATCCGCTCATCCAGTGTCATGACGCCTACAGTGTCAAAATCTCCCCTGAGAGCGCACACAGAATTTCACAGGGCCCTCACAGCCGCCGCGACGCAGGCTTGATCCATGGATCGTCTTCTCAGCTCCCCCGCCATCGTCCAGGGTCTACGCAAGGTCGAGGACAGGATCCGCAGGTTGAGCGGGTCCTCGGCGTTGCCGGGAATCAACGCGGGTGCGCGGCACGTGGTCGACGCCGGCGGCAAGCGGTTGCGTCCAGCGCTGACGCTGGCCGCCGCGCTCGCGCTGGGCAAGTCGCCGGACCGCCGGGTGATCACGGCGGCGGCCTGCGTCGAGCTGATCCACGCCGGCTCGCTGGTGCACGACGACCTGATGGACCGGGCCACCGAGCGGCGCGGCGCCAGGACGCTCAACGCCGAGCTGGGCGACGGCAAGGCGCTGGTCATCGGCGACTTCATGCTGGCCAGGGCCGGTCTGGCGGCGATCACCGCGGTGTCCAGGCCGGTGGCCGAGGTGCTCGCGGCCACCGTGGTCGAGCTGGCCGAAGGCCAGTACCTGGAGACGAGCGACCTGTTCAACCCGGCCAGGACCAGGGAGAACGCGTTGCGCTCGATCACCGGCAAGACGGCCGCGCTGTTCCGCGCGGGCTGCCTGGTGGCCGCCATCTGCGCGCACGCCTCGGACGAGGACAAGGCCAGGCTGGCCACGTACGGCGAGCGCTTCGGGGTGATCTTCCAGGTGCTCGACGACCTGCTCGACCTGACCGCCGACGGCCCGCAGCTCGGCAAGCCGGCCGGCCACGACCTGCGTCAGGGCGTCTACAGCCTGCCGGTGCTGATGTCCGGGGTGGACCTGGGCGACCTGCTCGGCCGGGACATGGGCGAGGCCGAGGTGGCCGAGGCCCTGCGCCGGCTGCGGGCGAGCCGGATGGCCGACGACACGCTCGCCTACTGTCACGGCCTGGCCGCCGAGGCGCTGGCGGCGCTGCCGGTGATCCACGATCCGGAACTGGCCGGCCTGCTGTACGGCCTGCCGACCGCCTACATACAGCACGTGACGGACCTGACGCGCTTGACCACGACCAGTTGAGATTTGTTGGAACAATTGGTAGGAATGCCCGTCAAATCCGGGAAGAAGTGCTCATACTGGGAGTTACCCACTTGCAGGAGCACTCCATGCGGAAGACACCCCCTCGCATGATCCAGGAGGACACGTTCCTCCAGCTCGCCGCGGTGGACTTCAGCGGCATCTACGCGGTGCACCTGGCCGCCAAGGAAGAACGGCTCAAGATGACCAGGCTCGCGATGAGCCTGCTGTCCGGCCCCTTCCTGGCGGCGATCGCACTCAGCAGCGCCAAAGTCGTCGACCCGCAGAGCCTGACCCGGTGGGAACTCGTGCCCTGGTACCTGTTCGCCCTGGTCACCGTGTTCGGGCTGCTCAGCGTGCTGCCGTTCCTGCGGCTCATCGAAGCGGGCAACGCGCACGCCAGAACCGCCCGGGCCATCAACAACTTCCGGTTGCTCTACACCTCGAAGCTCAGGGGCCAGCTCGGCTGGAGCCCGAACCTGCCGACCGACCCCGCCTTCCCCGACACCTACCGCCCACTGGCCTGGCCCGGGATCAACGTGATGATGCTGGGCCTGGCGAACTCCACGTACCTCACCGTGGGGATCACCGGCCTGAGCAAGCAGGCGCCGAACCCGCTCCTGCTGGTGCTCAGCACCCTGCTCGTCGCGCTCGTGCACTACGCCGTCTACTACGTGCGCTGCAACGTCACCAAGCGGCGCCGGCTCCCGCGAAGTCCCTATCACCAGCCGAACCTGGAGACCTGAATGCCCGGCCCAGCGGAATGGGCGTCATGTGGGGAGGCGTGGATCTGGTTGATGCGCCATGTCTGGACGATCGGCGCGCTCGCCGACGACGACCGCGGACCCGTCATCGAGGGGCCGTCGGTGTTGTTCGAGATCAGCGAGGTGAGCCGGGACGACCCGATCATCGAGCGCTACGGCGACGCGGACCGGCTGGAGCTGTACTGCAGGAAGTTCAGCGAGGACGAGATCGTGGCGCCGTTCAAGTACAGCTACGGCGCCAGGATCAACGGGCAACTGCGGTGGGCGGCCGACCTGCTGCGGGCCAAGCCGTACAGCAAGAGCGCGTGGATCTCGCTCACCACTCCCGGCGAGCCGCACGACAGCGTGCCGTGCCTGGTCGGCCTGGCCTTCAGGATCAGGGACGAGGCCCTGCTCATGACCGCCACGTTCAGGTCGCAGAACGCGTTCACCAGCTATCTCAACTACGTCCCGCTGGCCGAGGTGCACACCGCCATGGCGCGGGCGCTGAAGCTGCGGGCCGGCCCGATGCGGGTGTTCGTGGACGTGCCGCACCTGTACCTGGCCGACAGCTCCAAGGCGCTGCGCGTCATGTGGCCTTCCTCGCCCCGGCCGCCGTGAGCGGCGCGGCGATGGCCTCCAGGCCCTGACGTTCGGCCTTCACGCCGACGAGCAGTTCCACCAGCCCGGCCGCGATCATCAACGCGGCCCCGATCGTGAACGCCAGCGCCGTGTCACCGGGCACCCCGCTCTCGACCAGCCCGGCGAAGATCAGCGGGCCCGCGATGCCGCCGGCCGCGGTGCCGACCGCGAAGAAGAACGCGATGGCCATCGCCCTGGTCTCCATCGGGAAGATCTCGCTGACGGTCAGGTACGCCGCGCTGGCCCCGGCCGAGGCCGCGAACAGCACCACCGACCAGCAGGCGGTCAGCGTGACCGCGGTCAGCAGCCCGGCGTTGAACAGCCAGGCCGTGCCGAGCAGGAGCAGGCCGGAGCTGATGTAGGTGGCCGAGATCATCGGGATCCTGCCGACGGTGTCGAACAGCCTGCCGAGCAGCAGCGGCCCGAGGAAGTTGCCGACCGCGATGACCGCGAAGTAGTACCCGGTGTTCGTGTCGATCCCGTAGAACGTGGACAGGATCTGCGCGTACCCGAACGTGATCGCGTTGTACAGGAACGCCTGGCCGATGAAGAGCGACAACCCCAGGACGGTGCGCTTCGGGTACAACGCCACCATCGTGTGCGCGATGCGGATGAACCCGATCGACTTGCGCTGGTGAATCGTCATCGACTCGGCGGGCTCGGTCAGCTCCTTTCCGGTCTCGCTGGTGATCTCCTGCTCGATGCCGTCCACGATGTCCTCGGCGTCGCGGTCCCTGCCGTGGATGAACAGCCAGCGCGGGCTCTCCGGCACGTTGCGCCGCACCAGCAGGATCGCCACGCCAAGCACCACGCCGAGCCCGAAGGCCACCCGCCAGCCGACGTTGACCGGCAGGTCGTTGAGCAGCGGCACGGTCAGCAGCGCGCCGCCCGCCGCGCCCAGCCAGTAGCTGCCGTTGATGATGATGTCGATGCGGCCGCGGTGCCGGCTGGGGATGAGCTCGTCGATGGCCGAGTTGATCGCCGCGTACTCGCCGCCGATGCCGAACCCGGTCAGGAACCTGAACAGGAAGAACCACCAGGCCGAGAAGGAGAAGGCGGTGGCCAGCGTGGCGAGCAGGTAGACCACCAGCGTGATGATGAACAGCTTCTTCCTGCCGAACCTGTCGGTCAGCCAGCCGAAGAACAACGCGCCCGAGCAGGCGCCGGCCACGTAGAGCGCCGCGGCCAGCCCGGCGACCTGCGCCTGGGTGATCTCCAGGCCGCTGCCCGGCTTGGCGAGCTGCGCGGACAGGTTGCCGACGATGGTGACTTCCAGGCCGTCGAGCACCCAGACGGTGCCGAGCCCGATGACGATCATCCAGTGCCAGCGTGACCACGGCAACCGGTCCAGCCGTGCGGGCACCTTCGTGGTGATTGTGCCGGTTTCCACGTCGCTCATAGGGGCCTCTGGATACCCGGCCGACGTTCGGCAAACGTTCTCAATCGGTAGGTGAAGGCTTTGTCGCCTCGACCATGACGGTGTTGAACCACGGGCCGCCGTACCAGTATCGCCAGCCCGGATCCCGGCGCCGGACGTCGGTCACGCCGAGCTCGCGCAGCGTGGCCTCGTAGGCGGGGGTGTGCTGGAAGTCCGCGATCAGCAGCAGGCCGCCGGGCCGCAGGACCCGGTGCGCCTCGCGCACGGCCCGCGCCCGGCCCTCGGCGTCGCGGATCTCGTGCACGGCCAGTCCGGACACGACCACGTCGAACGTGTCGTCGGCGAAGGGCAGACGGCGCAGGTCGCCGGTGACCAGCTCGACGGACACGCCTTCCCGCGCGGCGTTGGCCAGGGCGACCGGCGCGCCGTCGCCCGACCGGTCCTTGGCCCGCCACAGGTCGACCCCCGTCACCCGGCCGCCCTTGAGCCGCTCGGCGGCCAGCGTCAGCACCGCGCCCCGGCCGCAGCCCAGGTCGAGCAGGTGCTCGTCGCCGCCGAGCCGGTCAAGCTCGGCGGCCCAGACCGCGAACTTGCCGCGCCGGGTGGTGTAGAGGTGGCTGGCGGCGCTGGCCAGTGTGTAGAGCGCGCCGAACACGAAGACGACGCCCGCGGCCGGCACGGCGGTGGCGAACGAGACGGCCGCCAGCGCCAGCAGCGCGAGCGCACCGAGGACGAGCCCGCCCAGGGCCCACGGTGCGTCGAATCCGTAGCTGCCTCGTCGCATGGCCACCAATCACGTTATATCTCAAGTGGGCTTGACCGGGAATTGACCCAACACTTCCCTTCACCGCTCTAATCCTCATTAAACCGTTACTAGGGTGACTTGGATGGGCGCACCTAGGGGGGTTTGACCAGGGATGATACGGAGAGAACGGGGTTTCGGACTAGGCGCCGGAGTGGCACTGACACTGGCGTCGGCACTGTTGTGGGGCGTGGCGCACCTGGCTACGGACCGGCGCAGGACGGGCCTGACGCTCATGGCGGCCTACGTCCTGATGCTCGCCTTCGTGCTCACCGTGTTCACCGCGTTCAGCGCCAAGTTCCTGTCGCTGGCCGTCCAGCCGGCCTGGCTGGGCTTCCTCACCGGCGCGCTGGCCGTGATCGCGCTGAGCTGGGCCGGGGTGATCGTCTGGTCGTTCCTGCTGGTGCGTCCCGACGCCGGGCATCGGGTCGGCCGGGCGCTGACCACCGCGGTGGCCGTGGCCCTGTGCGCGCTCGTCCTGGCCCCTGCCGTGTACGCGGCCAGGTTCGCCTACGTCTCGCGTGACGTGGTGAACAGCCTGTTCTCCACCAACACCGCCCCCGTCGTGGCCCAGGACCCGTGGAACGGCGCCGAGCGGGTCAACGTCCTGCTGATCGGCGCCGACGCCGCGCCGAACCGGCCCGGCGTGCGTACCGACAGCATGACCGTGGCCAGCGTGAACACCCGCACCGGCGCGACCACGCTGTTCGGCCTGCCGCGCAACCTGCAGCACGTGCGGTTCCCGCACGGCCCGGCCAGGCAGCGCTTCCCCTACGGCTTCACCGGCGCGGGCCCGGACACCCCCGGCCTGCTCAACGAGGTCTTCCAGTACGCCGAGGACCACCCGGAGATGGCGCCGGGGGCCGGGCGGGGCGAACGCGGCCCGGCGCTGCTCAAGAGCACGATCAGCGACATACTCGGCATCCCGGTGAGCTACTACGTCATGGTGGACATGAAGGGCTTCGCGGAGATCGTCGACGCGATGGGCGGCGTCCGGATGACCATCAAGCAGCCGATCGTCTACGGCAGGCATCGCGAGGGCCTGCTGCCCGCGGGCACCCGCAGGCTCTCCGGCCAGGAGGCGCTCTGGTTCGGCCGCTCGCGTACCGACAGCGACGACTACGTCCGCATGGGACGCCAGAAGTGCCTGCTCAACGCCGTCGCCAAGCAGGCCGACCCGGTGACCGTGCTCAACAGCTTCGAGAAGCTGGCCACCGCCACCAAGCGGGCCATCTCCACCGATCTGCCGCAGAACCTGCTGCCGGCCATGATCGATCTGGCGCAGCAGGTGAAGGAGCACCGGATCAAGAGTCTCAACTTCGTCCCGCCGCTGATCAGCACCGTCAACCCGGACTGGCACCTGATCAGGTCGAAGGTCCGGGACTCGCTGGCCGAGCGCACCACCGGCAAGATCGCCACGGCGCACTCCGCGCCGTCGCCCGCGCCGGCCGGCGAGGCCCCGGTCCCGCTGGACGCCGCCTGCGGCTGAACCGCCGCCTTGACGCCGAGACGGCTTCGCCGTTAAATACTGCTATAGGCGACTTGTTAAGTAGGAAATAGATGCGGGTCTCGGCACGCACCGACTACGCCCTGCGGGCGGTGACAGAACTGGCCGCCGCCCCGCCGGGCCCCGTGCCCGCGGAACGGATCGCGCTGGCGCAGAACATCCCGCGCAGGTTCCTGGACAACATCCTGCTGCAGCTCAGACGGGCCGGCCTCATCCACAGCCTGCGCGGCCCCGAAGGCGGCTACTGGCTGGCCCGCCCGGCCACCGACATCACCCTCGCCGACGTCATCGCGGTCACCGAGGGCGCGCCGGAATACCGGGAACACGGCGGCTACCCGGGTGTGGCCAGGCCGCTCGCGGCCGTGTGGAGCATGTTGCGCGAGCACGAGGAGCGGCTGCTCGCCGAGATCACCTTCGCTCAGATCGTCTCGTCCAGGTTCTCCGCGTAGTACTCGACCGCCCGCCGGTACCTGCCCACCTGATCCGACTGCGCCACCACGGTGAGCAACGTGGAGACGGCCGCACGCGCGCGGCCCGCGTTGTACAACGCCATCGCCATGAACGTGCGCAGCCCGGGATCATCGGGGAACTCGGCCAGCCCCCGCTCAAACGTGGCCAGCGACTCGTCGACCCGTCCCAGCACCCGGTACGTGCTGCCCAGCCCGGTGAACGCGCCCAGCCTGTCGCTCAACCCCGGCCCGGCCAGCGCCTTCTCGTAGTAGGGCACCGCCTCCGACTCCAGTCCGAGCACGTCGTGCACCCAGGCCGTCTGGTAGGCCACCTCGACGTCGTCCGGGTGCCGCCCGGACAACTCCAGCAGCAGGTCACGGGCCTCCTCGTGCCTGCCGTCTTCGCGCCACCGCACCGCACGCGCCAATTCCTCATCTCTCATGCACGCAGTGTGGCATGATGGTCACGTCCGAAAACGGAAACGATTTTCATACCCATGGGGGTGGGCCCGTGAGAGTGGCGTTCGTCGGAAAGGGCGGCAGCGGCAAGACCACGATGTCGGCGCTGTTCGCGAGATACGCGGCCGGACAGGGCGGCCCCGTGGTCGTCATGGACGCCGACATCAACCAGCACCTGGCCCTGGTGCTCGGCCTGCATGAGCAGCCCGAGCCGCTGGGCGCCCACCTGACCGAGATCAAGGACCACCTGCGCGGCGACAACCCGCGCATCCCGTCGGCCGAGGCCATGGTCAAGACCACGCCGCCGGGGCGCGGCTCGCGGCTGCTGAGCTTCGCCGACCTGGCCGGCCTCGAATACGCGGTCACCACGCCGCAGGGCATGCGGCTGATGGCCTCGGGCCCGTTCACCGAGGACGACCTGGGTGTGGCCTGCTACCACTCCAAGGTCGGCGCGGTGGAACTGCTGCTCAACCACCTGATCGACGGCCCGGGCGAGTACGTGGTGGTCGACATGACCGCCGGCGCCGACTCCTTCGCCTCCGGCCTGTTCACCCGCTTCGACCTGACGTTCCTCGTCGCCGAGCCCACCAGGCAGGGCGTGGGCGTCTACCGGCAGTACCGCGACTACGCGGCCAAGTACGACGTGGCGCTCGCCGTGATCGGCAACAAGGTCCACGGCCCGTCCGACGTCGAGTTCCTGCGCGAGCACGTCGGCGACGACCTGCTGACCTGGATGGAGCACTCGCCGTCGGTGCGCGCCATGGAGCAGGGCCGCCCCTTCACCATGGACGACCTGGAGCCGGTCAACACCGACGCGCTGGCCGTGCTGATGAAGACCCTCGACCAGCGGGAGAAGGACTGGGCCAGGTTCGGCCGCCAGACCGAGGAGTTCCACCTGCGCAACGCCCGCGCGTGGGGCAACGCCCGAACCGGTTTCGACCTTGCCGACCAGATAGACCCCGAGTTCGTCTACGGGCCCTGACTGTCGCCCTCCAGTCATCTGGAGCGTTCACCCGAGCCCACCTAGCGTCAACATCGATGCCCTTCGAGAGGAGACAGCATGTCGCTGACCGTTCCGAACGATCTGCTCGACCAGGCCAGAGCCGGAGACGTGGACGACGCCGCCTTCGTGGCGTGCGTGCGCGACTCCCTGCCCTACGCGTGGTCGGTGATCAGCGAGCTGGTCGAGCAGCGTGAGGAGACCGGAGCCGAGTTCGCCGACAACCAGGTGCCGCCGCCATCGGAGGAGGCCCGCGGGCAGCTGCTGCGCTGCCTGGCCAGCGACTCGATGCGCGGCGCACTGGAGCGCCACTTCGGGGTACGGCTGGCCTTCCAGAACTGCCACCGGGTCGCGGTCTTCGACCCGTCGGCTGACAAGGCCCTGAGCGAGTTCGTCACGCCGAGAGCACAGATTCTCAACCAGAAGCCGGAGCTGGTCGACTGCTAGGGCGCGCCGTGGTGGGCCGCCGTCCTTCCCGGCCCACCACGCCGCACCGGCGCGCGGAGCAGGGGCAGCACCTCGGCGCCGAACCGCCGCACGTTCTCGGCCACCAGCCGCGGCTCGCCGACGCCTTCCACCATGAGCAGGAAATGCTCGATCCCGGTATTCTCCGCCGACCGCTGAATGACCTCGGCACAATGCGCGGGGGAGCCCACGGGATGGATCCGCGAGAGAAAGTCCACGTATGCCGGGATGTCGCGGGAAGGCCGCGGGCGTGAATCCACCGGCACGTATCCGGCCAGCCCGGGGCCCAGCCAGCGCGGCATCGCCTGCTTGAGCTCGCGCACCGCCTGCCCGGTCGAGTCGGCCACGTGCCCGACCAGCGCCGCCACGTGCCCGGGCGCGCCGCCGCCGCTCTCTTGCGCATATTGTGCGACCAGCGCGGCCTTGTCCGCGTCGCCGACGTGCATCCCGAGCAGCATCGGCAACCCCCGCTCGGCCGCCAGCCGCACGGTCGGCTCCGACGTGCACGCCACCACCGGACGCAGCCGCGCCCCCGGCACCACCTCGACCTCGCGGAAGCCGAAGAACTCGCCGTCGGCCGAGACCCGGCCCCCGGACAGGGCCCTGAGCAGCACGTCCAGCGATTCGGCGAAGCCCCGCTCGAACCGCTCCAGCCCGGTGCCGAACACCTCCAGGTCCACCCACGGCCCGCCCCTGCCCACGCCCAGCGTGAACCGGCCGCCCGACAGGTGGTGCACCATCGCCGCCTGCTCGGCCAGCGCCACCGGATGCTGCGTGGACAACACGCTCACCGCCGTGCCGAGCCCGATCCGGCTCGTGCGCCCGGCGGCCGCCGCCGCCAGCGTGGTCGCCGACGGGCACACGCCGTACGACATGAAGTGGTGCTCGGCGATCCACGCGTCGTCGAACCCGGCCGCCTCGGCCGCCACGATCAGCTCGACCGCGTCGGCCAGCACGCGCCCCGCATCCTGGCCGGGAAACTGCGCCACGATCAGAAAGATGCCTATGCGCACCTCTCCGATTTAACCAAAGAGACTGGCCTGTCCTTCGCCCGCGAGCGGATTGCGATGGTGCTTCAGATGCCGCCAGCTCGGCAGGTCGTCCAGGTACGACCAGGAGAGCCGGTGGTGCGGCGTCGGGCCTGATCTGGCCAGTTCCTCCTGGTGCGCCGGCGACGGGTAACCGGCGTTGTCCGCGAACCCGTACTCCTCGTGGCCGAGCGTGGCCATGTACGCGTCGCGCCGCACCTTGGCCAGCACGGACGCCGCCGCCACCGAGATGCTGGCCGCGTCCCCCTTGATCTCCAGCCGTACCGGCCAGGGCGCGCCGATGTAGTCGTGCTTGCCGTCGAGAATCACCGCGTCCGGCCTGACCGGCAGCGACTCCAGGGCCCTGCGGGCGGCTCTGCGCAGCGCCTGCGTCATACCGAGGTCGTCGATCTCGGTGTGGGTGGCCTCGCCGTACCCGATGCCGGTGGCCCACCCGGCCAGTTCTGCGGCCAGCGAGGTCCGCTTGGCCGGGGAGAGCTGCTTGGAGTCCGTCAGCCCGGCCGGCGGCTCCGACAGGTCGCACACGACGGCGCAGACGGTGGCAGGACCCGCCCACGCGCCCCGGCCCACCTCGTCGATGCCGGCCACGACCCGGGTGCTCGGCTGGGCCAGCAGGAGGCGCTCGATGTCGTAGGTGGGAGCCATGGAGCAGACGTTAGCGCTCCCCAAGGCCCGCCGAGTCCGAGTCCGAGACCGATCGCTCGGCGACGCGGACCGGGTCCAGGTCGGCGGCGAGGTAGCGGGCGGCCACGTGGATGGCCCGCAGCGTCACCGACACCGACGGCCGGTGCACGCTGGAGCCGCGCGCCACCGCGTGCACCTCACGGCCGCCCGGGTTGCCGGGGAACTGCCGCACCGCGATCCCGCGCACCCCGGCGGCCAGCGCCAGCGCGGGCACGGCGGCGATGCCGATGCCCTTGGCCACCAGCGACAGGATCGTGCCCAGCCCCTCGAACTCCCACGGCGTGGGCTTGGTGCCGCCGACGTCGACGAACAGCCGGTCCACGGCCAGGCGCGACGGCTCGCCGTCGGGGGTCGCCATCCACGGCTCGTCACGCAGTTCGCGCAGGTCGATCGGCACGTCGGGGTCGGCGAGCCGGTGTTTGCGCGGCACCACCAGCACCAGCGGGTCCTGCAGCAGCGGGTAGACGCGCAGGCTCTCGCTGTCGCGCACCCGGCCGTACCAGTCATCCACGAGGGCGATGTCCACCTCGCCCGACTGCACTTCCCGCATTCCCCGTCCTGACCTGCTCTGACCCAGCCGGAGCGTCAGCTCGGTGTGGCGGCGCAGCGAACGGGCCAGCGCCGGCGCGAATGCGACGGCCGCTGTGGGGAAGGCGGTAAGGACGATACGCCCAGACGGGGTGCCTTTGTGGGCGGAGAGGTCCGATTCTGCTTCCTCGACCATCGACAGGATGCGTTCCGCGTGCGCGACGAGCCGGCGACCGGCGTCGGTGAGCTCGGCGCTGCGTGCCGTCCTGTCGATCAGGGCGGTGCCGGTCTCGCGTTCGAGCGCCACGAGTTGCTGCGAGACGGCCGACGGGCTGTAGCCCAAAGACTCGGCCGCCGCGGCGATGCTGCCGCGCCGAGCGAACTCGCAGATCAGTGCCAACCGCCGCAATTCGAGCATCGGACTTCCTTATGCCTACCCACAAAAAGCCTCGCTTGTGCTGATGCCTTCATACAACCACCCTGGGAACGTGACAAACATGACCGTGACCCTTTCCGCCACATTGGCGGCAAACGAGGACATCGAACGAAGACGACGCGCCGGGGAACGAGTGCTGCATCTGGCCTTCGGTGAGGCTGGGCTGCCCGTCCACCCGGCGCTGCGCGACAAGCTGGCCGCCGCATCAGAACGCAACGGCTACGGGCCGGTCGCGGGGGCGTCCGGGCTTCGGACGGCGGCGGCGGGCTACTGGACACGACGGGGGCTCATCACCGACCCCGACCTGGTCGTCGCCGGGCCCGGCAGCAAGTCGCTGCTGTACGGCCTGCTGCTGGCGATCGGCGGGGACGTCGTCCTGCCCATGCCCAGCTGGGTCAGCTACGCCGCGCAGGCCGAACTGGTCGGATCTCAGCCGATCCTGGTGCCCGCACCGCCAGGAGAGGGCGGGGTGCCCGACCCCGAGCGGGTGACCGAGGCCGTGCTCGACGCGCGAGCGCGGGGCAGGACCGTACGCAGCGTGCTGGTCACGCTGCCCGACAACCCGACGGGCCGGCTGGCCTCGCCGGAGAGCATCCGCCGCCTGGTGGACGTGGCCCGCGAGCTCGACCTGCTGATCATCTCGGACGAGATCTACCGCGACCTGCTGCACGATCCCGCGCAGCGCTTCATGTCGCCGGCCGACGTCGCGCCCGAGCGCACGATCATCACGACCGGGCTCAGCAAGAGCCTGGCGCTGGGCGGCTGGCGGATCGGCATCGCCAGGCTGCCCGAGGGCGCCGAGCAACTGCGCGCGCGTCTGCTGGCCACCGCCAGCGAGATCTGGTCGGCGCCCGCCGCCCCGATCCAGGAGGCCGCGGCCTACGCGCTGACCGACCCGCCGGAGCTGGTCGAGCGCATCGTGCGGAGCCGGAGGCTGCACGGCGTGGTCGCGCGCGCGGTTCGCGACAGGTTCGTGGAGATCGGCGCGTCGGTGCCGGTCCCGCAGGGAGGCTTCTACCTCTATCCGGATCTGAGCCATCTGCGCCTCGGCGGTTCCGCCGACATCACCAAGATCCTGCTGGAGGAACACGGCATCGGAGTGCTGCCCGGGCACGCCTTCGGCGACGATCCGGCCGCGGCCCGCGTCCGGGTGGCGGTGAGCCTGCTCTACGGCGAGAGCACCGAGGACCGGCTGGCCGCTCTGACCAGCCCGGACCCGCTCCACCTGCCCTGGATCGCGGAGAGCCTGGACCATCTGTCGATGGGGTTGAAGGAGCTGTCGCTGGTGCGGCACGCCAGGCCGCGTGAACAGCGCCCGGCGCTGGTCCCGATCCCGTGTCACGGTTAGGCGAATTTTGTCCCAAGGGATCACCAAATCGCAGCGCTGACCTGCGGAAACACCGTGCTTTCAGAAAGCTGCAAAAGATGAGTCCCCGTGCGTGGTTTCGTGCACCCTGAGCAGACCCCATCATGTGCACATGCCCGCTCTTGTCACCCTGTCCGGGCGCTCCGTGCGCCTGGAACCTCTCAGCCTCGCGGCGATCGATGATCTGGTCGCCGCGTCGAGTGAAGACCGCTCCACGTATGCCTTCACTCGGGTCCCGGATGGCCGGGACGAGATGGTCTCCTATGTGGAGGCCGCGCTGGCTGAGCAGGCGGAGGGCCGCACGATGCCCTTCGCCATCCGGTGGCTGAACACCGACCGTATCGTCGGTGCCACCCGTCTCATGCACCTGGAGTACTGGCAGGGCCCCATGCCCTGGCCGCCGGGTTCACGAAGTGCGGTGGGCGAGGTCCCGTCCGTGGCGGACATCGGTTACACCTGGCTGGGCGCCTGCGCCCAGGGCACGGGTGTGAACCGGGAGAGCAAATTCCTCATGCTCTCGCTCGCCTTCGAGACCTGGAACGTCCATCGCATCACCCTCAAGGCAGACGTAAGAAACGTAAGGTCCCGGGCCGCCATCGAGGCCCTCGGCGCACACTTCGACGGGGTGCGGCGAGCGGAAAGCCGAGGCGCCGACGACACGGTCCGAGATACCGCCTACTACTCGATCCTGAACTCCGAATGGCCGGCCGTGCGCGAGCGGCTGGCGATGCGGCTCGGCCTGGTCGAGGCAGCGTAGGAAACATCCGATGAAGGCCCCGCCCGAAATTTCTGGGCGGGGCCTGTATTTTTTCCTGACCTAGCGGCTCTGCATGACACGCCCCCGCGTTTGTTGCGTCATGCCCAGCCGTTCTACCGGGCTTGTGGCCCAGCATCGCGGGGCGGGCTCAACACCTGATCAAAGGCCGATCAACGCTTCGGTTAACGAATCGGCCGGCGACTAGGTGGGGGGCAACGTTGGATCTATCATTTGGTAACAAATCGTTCCATTGCCTTGGAGACAGACGGCATGGCTGGTCAGAGCGTTGCTGGCGGACTGAAGTTCGCCGTGCTCGGTCCCGTCCGCGCGTGGCGCGACGGTGCGGAACTCGACCTCGGAACTCCGCTGCAGCGCTCCATTCTCGGCATGCTCCTGCTACGTGAAGGCCGGGCGGTCACGCCCACCGAAATGATCGACGCGGTCTGGGGAGAGGAGGCTCCGCCGCGGGCGCTGGGCGCGCTGCGCACCTACGTCTCGCGGCTGCGTACCGTGCTCGAACCCGACAGGCCGGCGCGGTCCCGCCCGGAGCTGCTGACCTCGATCGGCCGCGGCTACGCGCTGCGGCTGCCAGAAGACTCGCTCGACCTGACCCGCTTCGAGCGGGCCATCCTGGCCGCCGAGTCCGCGCGCAAGTCCGGTCGGCTCAAGGCCGCCGCGGAAGGGCTGCGCTCGGCGCTGTCGCTGTTCGAGGGCGAACCGCTGGCCGGGGCCGTCGGCCCGTACGCCGAGCACCAGCGCGACAGGCTGATCGAGCGCCGGCTGAGCGTGCTCGAAACGCTCATGGACGTCGACCTGGAACTCGGCAACCACGCCGCGATCGTCTCCGAGCTGATCGCGCTGACCGCCGACCACCCGCTGCGCGAGCGGCTGCGCGCCCAGCTCATGCTGGCCTACTACCGCTGCGGCCGGCAGGGCGACGCGCTGAACGTCTTCACCGAGACGCGCGAGGCGCTGATCGAGGAGCTGGGCGTCGAGCCCGGGCCCGAGCTGGCCGCGCTGCACCAGCGCATCCTGGCCGCCGACCCCACCCTGGCCGCCGGCGAGGTGCTCGACGACGACGAGCCCGCGCCGGAGGAGGAGCCCGCGCTCGAACTGCCGCGCCCGGCGCAACTGCCCGCCGCGGTCAACGACTTCACCGGCCGCAAGGAGATCGCCGGTCGGCTGCGTTCGCTGCTGTCCGCGCAGACCTCGGCCGAGGGCATGCCGGTGGCGGCGATCTGCGGCATCGGCGGCGTGGGCAAGACCGCGCTGGCCGTGCACGTGGCGCACACCGCCGGCGACCTCTTCCCCGACGGGCAGCTCTACGCCGATCTGCGCGGCTACACCGACGAGGCGACCGCGCCCGAGTCCGCGCTCGGCGGTTTCCTGCGCGCGCTCGGCATTCCGCCGGACGTGATCCCCGAAGGTCTGCCCGAGCGCTCCGCGCTGTACCGGTCGATCCTGTCGGAGCGGCGCATCCTGGTGCTGCTCGACAACGCCCGCGACGCCGAGCAGGTCATGCCGCTGCTGCCCGGTTCGCCGGGGTGCGCGGCGATCGTCACCAGCCGCGTCAAGCTGGCCGACCTGCCCTCGGCCAGGCTCATCGACCTGGACGTGATGGAGCCCGACGAGGCGCTGTCGCTGTTCGCCTCGGTGGCCGGCCCCGAGCGGGTCGCCGCCGAGCACGGCGCGGCCATGGACGTGGTCGCCGCCTGCGGCTTCCTGCCCCTGGCCGTCCGCATCGTGGCCGCCAGGCTCGCGGCCAGGCCCACCTGGACGGTCGCCTCGCTGGTGCCCAGGCTCGCCGACGAGCAGCGCAGGCTCGACGAGCTGCGCGTGGGCAACCTGGCGGTGGAGGCGACGTTCGCGCTCGGGTACGGGCAGCTCGAATCCACCCAGGCCAGGGCGTTCCGCCTGCTCTCGCTGCCCAACGGCCCGGACATCTCCTCCGGCGCCGCCGCGGCGGTGTTGTCGATGAGCACGCTGGAGGCCGAGGCGGTGCTGGAGTCGCTGGTCGACGCCAGCCTGCTGGAGGCCCCGGGCCCCGGCCGCTACCGCTTCCACGACCTGCTCAAGCTGTTCGCCAGGCGCACGCTGGAGAAGTCCGAACGCCCCCAGGCCAGGACGATGGCGCTGCGCCGGCTGCTCGGCTTCTACCTGGCCTCGGCCCAGTCGGCGCACCGGCTGGCCTACGAGGGCAGCACGATCTCCGACAACCTGGTCGTGGTCGGCAGCGGCCGCGCCTTCACCTCGGCCGACGAGGCCGTGGCGTGGCTGATCGCCGAGGGCGACTCGCTGTTCGCCGCGATCAACCAGGCGGCCGCGGCCTCGCGCACCGCAGAGCAGCTCCTGCCCGCCGCCGACCTGCTGGTGGCCATGGAGCCGCTGCTGGAGTCGGGCACTCACACGCGCGAGTTCGACCAGGGCACCCGCGCCGTGCTGGCCACCGCCCTGCGCATCGGCGACACGGGCGGCCAGCTCCGCGCCAGGTACGTGCTCGGCCGCGTGCTGTTCGCCGGCAACCGGCTGACCGAGGCGGAGTCGCAGTTCAGGAGCGTGCACGAGCTGTGCGAGCAGCGCGGCGAGAAGATCGTCCGGGGTGAGGTGCTGAACGCGCTGGCCGTGGTCGTCGGACGGCAGCGCCGCCACACCGAGGCGCTGGCCCTGTTCGAGTCCGCCTCGCGCTTCTACCGGGAGAGCGGGATCCCGGCCGGTGAGGCGCTCGTGCTCAGCTACTCGGCCCGCGACCACCTGGGCCTCGGACGCCCGGAGGACGCGATCGCCGCGGCGGAGAAGGGCCTGGCCATCTTCACCGAGATCGGCAGCGGCGCCGGCACCGCGCGGGCCCGCTACCACCTGGGCATCGTCCTGTCGCGCGTCGGCCGGCTGACCGAGGCCGTGCACCACCACGCCGAGTGCCTGGCCTTCTTCCGCGCCAGCAAGCAGCGGGTGTGGGAGCAGCGGGTCTGCTCCAGGCTGGCCGAGACGTTCATCGCCGCCGAGCGGTACCCCGACGCCGTCAGGCACGCCGAGCAGGCGCTGGTCGTCTCCAGGGAGATCGGCCACCCGTACGGCGAGGCGCTGTCGCTGACCGTGCTGGGCAAGGCGCTACGCGGTCTCGGCAGCTTCACCAGAAGCGCCGACTGCCTCAGGCAGGCCTACGACATCTTCTCCCGGCTCGGCGCCCCCGAGGCCGGCGATCTCAAGGCCCTCCTCGACCGCGTCGAGGCGGTCTGACCCCTCGGCCGGTTCGTCACGTGACACGTCGTCCGGCCCGTCGTCGAGTCCTGAGTACAGCTCGTCGTCCAGACGTGTCATCCACACATGGTTGATCAAGGCTGTCCTTAGGGAGAGTCCCCCCATGATCCTGGCAACAGAGAAAATTAGCCCGGCCGGTCATCTTGACCGTCACGTTTCGCTAGGGGGCCCGGTCATCCGGATGCTCCACGTGACGGCTAGCCGCCTCACTCAGACGACCGGCCGGACCTGACACGTCCCTCGAACCCCCCAGGTCCGTGCCGTAGTAAGCAGCCTTCACCACGGGGGTCAACGTCGAATCAACGCCGGATCAAAGCACGAAGTAGCCCTCGGCGATGAGCGGTCTGATGGCCTCGGCGTCGGGCATGTCGCCGTCGCCGACCAACTCGGCGATCACGTTGAGCAGCGGGCCGAGCGCGAGCTGGCCGTCGCACACGCCGGCCAGGGCCGCCTCCACCGTGCCGACCTCCCTGCTGCGGCGCAGGCCCTGCGTCTGGCGCAGCACGATGCGCATGGGGTCTTCCGCGCCGGGCAGGCCGATGCGCTCGTCCAGCAGGCCGTCGGCGGTCTTCAGCAGCGCCGCGCCGAGGTCCTGCGCGCGGTGCGCGATCGCGATCGCGTCGAGCACCCCGTCGACGTAGTCGCCGACGGGCAGCGCCACCTGGTGGGTGAAGTGCTCGACCCGGACCACCGGGTCGAGCGTGCCGGAGTTGCGCAGCGTGATCCAGCCGAAGCCGACGCCCTCGACCTTGCGGTCGTCGAACCAGGCCAGCCAGCGGTCGTAGTGTTCGGCGTATCGCGGGGTGCCCTGCTCGGCGGCGTCCTTGAGCCACAGCTCGACGTATTCGGCCGGGTCCTGCACGTCGCGCTGCACGACCCAGCCGTCGCAGCCGCTCTCGCGCAGCCAGCCGCCGACGCGCTCGCGCCAGTCTTCGCCCTCGACGTGCAGCCAGTTGGCCAGGAAGTGCGCCTGACCGCCGGGGGTGAGGTGGCGTGGCGCGCGGCGGACGAGGTCGCGGCAGAAGTCGTCGCCGTCGCCGCCGGACTCGCGGTAGGTCAGCTTGCCCTCACGGGCCGGCGCGATGACGAACGGCGGATTGCTCACGATCAGGTCGAACAGCTCGTCGGCGACCGGCTCGAACATCGACCCGGCCCGCGCCTCCACGTCCGTGATGCCGGACAGCTTCCAGCTCAGCCTGGCCAGCTCCAGCGCCCGCGGGTTCAGGTCGGTGGCGGTGACGTGGTCGGCCCGGCCGGCCAGGTGCAGCACCTGCACGCCGCAGCCGGTGCCCAGGTCGAGCGCGCGCTGGACCGGGCGCCTGGTGACGAGCTGGGCCAGGTTCGCCGACGCGCCGCCCGCGCCCACCACGTGGTCGGGACGCAGCGCCGGGTCGCCGGGCCGCACCTTGCGGTCGGAGACCAGGTAGCCGCCGGTCTCCCAGGGCTGCAGGTGCACGGTCGCGACGAGCTCGTCGCCCGACGCGGTGACCAAGCCGGACTCGCGTACTTCCGGGGCGACGTCCTTCGCCTGGACCGGGACGCCCAGCCACCACAGCCTGATCAGCGTGGCCAGCGGGTCGCGCCCGGCCGTCGCGCGCAGGGCGGGGATCAGTTCCTCGCGGGCCAGCGCACCGGCCGCCATGTCGCCCAGGCGCTCACGGACGCCGTCGATCGTGTAACCGGTCTCCAGGAGGTGATGGCGCAGTCGTTCCACAGGCCCATCTTTTCACCGCGAGCTCGTCCGGATGTTCCAATACCGAGGGTGTTCATACTGTTACTTAAGTATCCAAGCATTCTGTAAGCGGCGTCCAAGTCACGCGCGATATCTCTTAGGGAGCAATCTCGCCGTCCGAAGGAGCGGACCTCATGCTGATCCCGTGCTTGGCTTGCGAGGCCCGTTTCCGGCCCGATGAATACTTCAACGCGTGCACCGACTACCACCGCGGCATGGACCTCGTCTCGTGGACGTGCCCGCGCTGCGGCAACCGCGACGACCTGCGCGTTCTGCCCGGTGAGCTGGGGTTCGGCTATCCGTACCGCGGCCGGTTCGACGTGCACGACCGGGTGCGCGTGCCCGGGCTGCGCAGGCAGCGCGGCGACCTGCGGCTGGACATCTCGCTGCACGCGCAGAGCTGGCGCGTGAGCACCAGGCTCAGGCAGCCCGCGTGAACCGAGTGAGTCAGGCCGGGTCGGCCACCCGCTGGGCGGGCACGCAGGCGTAGGCCGGGCGCTCGCCGCGCAGCAGCCTGGCCAGGTCCGCGACCAGGGCCTGCGCCAGCTCCTCCCGGCTCTCCCCGGTGGCCTCGCCCAGGCGCGGGGTCAGCACCACGTTCGGCAGCCTGGTCAGCGGGTGCGCGGGGTCGAGCCATTCGCCCTCGAAGTGGTCGAGACCGGCCCCGCCGAGCCGGCCCCAGCGCAGCGCGTCGACCAGGGCGGTCAGGTCGTGCAGCGCCCCGCGCGAGGTGTTGAGGTAGACCGATCCCGGACGCATCGCGCCGAACTCGGCGTAACCGAAGAACCCCCTGGTCTCCTCGGTCAGCGGGACGTGCAGCGAGACCACGTCCGACTCGGACAACAGCGCGGTCAGGCTGTGGGTGGCCTCGGGCACGCGCGGGTCGCAGACGATCACCCGCATGCCCAGCCCCTCGCAGCGCCAGCGCATGGCCCTGCCGACGCGGCCGAGACCGACGATGCCCACCGTGCGCCCGCTCAGCCGGCGGCCGCGGTGCCGCTGCGCGGGAGGCACCCGGCCGCGGTAGACGCGGCCCCTGCGCACCTCCCTGTCGGCGGTGACGATGTTCCTGCTGACCGCGAACATCAGCGCCA
This sequence comes from Nonomuraea antri, assembly GCF_013283785.1. GTDB lineage: Bacteria > Actinomycetota > Actinomycetes > Streptosporangiales > Streptosporangiaceae > Nonomuraea > Nonomuraea antri. The sequence goes on from NZ_JABCPZ010000001.1 coordinate 135,542, forward strand.
GCGTCAGCTCGGCGACCGCCTCGGGATCACGGTCGGGCGCGTGCAGGACGGTCACCCCGCGCTCGGCGGCCAGCGTCAGATCGACGCTGGTCGGCGCGCCCATGCTGGCGACCACGTCGACGGGGAGCGAGAGCACCGACGTGCGCACCTGGTCGCCGTCGGTGATGAGCACGTTCGCGCCGGTCTCGATGACCAGGTCGGCGAGTTCGTCGTCGGTGAAGCCGAGGCTCGGCCGGGTGTGAACCTCGCTCAGGTCGGCGACCTCGCCCAGACGGACGAGCGCGCTCTCCGGCAGGGCGGGCAGCACCAGTGCCCGAGGTCTTTTCACATTCGGACAATAACACCACAGACGGTGCTCAGATCATCGCTCCCCGCGCTGACGCAGGCTCTGCCACGCCGCCTCGCCCAGGCCCTTGATCTCGTCCTCCGAGGGCGCGTGCGCCCCGGCGAACCACAGCCGGCACATCTCCTGGGCCGGACCCAGCCACAACACGTAGCACATCGTCGGGTCGACCGGCTGGAGCAGGCCGTTCTTCATGTGCGGCTTCCACCAGTCGGAGACCTTCTTGAAGAAAGCCCTGCGGGCCTCCGCCACCTCGGCGCCACCCGGTTCGTGCTTGCGCGGCGGACGCTCGCTGACCAGCAGCCTGGCGCGTTCGGGATGCTCGCCGGCCCAGCGCATGTGGAAGGCGACCACGGCCTCGATGCCGTCGCGCGCCTGCTCGTGCCTGAGCAGCTCGGCGACGAACTCGCTCTGGTAGGCGGCCAGGATCTCGGCGTAGAGCACGCCGAAGACATGCTCTTTGCTGGCGAAGTGGTGGTAGAAGCTGCCGACGCTGACGCCGCTCTCCTCGCGGAGGCTGGCCAGAGTGGTGGCAGAAACCCCGTCTTGGCTGAAGCGGCGCAGGGCGCCCTCGATGATGCGGGTGCGGCCGTCGCGTCCGTTCTTGACACTCTTCACGCTGTCAATGGTGTGCCACCAGAACCTTGTTCCGCAAATACCGCTGCCTGATCGATCATAGCGGTCACCTCCACGGATCCGGAAGTGACCTTCATTTTGGCATCTGGCCATAGTCTGCGGATGAGTTTCAGGACTCGTCGGTTCTCGCCGAGAACGTCCATTCCGACGGTGGTCGCCCCCCTTACGGCGGCTCTGAGCAACAACGCGTCGACCAATTTCGGTCCGAGACCGAAACCCTGCCATTCGTCGGTGACCACCACCGCGATCTCCACGTCCGCGCCGTCGCCCCGGTAGCTCATCGCGTGCCCGACGATCTCCCCGTTCATGGTGGCGACCAGCGCGTCGCGGCGCTCGTCCAGGGCGAGCAGGGTGCGCACCAGGACGGTGGCCGGCGTGGCGACGCCGGTGAAGAAACGCAGGGTCTGGGTGTGCAGCGACAACCCCCGCAGGAATCGCGTGATCCGTTCCTCGTCGTCGGCCCGGGCCGGGCGGATCTGAGTTCCCAACATAGACCCAGCTTGCTCTTCCGAGGCTGAGTCTGTCAATTGAACTCAGGTATAATGCGGCAATGAACGTTCCCTTCCGGGTGAACAACTGCTCGATCGAGCGCACCCTGGACATCGTCGGGGAGAAGTGGACCTTCCTGGTGCTGCGCGAGGCGTTCGTGGGCGTGCGAAGATTCGCCGACCTGCAGGCGATGACCGGCGCGCCCCGCCAGGTGCTCAGCGCCCGGCTGGCCCGCCTGGTCGACGAGGGGCTGCTGCGCAAGGAGCCGTACCGCGAGCCGGGTCAGCGCCAGCGCGACGAATACCGGCTCACCGAGAAGGGCCGCGACCTGTATCCGCTGCTGGTCGCGCTGATGCACTGGGGCGACAAGTACCTGGCCGACGACGCGGGACCGCCCGTCCTGCTCACCCACCGCGGCTGCGGCTCGCCCATCGAGCAGCACTTCCGCTGCGCCCAGGGCCACGAGGTGGACGGCCCCCGCGAGGTCACCCCACTGCCCGGCACGGGCGCCCGGCTCGAATCAGCGTGAGCCCGCAGGGCTTATGACTCCACTCAGGGGTCGAGTGCCGCGTGAGGGAGCACCGCACCCGGTGCCTAACCTTGAAGGGTGTACCGGTTCCTGCTGACACCCCGATGGATCGCGCTCCACGTGGTGGTGTTGCTCGTCATCCCCGCCTTCGTGTTCCTCGGCAGGTGGCAGTTCGGGCGCTTCGAGGAACGCTCGGCCAACAGCACCCAGGTCACCGCGAACCTGGAGTCCGCGCCGGTGCCGCTCGGCGAGCTGGCCGCGCCAGGGCGTCCGGTGCGCGAGGCCGACCGCTTCCGCACCGTGACGGCGACGGGCGCCTACGATCCGGCACACGAACTCGTCGTACGCCGCCGCCCGCAGGAGGGCAGGCTGGGCTTCTACGTGCTGACCCCGCTGGTCACCGGCGACGGCCAGGCCGTGCTGGTGAACCGGGGCTGGGTCAAGGCGGGCGAGACGGCCGACGCCATGCCCCAGGTCCCGCCGGCGCCCACCGGTCAGGTAAATGTCACCGGAAGGCTACGTCCGAGCGAGACCGAGGAGTCCAGCGGCATCAGGGATCGCGCCGGGCTGCCGGCCGGGCAGGTCCTGCTGATCAACGCCGGCAAGATCGGGCAGGGGTCGCCGTACCGGCTGGTCGACGGGTACGTGGAGCTGACCGCGCAGCAGCCGGCGCCCGCCGCCGCGCCCGAGCCGGTCCCCCAGCCCGACGTGGGCGCGGGCGGCGGGCTGAACCTGGCCTACGGCGTGCAGTGGTGGCTGTTCATCGCGATCGCCATCGGCGGCTGGCTGCTGCTGATCAGGCGCGAGGTGGCCGATCGCCGGGCCCGCGAGGGCGAGGAGGGCGCCGCACCCGAGGAGGAGGCCGCCGCGTCCCAGGAGGCGGGCCAGGCCGCCAATTAAGGTGTTAAGAGTGATCCGCCACATCGAATTCGCCAACATCTGCAATTTTCGTGACGTAGGTGGATATGCCGCCCAGGACGGCCGTACCGTCCAGTGGCAGCGGCTCTACCGTGCCGACTCACTCGGCTGGCTGGCCGGGGAAGACCTGGAGACCTTCCGCGCCCTGCGCGTCCGCACCGTCATCGACCTGCGGCACGCGTTCGAGGTGGAGAAGTGGGGCCGGGTGCCGGAGACCGAGGGCCTGAACTACCTGAACCTGCCCATCGAGGGCCGCCGCTGGGACATCGCCGTCTACAGCGACGAACTGGGCGTCGCCCGCTACCTGGCCGACCGGTACCTGGAGGTCACCGAGGACGGCGTCGCCAACCTGCGTACCGCCATGGAGACGCTCGCCCAGCCCGGCAACGCTCCGGCCGTGATCCACTGCGCCGCGGGCAAGGACCGCACCGGGCTGCTCGCCGCGATGGTGTTGTCGCTGGTCGGCGTCAGCGAGGACGACATCGTCGCCGACTACGCGCTGACCGGCCTGGCCACAGAGAGATTCATCACCGACTTCCGGGCCAGGCACGCCGACGCCCCGGTCTGGCCGGGCTTCGGCCAGGCCCCCGCCGAGGCCATGAACCTGTTCCTGGCCGATCTCAAGCGGCGGCACGGCTCGGTCGAGGGCTACGTCACCGACGTGCTCGCACTCGACCCGTCGGCCATCGACGCACTTCGGGCGCATCTTCTGACTGAAGAGATCTCGGCTGGGTAGTGGCGGCGCCGGGGCTCGCACCGCAGCACCCTCACCACCGCGAGCCCCCACCTGCCCGGGATCGCCCGCAATCCCCTCCCGGCGATCCCGGGTCTTGAACACCCGAAGGACCCCGGCGACCGAGCCGCGCGCCGAGCGCGGCGACAACACGGATACCCAACGGAGACGTCGCAGCTTGTTCGACGTTATGCCGCCGTCGTACGGTTACCTGCGTGACTACGCCGCTGCTCCCCGACCCAGATCCGAGGCGGCGCGACTACGTGATCATCTCCGCCGACGATCACCTGATCGAGCCCCCCGACCTCTTCGAAGGTCGGCTGCCGGAGAAATACGCCGACGTCGCGCCCAAGGTCGTGGAGACGGAGGCCGGTCACCAGGTCTGGCGCTACGGCGGGGCGACCTACCCGTGCGCCGGCATCGACGTGGGCGCCGGCCTGCCCCGCGAGCAGTGGACACTCGACCCGGTCAGGTTCGAGCACATGCGTCCCGGCTGCCACGACATCGAGGCCCGCGTCGAGGACATGGACACCGCGGGCATCTGGGCCGCGCTGTGCTTCCCCGGCATGCTGGCCGGGCAGTCGGGCATGCCGTTCGCCCGCACCCGCGACAAGGACCTGGGCCTGGCGCTGGTCAAGGCGTGGAACGACTGGCACATCGACGTCTGGGCGGGCACCTACCCCGAGCGCATCATCGGCCTGCAGCTGCCCTGGCTGCCCGATCCCGACCTGGCCGCCAAGGAGATCCGGGCCAACGCCGCGCGCGGCTTCAAGGCCGTGGTGTTCCCCGAGTTCCCGACCAGGCTGCGGCTGCCGTCGATCCACTCGGGCCACTGGGACCCGTTCTTCGCCGCCTGCGAGGAGACCGGCACGGTCGTCGCGCTGCACACCGGCGATTCGTCCTGGTCGCCGGTGCCCTCGCCCGACACGCCCATCGAGGCGATCACCACGCTGATGCCCACCAGCGCCATGTTCGCCTGCGCCGACTGGCTGTGGTCGGGCCTGCCGCTACGCTTCCCCAACCTGCGCATCCTGATCGTCGAGGGCGGCGTGGGCTGGCTGCCGATGCTGGCCGAGCGCGCCGACTACGCGCTCGACCACCCGGTGGCGGGCGAGGCGAAGTGGGACGGCGGGCTCAAGCCCAGCGAGGTGCTGCGCCGCAACTTCTTCTTCGGCACGCTCGACGACCACGCGCTGTCGGGCGTCCGGCTGGCCGTCGGCCTCGACCACGTGCTGCAGGAGAGCGGCTACCCGCACTCCGACTCCACCTGGCCCGACACCCAGCAGGCGGTGGCCAGGAACCTCGGCGCGCTGCCGCCCGCCGACATCGCCAGGGTCGCGTACGGCAACGCCGCCCGCCTGTTCGGGCACCCGCTGCCGTCACGCGCCTGGCTCAGGATGGAGCAGATCTAGCCGGCCAGCCGGCCCTGGATGACCTGGCGTTCGTGTTCGACGTAGCGGCCGCTCTCGCCGAGCAGCGAGGCGGCCAGCCACAGGAACACGCCGAAGTCGTCCACGACGCCGATCGCCAGCAGGAACTCGGGGAATACGTCCAGCGGCGACAGGATGTAGAGCACGCCCATGCCCATCATGGCGAGCTTGCCCTTGCCCATGCCGGCGTAGCGCCCGCGCATCACCGCGCCCACCATCCTGGGGATGGCCCGCACCCTGGTCATCAAGCCAGGCGTGCCGGGCTTGGTCACCTCGCGGTACGTACGCCATGCCGCCGCCGCCCGTGCTGCCTTCGCCATCATGAGTTCCCCCTACCCCGGTCTTCTCACGACATAACGCGTTGGGCCCGCTACGGGTTCCCCCTGTCCATCGCGGGATGCGTGAACGGCCTGGCCCGCTCGATCTGCGCGGCCACCCTGACCAGCAGGTCCTCGCGGCCCGCCGCGGCCACGAGCTGCACGCCGACGGGCAGCCCGGCCGCGTTCACGTGCAGCGGCAGCGAGATGGCCGGCTGGCCGGTGGCGTTGACGGGCGAGGTGAACGACACGGTGTGCGCGGTCCTGCCGAAGGCGGTGCTGAGGTCGTCCGGCGGGATCCAGCCCAGCGGGAACGGCGCGACCCCTGCCGACGGCATCAGCAGCAGGTCGAAGCCGGAGTTCCACCAGGCGGCCATGCGGCGGCGGAAGCCGTCCACCCACTGGGTGGTCAGGATGTGCTCGGCGGCGCTGCGCTGCCGTCCGGCGGTGACCATGGCCGCGTTGCGCGGCTCCAGCTCCTCCAGCTCCACCGGCCGGCCGCGGACCACGCCCAGGCTGACGATCTGGGCCGCCAGGTTGTTCGACACGATCGCGCCGAAGTGCTCGGGGAACTCGGGCTCGCCCAGCGCCTCTGGATGTCCTGGCAGGACGTCGTGCCCGAGCGCTTCGAGCAGGGCCGCGGCCAGGTGCACCGCCTCGGTCAGCTCGGCCACCTCGGGCACGTCGCCGCGCGGGTGCGCGCTGACGAACCCGACGCGCAGCCGTCCGGGGTCGGCCTCCACCTCGGCCGCCAGCGGCCGGGGCAGCGCGGGCGCGTCGTACGGGTCGCCCTGCTCGTATCCGGAGACGACGTCGAGCGCCGCCGCCGTGTCGCGGACCGTCCTGGTGACGAATCCCGGGCAGGAGAAGCCGCTCCAGCCCTCGCCCATGTTCGGGCCCAGGCTCAGGCGGCCGCGCGTCGGCTTGAGCCCCACCAGGCCGCAGAAGGAGGCGGGCACGCGGATCGAGCCGCCGCCGTCGCTGGCCGTGGCCAGGGCCACCATCCCGGCCGCCACCGCCGCCGCGGAGCCGCCGCTCGAACCGCCGGCCGAGTGGCCCGGGTCGTAGGGGTTGCGCGTGGGGCCGAACGCGGCCGGCTCGGTGGTGATCGTGCTGCCGAACTCGGGGGTGTTCGTCCGGCCGAGCATCACGAACCCGGCCCGGCGCAGCCGGACGACGCCGTAGCCGTCCCCGGGGATCTCGATGCCGTCGCGTACCCGCGAGCCCGCGCTGTACGGCTCGCCCGCCTGCCGCCAGCCGAGGTCCTTGAGCAGGATCGGCACGCCGCGGAAGGGCGCGTCGGCGGGGATGGCGTCGATCTCGGCCAGCGCGCGTTCGAAGCGCCGGTGCACGACCGCGTTCAGCTCGCCGTCGCGGGACTCGATGGCCGCGATCGCCGCCTCGACCAGCTCGCGCGCCGACACCTGCCCGTCTCTGACGGCCTGCGCCTGGCCGACCGCGTCCAACCTCAGTACGTCGTCCATGCAAACAACCTCCTGATCGGTTACCGCTGAGGAGCCAAATCCCGCACGGCCTGGTCGATCGGCACCTCACCTCCTGGGATCGGCGCCAGGACCGGCGTGTCGAGCCCGTTGTCCACGTACTGCTGGATCCTGGCCCGGCAGGTGGCCGCGTCGCCGTGCACCACCAGCGCGTCGACCACCTCGTCGGGGATCGCCTTGAGCGCGGCCTGCCGGTCTCCCGCTGCCCAGGCCTCGTGCATCGGACGCAGCGCCTCGCCCCGGCCCAGCCAGTCGTGGAAGGCCGCGTAGACGGGGACGGTCAGGTAGCTGGCCAGCATCCAGCGGGCCATCTCGCGTACCCGGTCGGTGTCCTCGCTCACGCACACGAACAGCCGGGCGATCAGCTCGGTGTCGGGGCCGATCTCGGCGCGGACGGTCCTGACGTCTTCCGGCGAGAGCCAGTTGGTGATCGCGCCGTCGGCCTCCGCGGCGGCCAGGCGCAACATGCGCGGCCGCAACGCGGCCAGCACGATCTTGGGCGCCTCGCGCGGCGCGCGCTCCAGCTTGAAGCCCTTGATCTCGAACGTCTCGTACTTCTCCGACACCTTCTCGCCGGCCAGCGCCTTGCGCAGGAAGCGCAGCGTGTCGCGGGTGCGCGCGTACGGCTTGTCGAACCGTCCGGCGTTCCACCGCTCCACGATGGCCGGGGACGAGGCCCCGATGCCCAGCACGAACCGTCCTGGCGCCAGATCGGCCAGCGTGGCCGCCGACATGGCCAGCAGGCCGGGGCCGCGCGTCGAGACCGGCACGATGGCGCTGCCCAGCCGCACCCCCGGCGCCCATTCCGCGGCCATCGCCAGCGGCACGAACCCGTCCACGCCGTTCACCTCGGCCGACCAGGCGTCGGTGTAGCCGAGCGCGGGCAACTGCGCGATCAGTTCTCTGGACCGCGCCAGCGAGCGGTCGTAGAAGGGGATCGTCATGCCCCAGTTCTGAGTCATCTCGGGCCTCCGGCTCCGGGTGGATCACTAGGCCCCGACCATACCTACCAACCGGCCGGTATGTCTCCCCCGGTCAGGCTCTCAGCTCGTGCACTGCGGCGATGAAGTCCTTGGTGATGCCGCGCAGCCCCGGCAGGTGCGACAGCCCGACGAGCCGGTCCACCAGCGGAACCGTGACCTCGATCAGCCGGTACGTGCGCGCGCACCCGGGCGAGGTGTCGTGCACCCAGAACAGCACCATGCCCATCGACAGCAGCCACAGCAGCTCCGGCAGCTCCTCGCGCAGCTCGGCGTTCATCCGGTCGCGCGCCCCCTCGACCACCTGCCGGTAGATGGCGATGGACGCCTCGCGGGCCGGCGAGGACTGGGCGCTGAACGGGCTCAGCGGGTTCGTCGGCTCGGCCGCGTGCTTGAAGAACTTGACGGCGAACTCGTGGTAGGGCTCGGACACGCGCACCCATTCGCGCAACACGCCGCTCAACCGCCCGGCGAACGAGGTCTCCGTCGCCAGCAGGTCTTTGCAGGCCTCTTCGTGCTCGGCCTGGGCGCGGTCGTAATACGCCTGGATCAACGCCTCCTTACTCGCGAAGTAGTAATAGGCGTTGCCCACGGAGACGCCGGCCTCGGCGGCGATGGCGCGCATGGTGGTCGCGTCGAAGCCGCGCTCCCGGAACAGTCGCAAGGCCGTCTCGACGATGACCTCTCGGGTGCTCTCCGATCCTCGGTTTCGGGCTTCGGACACGTTGGTCACTTTACGTCGTGATGGGCCCGGAGGGGGAAACCCGCTCACCAGTCGGTCACCGCCCAAACCGCACATATCGCCCACGAAGGTCATGACGCTGCACGTTGATCACTGTCACACGGTAAAGATGCCCATGAGCAAGGGGTTATCTGGGGTGAAAGGTGGGATTGTCGTTTCGAGCGGAAGGGCTATTTCCGCGAAAAGGCATCGACATGTGGATACGTGGCACAGTACGTCGCATCATCGTCGTACTCCTCGGCATTCAGATCTCCATAATCGCGCTGGCGACGGGCGCCTCTGCCGCTTCCCCGGTACCCGACGGGGAGCTGCGCCCGGCTGCGGCACCGATGACCCGCATGTATCACTTCGGGGGGATGTTCAAGATCCCGCGGTGGTACACGGAGTTCGATCACCCGTGGGCCACCCTCCGGCGGGCGGCCATGTACGAGGCTCTCTCGCACGCCTACCCCGAGCTGGAGCACGCCTGGCCGCAGGTCTCGCTGCCCGGGCTGCGCGAGGTCTATCGGGAGCGTGACGAGCGGTCCGACGCCGAGCACGCCGAGGCCGAACGTGCGGAGGCCGCGCAGGCGGAGTTCCCCGACGGTCCCGCCGGGCCGCACGACCTCGACGAGACCAGCGCACTCAGCGAGTCCGGGGAGCTCAACGAGTCCGGCGAACCCGGCGAGATCCGCGAACTGCGCGAGTTCGAGACCTGGGCACGGCCTGAGCAGTCCCAGGAGAGCGTCCAGAGCCGCGTCGGCGGCCAGGCCGAGCACGCGGAGCACGCGGCGCGCGAGACCGCTCAGCGGGCCGCCGACGGCCGTCAGGCGGCGCAGCGCGGCTCCGAGGGCCGCCGTGCGGCCCTGCAGCGGCCCCAGGTGGTCCAGCGGCACGCGAAGGTGGATCTGGCCAGGGTGCTGCCCAGGCAGGCCGCGGTGCCCATGTCACAGGCCACCGCGGCGGGCTGGCTCAAGCGGGCGGGCCTGCGCCTGTCGTCGAGCGGCGGCTGCACCAGCAAGCACGGGCACCACTGCACGTCCCTGGAGAAGGTACGCACCGGGACGATCGCCAGCGTCATCGCGCTCAAGCAGCGCAGCGGCTGTCCGATCATGGTCACCGGCGGCACCGAGGCCGGCCACGCCCCCGGCCGCTACAGCCACGGCAACGGCTACAAGCTGGACATCACGCCGAACGCCTGCATCAGCCGCTACATCACCAAGAACCACAAGTACACCGGGGTCCGCAGCGACGGCGCCCGCCTGTACCGCTCCGCCTCCGGCACCGTCTTCGCCAACGAGGGCGACCACTGGGACATCCTGTTCAAGTGACGCGCTGCTCGGGCGATGCGCACGTACCTGGAACGCGTGCGACGCCGCACCCCACGGAAGGGCACGGCGTCGCGACAGCGGACCAGACAGGCGTTACAGCTCGGAGGCCACCAGCTCGGCGATCTCCGCGGCGTTGAGCGCGGCGCCCTTGCGCAGGTTGTCGCCGCAGACGAACAGGTCGAGCGTGTTCGGGAAGTCCACCGCCTGCCTGATGCGCCCCACGTAGGTCGGGTCGGTGCCCACCACGTCGATCGGCGTCGGGTAGACCCCGTTGGCCGGGTCGTCCATCAGGACCACCGTCGGCGCCGCCTCCAGCACGCGGTGCGCGTCGGCCACCGTGATCTCACGCTCGAAGCGGGCGTGCACGGCCAGCGAGTGCGTGGTGATGACCGGCACCCGCACGCAGGTCGCGGAGACCTTCAGGTCCGGGATGCCGAGGATCTTGCGCGACTCGTTGCGCAGCTTGAGCTCCTCGGAGGCCCAGCCGCCGTCCTTGTACGAGCCCGCCCACGGCACCACGTTGAACGCGATGGGCGCGGGGAACGGCGACTCCTCGGGCAGCTTGTTGGCCAGCGCCTTGCGCACGTCGCCGACCGCCTGGCCCACGCCACGGTCGCCGGCCAGCGCCTCGATCTCGTCGTAGAGCCGCTCGGAACCAGCCACACCGGCGCCGGACACGGCCTGGTAGGAGGCCACGACCAGCTCCTTGAGCACGTACTCGGCGTGCAGCGCCCCCATCGCCGCCATCATCGACAGCGTCGTGCAGTTGGGGGTGGAGATGATGTTGCGCGGCCTGTTGCGCGCGTCGAGCGGGTTGACCTCGGGCACGACCAGCGGGACGTCCGGCTCCATGCGGAACGTGCCGGACTTGTCGATCGCGATCGCGCCGCGCTCGGCCGCGATCGGCACCCACACGGCCGACACCTCGTCGGGCACGTCGAAGATGGCGATGTCGATGCCGTCGAAGACCTCGGGGGCCAGCGCCTGCACCACGACGTCCTCGCCGCGCACCTTCAGCACCTTGCCGGCCGAGCGCGCGGAGGCGACGAGACGGATCTCGCCCCAGATGTCCTCACGCGAGGACACGATGTCGCGCATGACGGTGCCCACCGCACCGGTCGCCCCGATCAGGGCGAGATTGGGCCTGCTCATCGTCCTGAACCTCCATACACCACGGCTTCGACCTGGTCGGCGTCGAGATCGAAGGCACGGTGGGCGGCCGCCACGGCCGCGTCGACACCGTCCTGCTCGACGATCACAGAGATGCGGATCTCCGAGGTGGAGATCATCTCGATGTTGACCCCCGCGTCGGCGAGGGCCGCGAAGAACGTCGCCGTGACGCCGGGGTGCGAGCGCATGCCCGCGCCGATCAGCGACACCTTCCCGATCTGGTCGTCGAAGAGCAGCGACTCGTAACCGATCTGACCCTGGATCTTCTTCAGCGCCGTCAGCGCCGTCTGGCTGTCGGACGTCGGCAGCGTGAACGAGATGTCCGTGCGACCGGTGGCGGCGGCCGAGACGTTCTGCACGATCATGTCGATGTTGATCTCAGCGTCGGCCAGGGTTTTGAAGATCGAGGCAGCCTCGCCGACCTTGTCGGGAACCCCGACAACAGTGATCTTGGCCTCGCTCCGGTCGTGCGCGACGCCGGAGATGATCGGCTGCTCCATCTCGGTTCCTTCGGTGTAAGGGTCGGAGACGACCCACGTGCCTTCCCTGGTGCTGAAAGAGCTGCGTACGTGAATCGGCAGGTTGAACCGCCGAGCATATTCGACGCAACGCAGGTGCAGGATCTTCGCGCCGCAGGCGGCCATCTCCATCATCTCGTCGTAGGAGATCCTGGGGATCTGCCGCGCCACCGGCACGATGCGCGGGTCGGCGGTGTAGATGCCGTCGACGTCGGTGTAGATCTCGCACACGTCGGCCTCGAGCGCCGCCGCCAGGGCGACCGCCGTGGTGTCGGACCCGCCGCGGCCCAGCGTCGTGATGTCCTTGGTGTCCTGCGAGACGCCCTGGAAACCGGCCACGATCGCGATGTGCCCCTGCTCGATCGCCTCGCGGATGCGGCCGGGCGTCACGTCGATGATGCGGGCCTTGCCATGGGTGGAGTCGGTGATCACGCCGGCCTGCGAGCCCGTGAACGAGCGGGCCTCGTGGCCGAGGTTGGCGATGGCCATGGCCAGCAGGGCCATCGAGATGCGCTCGCCCGAGGTCAGCAGCATGTCGAGCTCGCGGCCCGGAGGCAGCGGCGACACCTGCTCGGCCAGGTCGAGCAGTTCGTCAGTCGTGTCACCCATGGCGGAGACGATCACGACCACGTCGTTGCCGGCTTTTTTCGTCGCGACGATCCGCTGCGCGACCCGCTTGATGCAGGACGCGTCGGCGACGGACGAACCACCGTACTTTTGCACAACGAGCGCCACGAGAGTCTCCCGGTTTGGACTGTGAGCTGCCAGTCTACTGGGGGCCTCTCATGCGCCTGGTGGTTCATACCACTATGTGGACATTCCCCAGGCAGGGGACCTCGTGCGCCATTCCCCCGGCGGGGAACCTCAGACGGTGGTGGCCTCCTCCGCCACGTCGAGCCGCGAGTGCGCGGCCAGGGCCTGCAGCGCGCGCATGGCCGCGCCCGCGTGGTTGCCCCAGGTGTTGAAGTACGAGTACTGCCACCACCACAGCGCCTCGGCCGGCCGGCCCGCGCGGTAGTGACGCAGCCCGTGGACGAGGTCGGCGGCCACCGCGGTCAGGTCGTCGGACAGCCGGTACGGGGTGACGCTGGTGTCCTTGTACGGGTCGAACACCTCGGCGTAGTCGTCGACCGCGTCGAGCCGCTCGGCCAGGGCCGTGCGCACCCCGTCGATGTCGGGGTCCTCGCTCAGCGGCGGCTCGTAGTTGCCCGACAGGATCACGTCCTGGTTGGCGCCGAGCTTCGCGCCCGCCAGGCTCACCTGGGCGACCTCCACCAGCAGCAGCGACCAGATGGCGTCGCCGCCTTCACCGCCGGCCACCCTGGTCAGGCCGTCGAGGTAGTTCTGCGTGTGTCCGGCGATCTCCTCCGCCAGCGCTCCCCACAGGTCAGACATCAAGGAGCCTCCGTCCTTCGAACGCGCGGCCCAAGGTCACCTCGTCGGCGTACTCGAGGTCACCGCCCACGGGCAGGCCGCTGGCCAGTCGTGTCACTTTGATGCCCATCGGCTTGACCAGACGGGCGAGGTAGGTGGCCGTCGCCTCACCCTCGAGATTGGGGTCGGTGGCGAGGATGAGCTCGGTGACCCGGCCGTCGGCCAGCCTGGTCATGAGCTCGCGGATGCGCAGGTCGTCGGGGCCGATGCCGTCGATCGGGCTGATCGCGCCGCCGAGCACGTGGTAGGTGCCGCGGTATTCGCGCGTCTTCTCGATCGCCACGACGTCTTTCGACTCCTCGACCACACAGATCACGTGCGTGTCGCGGCGCGGGTCGCGGCAGATGCGGCATTCCTCCTCGGAGGCCACGTTGCCGCACACCCGGCAGAACCGGACCTTGTCCTTGACCTCGAGCAACGCGTGCGCCAGCCGTTTGACGTCCGCGGGGTCGGCCGCCAGCAGGTGGAAGGCGATCCGCTGCGCGCTCTTGGGACCGACGCCCGGCAGCAGGCCGAGTTCGTCGATCAGGTTCTGGACGACGCCTTCGTACATGCCTAGAACCCTGGCAGCTGCCCGAGGCCGCCGCCACCCAGGCCCTGAGCCAGCGGCCCGAGCTTCTCCTGCTGCAGGTCGGCGGCCGCGCGCACGGCATCGCGGACGGCGGCGATGACCAGGTCGGCGATCGTGTCGGCCGTGTCCTGGGCGTCACCGGCGTCGATGACGCTCGGGTCGATCTTGAGTTCGAGCAGCTCGCCCGAGCCGTTCACGACGGCCGTGACCAGCCCACCGCCTGAAGAGCCCTCGATCTGCGCGTCGTTGAGCTCCTGCTGGGCGCTCACTAGCTGCTGCTGCATGAGCTGGGCCTGCTCCAGCAGCTGCTGCAGGTTGACATCCCCTGGGTTCACCGTCGTGCGCTCCTCGTGGCTCCGCGTTCTTGACTGCCACGAGCCTACGGTGTTTGGCGTGAGTCCTGTACTGGAGGCATCGCACGTGTTTTCGCCGGGACCGCTGTAGCGCCGTCGTCCGACGGGCACACAATCCTTGCTTTCCACCTATTGCCGCGCCCCTCCGCCGCTTTCACCGGGATTCCGGAACCGGTCACCCCTGGATGCTTTTGGCCGGGTCCCGGCCCCCCTCCAGCGTCCGGGACCCGGCCAGCACGTCGGACGGAGCGGCCGCACCACGCCGACGCGTTGAACGAGAACGCTAGCCGGGCGGGGGTTGCGCACACGTTGCGTTCATTCAATCACCCCCTGCAATCCCCCAGAAGCGGTTGCGCGGGACGGCGACACGTCGGATGCTCTACTTGACTACTTGGAGTGACCGATGAGTTACCCCCATCTCGACGCGTACTCCCGCCTGCTCCGGGGAGCCCACGAAGCGGCGGTGACCGGTGAGGTCTGGCCGGCGTCGCCCCGCGGCCTGATCAGCGCCTCCTGGCGGCGCTCGCTGGCGGCGGGCATCGACCCGGACGGCGGAGGCGCACCGCTCGCCTGGGACCCGTCGCGCATCGCGGGCATCCGCGACGCGCACCCGCTGCGGCCACTGCTGCCGCTGCTCGTCCAGACATTGACCGCCATGGCCGACGAATCAGCACATGTCATGATCGTGACCGACGGTGACGGCCGGGTGTTGTGGCGCGACGGCAACCACGCCGTCATGCGCCGCGCCGACCAGGTCGGCCTGGCCGACGGCCACCAGTGGGCCGAGGACAGCGTCGGCACCAACGGCATCGGCACCGCCCTGGCCACCGGCCGGCCCGTCCACGTGTACTCGGAGGAACACCTGATGCGGGTGCTGCACGTCTGGTCGTGCAGCGCGGCCCCCATCACCGACCCGGACTCCGGCCAGGTCATCGGCTGCGTCGACGTCAGCGGCACCGCCCGCAGCCTGCACCCGGCCACCGTCGCCCTGGTCGGCGCCACGGCCAAGCTCGCCGAGACGCAGCTCGCCGTACGCATGCACGAACGCGACGACCGCCTGCGCCGCCGCTTCGAGGCCCTGCACACCCGGGCCGTCCTGCTGTCGCCCACGGGCCGCGTCATCGCCGGCGACCCGGCGGGGCAGCTCGGCGAACGCGTCCCGCTGCCCGGCGCGGGCCGGCGCATGATCCTGCGCGACGGGCGCGTGGCCCAGCTCGAACCCTTCTCCGACGGCTACCTGGTACGCCCCGCGCCGACGGCCGCGCCGCCCACGCTGACCCTGTCGCTCCTGGGCGACGGGCCGCACACCGCCCGGCTGGACGACCGCGAGCTGCCGCTGTCACTGCGGCACGCCGAGATCCTCGCCCTGCTGGCGTTGCACCCGAAGGGCCTGACCGCCGAGCAGCTGTCCTACCTGCTGTACGGCGACGACGGCAACCCCGTCACCATTCGGGCCGAGATCCACCGGCTGCGTGCCCAGCTCGGCGACACGGTGGCGGCCAAGCCGTACCACCTGACCTGCCCGGTGGAGGCCGACTTCCTGGCCCTGCCCCGGCTGCTGGCCGCCGACGACGCGGCGACGCTGGCCCGCGCGTACCCGGGGCCGCTGCTGCCGCGCTCGGAGTCGCCGGAGATCCGCCGGGAACGGGACGAGCTGGAGGCCCAGGTCCGGGCCCGGCTGCTGCGGGACGGGGCGGCCGACGACCTGTGGACGTACGCACAGACGTCCGGGGGGCGCGACGACTTCCAGATCCTGGAGCGCCTGGCCGCACTCACCGCCGACCCCCGCTCAGCCGCCGCCCGCTCCCGCCTGTCCTCCTGACCGCCCCGCGCTCCAGCCCGGTCCTCTCGACGCCCCGCGCAACAGCCCGACCCTCTCGAAGTCGCGCACTCTGGCCCGGCTCTGTCGACGCCGCGCGCTCTGGCGCGGCTCACGTTCTTGATGTCGCGCACTCCGGCCCGCGTTCTCAACCGCCTCGCCCGCCGACTGCACCCGGGCGGCCGGCCTCAGGCCTGCGCGCCCCTCGGGGAGCCGCCACCATCGCCACCCTCGGCGACACCACCGCAGCGGCCCTTACCGCCGCCGTCATCGCCCCGCCGTCATCGCCCCGTCGTCGTCGCCGCCTTCGGGGCCGCCGTCATCGGCCCGCAATCGCCGCCACCGTCGACGACGCCGATGTCGCCATCGATGTCGACAGCGTCAGGTGTGGTCGATCTCGCCGATGACCTGGGCGCCCAGTTCACGCTCCAGCAGCGCCATCCCCGAGACCGCGTCGACGTCGGCGTCCGCGTCGTTCAGCGGGTCGACCTCGTCCGCGTCGCTGCCCTTGGCCCGCCCCGGGATGGCTTCGGGCCAGCCGCCGCCACCGCCGCCGCCACGAGAGGCCGGGGTACGCGGCCCCGCCTGCGCGGCCGCCCTGGCCGCCGAACGCGCGGCGGCCAGGCCCGCGCCCGCGAGCCCGCCACCTGCGGGAGCGCCCTGACCGACCGGCATGGTCTGCGTGGGGTCAGGGGAC
Source organism: Nonomuraea antri (assembly GCF_013283785.1). GTDB lineage: Bacteria > Actinomycetota > Actinomycetes > Streptosporangiales > Streptosporangiaceae > Nonomuraea > Nonomuraea antri. The sequence goes on from NZ_JABCPZ010000001.1 coordinate 152,033, forward strand.
GGCGGGGAGCCCGGGCTGAGGTCGTCGGGTGCGTCGGGCCAGGATTCGTCGGTGGTCGCCCGTGCCGGGGCGGCCGGAGGGTGGCCGGGCTCAGGCGAGCCCGCCTCGCTGGAGGAGCCGCCGCCGTGCGAGCCGGTACGCCCCTGAGACGTCACACCGGGAGCCCCCGCCCCGCCCTGAGGACTGGTGGTGCCCTGCGGCGCCGCGGACCCGTGAGCAGGCGCGGAGGGACTGTGGGCAGGCGAGCCGGGGGAAGGAGGCGCCTGCCTGGCCGGACCGGCGCTCCTGGCGCCCTGCGGCATCGGCGAGCCGCCGACCACCGCTTCCACGCGCCACGTGCCGCCGAGCACGTCGCCGAGCGCGGCGGCCACCACGGCGTCCTTGCCGCCACCGGTGAAGTTCTTCATCGCGCCGACCTGCGAGAAACCGAGCGTGACCAGGTTGCCTTCGACGCCGACGACCTGGGCGTTGGTGCTCACGTTCGCCCAGACGACGATGCTGCGCTGCTTGAGCGCGCCCAGCACGGCCGCCCACTGCTGCACCGGCGCCTGCCCGCCCGGAGCCGGGCCAGTCGCGGCGACGGGACTCGGAGCGTCCGCCGAAGCGGCCATGTCCGGCTGCCCCGGCCCGGCCGCCGGAGCGGCGGCAGGCTGCCCACCGCTGCCCGGACGCACGGTCTCCGGCCAGTCGTCCGACGCACCCGAGCCACCACCAGTGCCACCCGCCGGGGCGGGCACGGATGCGACCGCTGGACCGGACGCCGCGGCGTCGATCACCGGCCCACGTACGGCCTGACTGGCCGCCCCGGGCCGCGGAATGCTCACCGCGCCCGTCGCGGGAGCCGAAGCGGGCGCGGCCGGCTGAATCGCAGGCGCGGGGGCATGGGGCGCGGGCGCGGCGGCGGACCTGGCCGCCATCTGCGCCACGGCGCCGCCCCGCTCAAGACGTTCGAGCCTGGCGAGCAGCGCCCCCTCGCCCTGCGCCGCCCCGGGCAGCAGCACGCGGGCGCACACCAGTTCGAGCAGCAGCCGCGGCGCGGTCGCGCCGCGCATCTCGGTGAGCCCGGCGTTGAACACCTCCGCCGCGCGGGTGAGCTCGGCCGGCCCCATGGACGCGGCCTGCGCCACCAGCCGTTCGAGCTCGTCGGCAGGACGGTCCAGCAGCCCGCTGGACGCCGCCTCGGGCACGTTGGCCAGGATGACCAGGTCACGGAAGCGTTCGAGCAGGTCGGAGGCGAAACGACGCGGGTCGTGCCCGCCTTCGACGACCCGGTTGATCGCGCCGAAGACCGCGCCGCCGTCACGGGCGGCGAACGCGTTGACCACCTCGTCGAGCAGGTCGCCGTCGGTGTAGCCGAGCAGGGAGACGGCCTTGGCGTAGGTGATGCCGTCGTCCTCCGCCCCGGCCATCAGCTGGTCGAGCACGGACAGCGAGTCACGCGCGGAACCGGCGCCCGCCCGAACCACCATGGGCAGCGCGGTCGGCTCGAAGGGCACGTCTTCTGAGGTGAGGATCTCCTCCAGCAGCGCGCGCAGCGTCGTCGGCGGCATCAGCCGGAACGGGTAGTGGTGCGTACGCGACTTGATCGTGCCGATGACCTTTTCCGGCTCGGTCGTCGCGAAGATGAACTTCAGATGCGGCGGAGGCTCCTCGACGAGCTTGAGCAGCGCGTTGAAACCCTCGCGGGTCACCATGTGCGCCTCGTCGATGATGTAGATCTTGTAGCGCGCGGACACGGGGGCGAAGAACGCCCGCTCACGCAGGTCACGCGCGTCGTCGACACCACCGTGCGAGGCGGCGTCGATCTCGATGACGTCGAGGTGGCCGGGACCGGTGGGGGCGAGCGCGACACACGACTCGCAGACACCGCACGGGTCGGGCGTGGGGCCCTGCTCGCAGTTGAGAGAACGCGCCAGGATGCGCGCGCTGGAGGTCTTTCCGCATCCACGCGGGCCGCTGAACAGGTAGGCGTGGTTGATGCGGCCCGTGCGCAACGCCTGCCGCAGCGGGTCTGTGACGTGTTCCTGACCCTTGACCTCGGCGAAGGTCCCGGGTCGGTACTTGCGGTAAAGCGCAAGGCTCATACGACCATCCCGCCTGCGAGGGGGCTCTCAACGAAGAGACCCCCCGCACACCCGCCAGAGCCCGCTTATCCTTGCTGCCTTCCGGCCCTGGGGAGGTTCACAGGATGACGCCGCGCGAGGGGTCCCTGAACAGTCTAGCGGGACACAGCAGTGCTCGCTCCAGCAAAATCGTGGTCTCCACAACTCGGGGAGTCCGGTAAGCTCGTCGGCGGAGGATTCGCCTAGTGGCCGAGGGCGCACGCTTGGAAAGCGTGTATAGGGCAACCTATCAGGGGTTCAAATCCCCTATCCTCCGCCAGCTCAGAAGGGGTGTGCCGAGATCACGGCACACCCCTTCTCGCTTTGCGGCCTGATTTTGTGGCGATCCGATCGGTCGAGCCGCCGACTGAGATCACGTTCCCGGCCGAGACAAAAGGCGATTTCCTGAAAGATCGTGTCCTCTCACCGCCAAACGGTCACTGTGCGTATTTGTTCGCTTACCGGGGAGGATGTCGTTCGGGGGGAGCCATGCAGTGGGACCAGGATCAGCCACTCGACCCGTCGCAGGTCGAGGACGTACGAGCCGGAGGACCGGCGCCCGGCGGTTTCGGCGGCGGCGGCATGTCGCCCGGCGGCTGCCTGCCCGGCGGATGTCTCCTGCTGCCGCTGCTCGGCCGGCGCGGCGGCTGCCTGATGCTGATCGTCGCGGTGGCCGCGTTGTTCCTGTTCAGGGTCGTCCCCTCGCCGTTCAGCGGTGACGAGGGCGGCCAGTACGGCCCGCCCGGCCAGGAGGGCGGACGCCAGCCGCAGGCCCCGCCGCAGCTCTCGCCCAGCGGCAACCTCGCCCAGCGGTGCCAGACCGGGGCCGACGCCGACCAGTCCGAGGACTGCCGCATCGTGGGCACGGTCAACAGCATCCAGTCGTACTGGCGGCAGGCCTTCGACCAGCGTGGCGGCACGGCGTACACGCCGGCCAAGACCGTGTTGTTCTCGCGGGCGGTCAACACCGGGTGCGGGGCCGCCGATTCGTCCGTCGGGCCGTTCTACTGCCCGGCCGATCGCAAGGTGTACCTGGACCTGTCGTTCTTCAACACCCTCCAGCGCGACTTCGGCGCGCAGGGCGGGCCGTTCGCCCAGGCGTACGTGGTCGCGCACGAGTACGGCCACCACGTCCAGAACCTGCTCGGCACCATGAACCGGGTCGGACGCGACAACCGCCCAGGCGCGGACAGCCCGTCGGTGCGGCTGGAACTGCAGGCCGACTGCTACGCCGGGGTCTGGGCGCACAACGCGGTCAAGACCGGCTTCTACAGCCAGCCGTTCTCGCAGAGCGACATCAACCAGGCGCTCGACGCCGCCGCGGCCGTCGGCGACGACAGCATCCAGCGCCGCTCGCAGGGCCGCGTGACGCCCGACGCGTTCACGCACGGCACCTCGCAGCAGCGCGAGAAGTGGTTCAGCGTCGGCTACGACAGCGGCGACCCGAAGCGGTGCGACACGTTCTCCGGGGGAATCTAGGCGTCCGTTCTGGGAAGTCGTCCTTTGCAGCCCCCAGAAGGGACGTTCTTCTGGGCAGCCCCAGAAGGGACGTTGGCGATGGACTTCAGGGACGACGTCAACCTCGACACCTCACAGGTGGAGGACGTCGGCGGGAGCGGTGGCGGCGGTGGCGGCGGCGGATTCCCCGGCGGGATGATCATCGGCGGCGGCGGGATCGTCAGCCTGATCGTCATGGTGGTCGTGTTCGTGGTGAGCAACTTAGGCGACGGCGGCGGGAGCGAACCCGCGCAGCGCCGGCCCCAGTCGAACCTCTCCGAGCAGTGCCAGACCGGCAAGGACGCCGACCAGTCCGAGCGTTGCCGCGTGGTGGGCGTGGTCAACAGCATCCAGAACCACTGGAAGCAGGAGATTTCCGAGTATCAGCCGTCGAAGACCATCCTGTACTCGGGCAGCGTACGTACCGCCTGCGGCAACGCCGACTCCTCGGCCGGCCCGTTCTACTGCCCCGGCGACCAGCGCGTCTACCTCGACCTGAGCTTCTTCGACCAGTTGCACAGCCAGTTCGGCGCCAAGGGCGGGCCGTTCGCGCAGGCGTACGTGATCGCGCACGAGTACGGACACCACGTCCAGAACCTGCTCGGCGCGCTCAACGCGGGCAGCTCGGTCCCTGTCGAGCTGCAGGCCGACTGTTACGCGGGCGTCTGGGCGCACAATGCCGTCAAGACCGGCTTCTACGAAAAACCCTTCACCGCGGCGGAAATCTCCGAAGCGCTCGACGCCGCGGCCGCCGTCGGCGACGACAGAATCCAGCAACGCACGCGCGGCCGGGTAGATCCGGAATCGTTCACCCACGGATCTTCCGAGCAACGCGTCAACGCGTTCCAGCGCGGCTACAAAAGCGGCCAGCCCGGCGATTGCGACCTCGCTGAGCTGGGCTGACGTCCACCGATAGCACAAGCAAACGAATTCTCTCCTAAAATCAATGGGGTGATCTTCAAGCTTGTCGGCGACGGACGCCCTTATCCCGACCATGGTCTGACCCATCGAGAGTGGGCTCAGATACCGCCGCGGCAGGTCCGGCTCGACTCCTTGATCACCACTAAGGCCATGCTGGACCTGCACTCCCTGCTCGCCGCCGACTCCACGTTCTACGGCGACCTCTTCCCGCACGTGGTGCAGTGGCAGGGCGAGCTCTACCTGGAGGACGGGCTGCACCGGGCATTGCGCGCGGCGCTGCACCAAAGATCCATCCTGCATGCCCGGGTGCTGGAACTACCCAACTGAAACGGATGAAAAGGGGTCGCGATTCGCGGCCCCTTTTTACTATGGGGCGACAGGCACGACCCTTCTTTCTTGGAGAAGCCTTGTCGTATCCGCCGCAGCCCACTCCTCCCGGATACGGACCAGCACCCCCCGCCCACTGGGCGAACACTCCTCAGCCGCCCCCTCGGAAGGGCGGTGCGGGCGTCGTCGTGGCGCTGGCCGTCGGGGTGACTCTGCTGCTGCTCGGCAACGGCTTGACGATCTTCATCCTGCTCACCGCCGGGCACACCCCGGCGGCCGAGGCGAGCAGCCCCAGGCAGCCCATCGCGCCGAACGTCCCGAACGAGCCGAACGTCGTCCCCGATCGCGGCCAGGACGACCGGACGGACAGGCCCGCCACGCCCAGCACGCTCGACACGCCTGACACGCCTGACACCCGGGCCGCCGCCCGGCTCGGCGACACGGTCGTGATGGAGGGCGACCCCGTCGACTATCCCGATCGCGAGATCGCGGTGACCGCCAACCGGCTCATGTCGCCGGTGACGTCGCAGAACACGCTCTTCACCCCGAAGCCGGGACACCGGCTCGTGGCGGTGCACCTCACGATCAGGAACCAGGGCGGCGAGATCTACCAGGAATGGCCGAGCGAGCACGCCGAACTGGTCGACGACGCCGGCGAGAGCCACCGGGCGGTGAGCCCGGGCGGCGACGGGGACATCCGCGAGGGGCAGGCGTTCCAGCTCACCCAGCTCAAGACCGGTGACAGGCAGACCGGGCTGATCGTGTTCGAGATCCCGGAGACGGCGGTGCCTCTCACGTTCCGCTACGGCTTCGCCAGGAGCTTCGACAGCGAGATCCACGGTGAGTGGGCTCTGTCCTGAGCGGTGTGAACCTGACCGGGGTCTCAGGCGTCACAGCATGGCCGTGACCAACGTGCGTGACCAACGTGATCGTGGAGTGCAGCCGTGTCGTATCCGCAGCATCAGCCCGGCGGGCCCGCGCCGCACGGACACGACCGCCCGCATCCCCACGCC
>NZ_JABCPZ010000200.1 GCF_013283785.1 Nonomuraea antri
CGCCCACCCCGACGCCGAGCCCCACGCCGTCGGCGCCGTCCCCTCCTGGCGCGGTGAGCGCCAGGTCGGGCGCCGGCCGGATCACGGTCGGCTTCAGCCCGTCGCGGGGCGGCACGGTCGAGCGTTACACGCTGAAGGCGAGCGGCCCGGGCGCCGCCGAGCCGCAGTCGGTATCCGCCGACGGCCCGTTCCAGTTCGAGTTCACCGGCGGCGACTGCGCGCGTGAGTACACGTTCGTGGTGATCGCGCACTGGAGCGGCGGCGAGGTCGAGTCCGAGGCCAGCGCCGGGGCCAGGCCGTGCGTCGCGCCGGGCGCGCCCACCGGTTTCACCGCCAAGGCCAAGAACCGGGGCGCCGAGCTGTCCTGGAAGGCGCCGGAGAACGCCGACGACGCCACCACCTACGAGCTGTCGGGCGCCGCGGCCAACCCGGGCATCAAGGGCACGTCGTTCACCGTCGACGGGCTCAAGAACAACCAGAAGCACGCCTTCACCCTGAAGGCCAAGAACGGGGCCGGAGAGAGCCAGGACGTCGCCACCGCCGAGGTGGACCTGGCCTATCCGCGCGGGCAGTACAAGAACGCCAACAACAACCAGACCGACACGATCGTCCGGCCGGGGGCCAGCAAGACGGGCGAGGCGGGCCGGATCGCCAAGGGTCAGTACCTCTCGATCACCGTCATCTGCCAGATCAAGGGGCAGAGCGTGACCGAGTCGGAGACCAACGAGACGAGCGACGTCTGGAACCGCATCGAGTGGAACGGCGGGGTCGCCTACCTGAGCGACACGCTCATGACCACGCCGCGCGGCGCGTTCCCTGCCGCGCCGCTCTTCGAGTGCACCGACTGAGAAGGGGGCTCAGGTGTACCAACACGAGCAGGGCGGGCAGGCCGCCGTGCCCGCGCAGCAGCCGGCGACGCTGGCGGGGCAGTTCGCGCACAGTTTCCAGCTTCTGGCGGGCAACGTCGAACGCGTCATTCGGGGCAAGCGGGAGGCCGTCGAGCTGGCGCTGATCTGCCTGCTCGCCGAGGGCCACCTGCTCGTCGAGGACGTGCCGGGCACCGGCAAGACCACGCTGGCCAGGGCACTGGCGGCCAGCGTGGACGCCGAGTGGCGGCGCATCCAGTTCACCCCCGACCTGCTGCCCAGCGACATCACCGGGGTGTCCATCTTCAACCAGGCGCATCAGAAGTTCGAGTTCCACCAGGGCCCGGTCTTCGCCAACATCGTGCTCGCCGACGAGATCAACCGCGCCTCGCCGAAGACGCAGGCGGCGCTGCTGGAGGTCATGGAGGAGCGCCGGGTCACGGTGGACGCCGAGCCGCACCCGGTGCCCAGGCCGTTCCTGGTGGTGGCCACGCAGAACCCGGTGGACATGGACGGCACCTACCCCCTCCCCGAGGCCCAGCTCGACCGGTTCCTGATGAAGATCTCCGTCGGCTATCCCGACCACGGCGCGGAGGTCGAGGTGCTCAAGGGCATGCCGACCGGGCCGCAGGTGGACCGGCTGGCCGCGGTGGCCAGGGCCTCGGACGTGGGCGCGATGATCGACTTCGCGGCCGGCCTGCACGTCGCCGACCCGGTCTACCACTACATCGTGGCGTTGTGCGCGGCCACCCGCACCAGCCCGCACCTGCGGCTGGGCGCGAGCCCGCGGGGCAGCCTCGCCCTGCTGCGCGCGGCCAGGGTCAGGGCCGCCGCGGCCGGGCGGCACTACGTGGTGCCCGAGGACGTCAAGGCGCTGGCCGTGCCGGTGCTGGCGCACCGCCTGATCCTCACCCCCGACGCGGAGCTCCGCGACATCACCGCCACGTCCGTGCTCGGCGAACTGCTCGCCGGGACACCGGTGCCGCAGGCGGCCTAGTGCTGACTCCGCTCGGCTGGGGCACGCTGGCCGGTTCCGTCCTGCTCTACGCCGCCGGGTTCGCGCTCGGCTACCCCGAGCCGGTCGTGCTCGCCACCGGCGGCCTGCTCGCGCTGGCCGCCGCGCTCGCCTGGACCGCGCCCAGGCCGCGGCTGGAGGTACGGCGCGAGGTGACGCCGCTCAAGGTGGCCAGGGGCGAGGCCGCGGTGGCCGTGCTGCACGTGCGCAACCTGGGCCGGGGAATGTCCGGGCTGCGGGCCGAGGACCGGATCGGCGGCTCGGCGCACGCGATCGACCTGCCGCGCCTGCCCAAAGGCGCGGCCAGGACCGTGTCGTACCCGCTGCCGACCCAGGCGCGCGGCGAGATCGCGGTCGGGCCGCTGCGGCTGGTGCGGGCCGACCCGTTCGGGCTGGCGCGCCGGGTCAGGGAGTACGGCCAGGGCGCGGTGCTGCTGGTGCGGCCGCGTACGGTCGCGCTGCCGGTGCCGCCGTCCGGCCGGGCGCACCACCTGGAGGGGCCGACCAGCGACAGCGCGCCCAGCGGCACGGTCACCTTCCACACCCTGCGCGAGTACGTGGTCGGCGACGACCTGCGCCACATCCACTGGCGGTCCAGCGCCCGCACCGGCACGCTGATGGTACGCAGGCTCATCGACGCCAGCCTGCCCACGACCACGGTCGTACTCGACACCCGCGACCTCACCGAACTGGCCGTGGACGCGGCCGCCTCGGTCGCCCGCGCCGCCGCCGGGGCGGGGTTCCCGGTCCGGGTGTTCACCGGCGAGGGGCCGCTCACCGACGCCAAGCCGGACCAGGACGCGGTGCTCGACCGTCTCGCGCTGGTCGGGCCGGGCACGGCGGGCGTCGCCGAGGCGGTGCGCCTGGCGCGGGGCGGCGGGTCACTGGTGCTGGTCACCGCCGACCCGGCGGCGGCCGGCCGGACCGCCGGGGTGCGCCGCCGCTTCGACCGGATCCTGTGCGTGTATCTGGGCGGCACTCCGGTCAGCGTGCCGGGGGTCAGGATCGTGCCGATCAGCGAGCTGGACGCGCTCCCGCACGCCTGGAGCACCCGATGACCGGGCCCGTGGCGACCATGCCCGCGGCGGCCGGATGGCGGCGGCTGCTGGCGATCGCGTACGTGGCGGCGATCGCGGGCGTCGCCGGCTGGGGCTTCCACCGCGTGTTCCCCGGCGCCGAGCTGCTGCTGACCGTGGCGCCCGCCGCCGTCGCGCCCGCCCTGGTGGCCGTGTTCACCGGCCGGCGCCCGCTCTGGCTCGCCCTGGCCCTGGACGTCCTGCTCTGGTTCGCCGGCGCCGTGCTCCTGTACCGGGGTTTCGCGCCCGAGCTGGTCAGGGACGTGGCCGACGCCTGGCAGTCGCTGCTCACCACGCTGCTGCCCGCCCAGCCGGAGCCCAGGCTGCTCATCCTGGTGCACACGCTCGTCTGGGCCGCCGCCACGGCAGGCGTGGAGACGGTCACCAGGACCGGCACCAGGATCGCCGCCGCGCTGCCCGCCCTGCTCGTGTTCGGCGCGGCGCTGCTGCTCGGCGTGGACGGCGAGGGGTCGAACCTGCCGGTCTCGGCCGCGCTGTTCGTGCTGGTGGCCGGGCTCGCCCTGGTCAGGGACGGCCGCTCGCCCGGCTGGGTGCTCGGCGGAGTCCCAGTGGCGGCGGCGGTGGCCGCCGTGGCGCTGGCCGCCGGGCCGCTGCTGCCGGTCGCCGCGCAGCCGTACGACCCGAGAAAGGACGCCGACGTGCCGCCACCGGCCAGGGTGGACAGCGTCAGCCCGCTGGACCGGGTATCGGCCTGGCTGCAGTTCCCGGACCGGGACCTGTTCACCGTCAAGGCGGACAAGCCGATGAACTGGCGGCTGGCCGTGCTCGACCGCTACGACGGGGTGCGCTGGACGTCGAGCGCCCGCTTCCAGCCCACCGGCGGACGCGTGCCGGAAGGCGCCTGGACCGGCCGGACGGCCACCGTGCGCCAGACGATCACCTTCGGCGGGCTGCCGGGCACCTGGCTGCCCGCCGCGGACCGGCCGGTGCGCGTCGACGGCGTCCGGGGGCTGGCCGCCGACCCGGAGAGCGGGGCACTGCTGTCGGGCGCGCCGCCGGGCAAGGGCTTCACGTACGAGGTGACCTCGCTGGTGCCGCAGCCGTCGAAGCAGGAGCTGCTCGACGCCGGCCCGGTGCGCGACGCCGCGCTGACCGCGTTCCCCGCCGGGCCGCAGGAGGCGTTGTTCGGCCGGTTGGCGCGGCAGGCCACGAAGGGCGCGCGCACGCCGATCGCGCAGGCGTACCGGCTGCAGAACCACCTGCGGGCCAACGCCGCCTACGAGGTCGACGCGCCGCCCGGGCACTCGCTGAAGGCGCTGGAGTTCTTCCTGCGGACGACGCATCGGGGCACCTCCGAGCAGTTCGCGTCGGCGTTCGCGGTGCTGGCCAGGACGCTGGGGCTGCCGTCGCGGGTGGTGGTGGGGTTCCGTCCCGGGCAACCGTCCGGGGGGATTTATCGCGTTAAATCGGGTCATGTGACGGTGTGGGCCGAGATCAAGTTCGAGAAGCTCGGCTGGCGGCCGTTCTACCCCACACCGGGACGCAGCGGCGCCAAGGACGACCACGAGGTGGTGTCCTCGGAGATCAAGGAGAGCGAGGCCCTGGCCGGCGAGTTCACCAGGGACTCTGGCGCGGCCAAGCCAGGCACGCCCGAACCGCCCGCCGTGCCGGCGGAGGAGGCGGCCGGTCACCCGGGATGGACGATCGCCGGGGTCGCCGGGGCCGGGCTGGGGACGGCGTACCTGGTGCTGGCCGCGGCGCTGCCGTGGTGGCGCAGGCGCGCCAGGCGCACGTCCGGCGGGCCGGCGCAGCGGGTGCTCGGCGCGTGGCGGCAGGCCTGCGACGACCTGGGCGTGGGCGGCGAGCCCGCGCTCACCGCCGCCGACGTGCTCGACCGCCGCGGCGACGGCCTGGACGGTCACCTGCGGCCGCTCGGCGAGCTGTACAACCGGGTGCGTTACGCCCCCGAGGCCGTCACCGACCAGGCGGCCGTGGACGCCTGGAGGCACAGCGACGCCGTCCGCAGGGCCGCGCGGCGGCTGACCCCGCTGCGTGCCCGCCTGCGCCGGCGACTGCTCCTGCGTCCATCACTCTAGACTCACGCGCAACAGGGGGGATGTCGTGCCGCCAGTCGAAGACGCGCCCGGCTACCGGGTGCTCGATCAGGCCGGCCAGGGCGGGTTCGCCGTCGTCTACCGCGCCTACCAGGAGCGGCTCGACCGGGTCGTGGCGCTCAAGGTGTTGTCGGTGGACCGGGTCGACCAGCGCACCATGCGCAGGTTCCAGCGCGAGTTGCAGCTCACCGGGCGGCTGACCGGCCATCCGAACGTGGTCACGGTGTTCGACACCGGGGTGACCGCGTCCGGCAAGCCGTACATCGCGATGGACTTCTTCGAGAACGGCTCGCTGCGCGACAAGGTGCGCAAGGAGGGCCCGCTGCCGCTGCCCGAGGTGCTGCGCGCGGGGGTGAAGCTGGCCGGCGCGCTGGCCGCCGTGCACGAGGCGGGCGTGCTGCACGGCGACATCAAGCCGCAGAACATCCTCATCTCCCGCTACGGCGAACCCGCGATCGCCGACTTCGGCGTGGCGCGCGTGGTCGACTCGGCCGAGATCTCGGCCACCTCGCAGGCGTTCACGCCGCTGCACGCCGCGCCCGAGGTGCTGACCGGGCACCCGCATTCGCGGGCCGGCGACATCTACTCGCTCGGCTCCACCCTGTACCACCTGCTGGCCGGGCAGCCGGCCTTCCACAATCCGGCCGACCCGTCGATCGCGCCGCTGATGTACCGGGTGCTGAGCCTCGACCCGCCGCCGATCAACCGGGCCGACGTGCCGCAGGCGGCGCTCGACTCGATCCTGCGCGCGATGGCCAAGCAGCCCGAGCTCCGTTACGGCTCCGCGCGCGAGTTCGCCCAGCGCCTGCGGGCGGTGCAGGCGGAGCTGGGCCTGTCGGTGACGGACCTGGTCGGCCAGGATCCGGGGCCGGGGCCCGCGATGTCCACCGTGCCGCGGGCCCGCCAGGAGACCGCCGCCGCCCCGGCGGCGCCGACGAGCCCGCCGAGGTCCCGGCGCGGGCTCGTGGTCGGCGCGTCGGTCGCGGCCCTGGCCGTCGCGGGCGCCGCCGTGGCGCTCTTCCTGTCGTCACGCCGGCCGGAGTCCGGGCCGCCCACCCCGGTGGCCACGGGTTCCACGCCCGCCCCCACCATCGGCAAGCGCGACATCGTCGCGCTGACGCCGGGCCGCCCCCGGCTGGCCGCCGACCGGGGCGCGCTGGTGGAACTGCGCTGGACGCTGCCCGCCAGGGCCAAGCGTTACCCGCTGGTCCTGCAGCGATCGCCGGTCGAGCAGGGCGGGCAGCCGCTCACCCCGCTGCCGGCCGGCGCCACCTCGGCCAGGGTCGCCGGGCTCGACCCGGCCGCCGGGTACTGCTTCCTGGTGGGCGTGCCGCTGAGCATCGCGGAGAGTTCCACGGTGGCCTGGTCGCGTCCGCTGTGCATCAGGGGCGCGGTCGCCGGCGAGCAGTGAGCCGAGGGCAAACTATACAACCGATCGGTCGTTCAGATAGATTGCCGTCATGAGCCTGCTGAGGTCGCGCTGGTACGCCGGTCCCGCCGCCGCGCAGCCGGGTCCGCTGGTGGCGGCGCTGACCGACTACCGGATGGACCGGCTGCTCGACCTGCCGGGAATCGCCAGGCGGGGCCTGTCGCTGGCCCGCCTGTGGCCGGCGCTGGACGGCGCGGTGGGCATGTGGCTGTGGGCCGATCCGATCGCGCGCCGGGTGGGCTCGCTGTCGGTGTGGCGGACGGAGGACGATCTGCGGGCGTTCGTCCGGGTGCCGGAGCACGTGCGGATCATGCGCGAATACCGCCATCGCGGCACGCTGCGCTCGATCACCTCGCCGATCGACGTGCTCGACGTGCTCGACCGGGCCGCGCTCTGGCGTGCCCACGGCCCGAAGTAGTCACTGATCCTTGCTGCGGGCGTAGTGGCGCGCGACGCGCACCCGGTTGCCGCATCCGGCCGAGCACCACTCCCTGCGCGGGTGCTCCTTGAGGAAGAACTGCACGCAGCCGGGCGCGCCGCAGGGCCTGACCAGCTCCCGGTCCGGGCCTGACAGCAGCAGGACCGCCTGCTCGGCCACCTCGGCCAGCGCCGCGTCCACGGGCGGCCGCGCCGTGCGCGACAGGAGCGCGGGCGGATCGCCCCACACCAGTTCGGGCCAGCGCGGCGCGGCCCGAACCGCCTCGTTGAGCACGCGCACGTGCTCGTCCGCCGACTCACGGCCCCCCATCAAGGCGCGTACGGCGTCGCGGACCCGCCGCGCGGCCGCGGCCTCGCCTTCACTGATCGCGTCGAGCGCGGCGTCGGGAAGCTCGGTCAGCAGCGCGGACCGCCTCTCACGCAGCCACGCGGCCAGCCCGGCGGGGCCGGCCAGCGCGTCACCGGTGGAGACGCGGACGGTGTTGGCGAACGCGATCGCGAGATGAACCACGAGACTAATGCTATCTACCACTTGCACCCGTTAGAAATCTAATGCTTCAATGTCGCCACACCCATTAGTAAAGGAGTGGTTCTGTGGCGACCGCATTGCGGACCGGACACGTCGCGCTCAACGTCACCGAGCTCGACCGGTCGATCGGCTTCTACCGCGAGGTCCTCGGCTTCGACCTGCTCGGCCGGCTCGAAGGCGAGGGCTGGCGCTACGCCAGGCTCGGCTTCGACGGGAACCTGCTGGTCACGCTCTGGGAGCAGAGCTCGGGGCGGTTCGCGGCCGACAGTCCCGGCCTGCACCACCTGTCGTTCGAGGCGCCGGGCGTGGCGGAGCTGGAGGCGATCGAGGCGCGGCTGCGCGAGCTGGAGGTGCCCGTCAAGTACGACGGCATCGCCGGCTACCGCGAGGGCGAGGAGTCCGGCGGCCTGTTCTTCGAGGACCCCGACGGCGCCCGGCTGGAGATCTACGTGACCAGCGGGCTCAACGCCCCCGTGCCCCACAAGGACGCCCCGACCTGCGGGTTCTTCTAGCCATGGGCATCCACCCGGGCGAGGTGGCCGTGCAGCGGCGCACCGGCGTGACCAAGTTGCTCGGCTCGGCCAGGGCACGGGCCGAACTGCCCCCGGTCGCCGCCGAGTTCCTGCGGCGGCAGCGCATGCTGGTCGTCGGCGCCGCGGACCGTACGGGGGCGATGCGCGTCGGGCTGCTGACCGGCGAACCCGGTTTCATCCAGCCGCTCGGGCCGCTCGCGATCGCCGTCCGGGCCGAGCCCGCCCAGTTCGCGGAGCTCGCGGAGTTCACCGAACCGTCCGGTGAGATCGGCACGCTCGCGATCGAGCCCTGGAGCAGGCGCCGGATGCGGGTCAACGGGCGGGCCAGGAGGCAGGGCGAGCTCCTGGTCATCGAGACCGACCAGGTGATCTCCAACTGCCCCAAGTACATCCAGGCACGGGAGATCACCGCGATCGTCCCCGGCACGCCCCGCCACGGCCCGAGCCTGACCGGGCTCACCCCCGCGCACCAGCGCTGGATCGCCGCGTCCGACACGTTCTTCCTGGCCACCCACACCGCCGGCCAGGGCGCGGACGTCTCTCATCGCGGCGGCGAGCCCGGCTTCGTCCGGGTGCTCGGCCCCCGGCTGCTGAGCTGGCCGGACTACCCGGGCAACGCCATGTACCTCACGCTGGGCAACCTGGAGCTGGAACCGGCCGCCGGGCTGCTGTTCCCCGACTGGGCGAACGGCGACGCGCTCCGGTTGTCCGGCCGGGCCCGGGTCGACTGGAGCGGGCCGCGGCGGATGGTCACGTACGAGATCGACGAGGTGACGGAGACCACCGCGGCGAGCCCGCTGCGCTGGGGACCGGCCGAGCGATCGCCGTTCAACCCGCCGGAGCCCTAGGCCGGCACGGCGGCCTCCGTGCGGAGCGGGAAGTGGCAGGCGACCTGGTGCGTCCCGCCCTGGAGCGGCGGCGCGGTGGCGCAGACGTCCTGGGCCAGCGGGCAGCGGGTGCGGAAGCGGCAGCCGGACGGCGGGTTGAGCGCGCTCGGCAGCTCACCCCTGATCGCCGTGCTCGGGCCGGGCGCGTGGCCGGGGTCCGGCGAGGGGACGGCGTCGAGCAGCGCCTGGGTGTAGGGGTGGCGGGGGTTGCGCACGACCTGGTGGGCCGGCCCGACCTCCACCAGCTTGCCCAGGTACATGACGCCGATCCGGTCGGCCATGTAGTCGACCACGGACAGGTCGTGGCTGATGAACACGTACGACAGGCCGAGGTCGCGCTGCAGGTCGCGCATGAGGTTGAGCACCTGCGCCTGGACCGACACGTCCAGCGCGCTGACCGGTTCGTCGGCCACGATGAGCCGCGGGTTCAGCGCCAGCGACCTGGCCAGGCCGATGCGCTGCAACTGCCCGCCGGAGAACTCGTGCGGGTAGCGCTCCAGCGCCCGCCGGGGCAGCCCGACCTGGTCGAGCAGTTCGCTCACCCGGGCGCGGCGCGCGGCGGCGTCGCCCACCTGCTGGATCTCCAGCGGCTCGGTGAGTATCGAGTCGATGCGCATGCGCGGGTTCATCGCCGCGTAGCTGTCCTGGAACATCAGCTGCACCTGCCGGTGCATGCGGTGGCGGGCGCGGCGGTCGAGCGTGGCCAGGTCGGTGCCGTCCAGCACGATGCTGCCGCCGGTGGGCGCTTCGAGCCCGGCCACCAGGCGGCCGACGGTGGACTTGCCGCAGCCGGACTCCCCCACGATGCCCAGCGTCTCGCCGGGCCGGACGTCGAAAGACACCCCGGCCACGGCGCTGACCCGGCCGGGCGCGCCGCGCAGGCCGCCGCCCGCGTCGTACTCCTTGACCAGGTCGCGCACGGTCAGGATCGGTTGCGCGGTCTCGGCCGCGACCCTGGCGGGACCGGACGACACGGCGATCGCGACCGGCTCAGTGACCGGGTGCAGGCAGGCGTACTCGTGCCCGCCGCCCGCGTCGAGCAGCCTGACGTCGGTGGTGCGGCACTCGTCGGTGGCCAGTTGGCACCGGGGCGCGAAGCGGCACCCGGTCAGCGGCCGCGACAGGTCGGGCGGCAGGCCGGGGATGCTGTAGAGGCGGCCGTCGGCGGCCGATTCGGGCAGGGCGCGCATGAGCGCCTCGGTGTAGCGGTGGCGCGGCGC
Source organism: Nonomuraea antri (assembly GCF_013283785.1). Taxonomy (GTDB): domain Bacteria; phylum Actinomycetota; class Actinomycetes; order Streptosporangiales; family Streptosporangiaceae; genus Nonomuraea; species Nonomuraea antri. The sequence continues at coordinate 10,069 of NZ_JABCPZ010000200.1, forward strand.
GCGGAACAGCTCGGCCGTGGTGGCGCTCTCCACCACCCGCCCGGCGTACATGACGGCCACCCGGTCGGCCCGGCCGGCGATCACGCCCAGGTCGTGGGTGACCAGGATGACCGCCATCTTGAACTCCTCGCGCAGGTCGTCGATGAGTTCGAGGATCTGGCGCTGAGTGGTGACGTCCAGGGCGGTGGTGGGCTCGTCGGCGATGAGCAGGCGCGGCGAGCGGATGAGCGCCATGGCGATGACCACGCGCTGGCGCATGCCGCCGGAGAGCTGGTGCGGGTAGTCGTCGACGATCTTGTCGGGACGGGGCATGCCCACCCGGCGCAGGATCTCGACGGCCCGCTCGCGCGCCTCGGCCTTGCTCACGCCCTGGTGCACCCGCAGCGGCTCGGCGACCTGGGCGCCGATGCGCATGGTGGGGTTGAGCGAGGTGAGCGGGTCCTGGAAGACCATGCCCATCTCGACGCCGCGCACCCGGCGCAGCTCGGCGGGCGGCAGGCCGCGCAGGTCGCGGCCGTCGAAGAGGATCTCCCCGCCGACGACCGCGCCGCCGGTGGGCAGCAGCCCCATGATCGACAGGACGGTCATGGTCTTGCCGCTGCCCGACTCGCCCACGACGCCGAGCGTCTCGCCCTGCTTGACCTCCAGGTTGACCTGGTCGAGCGCGTGCACGACGCCGCGCCGCAGCGCGATGTCGGTGCTGAGGTCACGCAGCCGCAGCAGCGGCCGATCGGGTGCCTCCATGTACGAAACCTCCTGCTAACGCCGCCGGAGGCGGACCTCGAAGACGTCCCTCAGCCCGTCGCCGATGAAGTTGAAGGCGAGGACGATGAGGATGATGGCGATTCCCGGCGGATACAGCAGCCACCAGTGGCCGCTGAAGGTGTCCGACAGGCCGTCGGACAGCATGCCGCCCCAGTTGGCGGCGGGCGGCGGCACGCCCAGGCCGAGGAACGACAGGTAGGCCACGTACAGGATCGCGTCGGCGACCTGGAAGGTGGCGTTGACGATCACCGTGCCGATGGCGTTCGGGATGATGTGCTTGCGCACGGCCCGGCCGCCGGTGCCGCCCATGCCGCGCATGGCCATCACGTACTCGCGGGTGCGCAGCGTCAGTGCCTCGCCGCGCACCAGCCGCGCCGGGCCGAGCCAGGCGAACGCGCCGATGATGACGATGAGCATCGGCACGGTGGGCGTGACGATCGCGGCCATGAGCATGAACAGGAACAGCGCCGGGATCGACATCATCGCGTCGACCACCCGCATCATGACCGCGTCGGCCCAGCTCCCGGCGAAACCGGCGATGGCGCCCCAGATCGTGCCCACGACCGTGGCCAGCAGGCCGGCCGCCAGTCCGACCACGATGGAGGTCTGGCCGCCCAGCATCATCCGGCCGAGCTGGTCGTAGCCGACGCCGTCGGTGCCCAGCGGGTGCCCGTCGGCGCCGGGGGTCAGGAAGACCTTGGTCAGGTCGGTGTGCACCTGGTCGGTCTGGTAGAAGATCGGCCCGAGGAAGCTGAAGGCGGCGAGCAGGACGAAGATGCCCACGCCCACCAGCGCCAGCCGGTTCTCGCAGAAGACCTCCAGGCCCTGCCGCCACATCCGGCGGACCGGGGCCTCGTCGTGCTGAGTGGTCATGAGCGGCCCGCCTTGAGTCGCACCCGCGGGTCGACCGCGGCGTAGAGCACGTCGGCGACCAGCGCGCCGAGCACGGTGGCCACCGAGATCAGCAGCGTGACGCCGAGCAGGATCGGATAGTCGCGCTTGAGCGCCGCCTGCCAGAACAGCAGCCCCATGCCCGGGTAGTTGAACAGCCGCTCCACCACCAGGGCGCCGCTGAACAGCGCGGGCAGGTACATGCCGAGCAGGGTGATGACCGGGAACAGGCCGTTGCGCAGCGTGTGCCCGACGATCACCCGTCCTTCGGACAGGCCCTTGCTGCGTGCCGTGCGGACGTAGTTCTCGTTCAGGTTGTCGACCATGGACGAGCGGATGTACCGCGAGTACACCGCGACGGTGAGTATCGCCAGCGTGAGCGTGGGCAGCACCAGCCCGGCGGGCTCGGCCAGCACCTCGGCCATGGTGAAGCCCTGCGGCGCCTCGGGTGGCAGCACCGGCCACACCTGCGCGAACACGATGATCATCATGAGGCCCATGAAGAAGATCGGCGTCGCGTAGGCCAGCAGGGACAGCCCGTTGATGGCGTAGTCGGGCCAGCGGTTGCGGCGCACCGCCTGGATCACGCCCAGCGGCACGGCCACCACGACCGCCAGCAGCGTCGAGGCCAGCGACAGCAGCATGGTCTTGGGCAGGCGCTGGCTGATTGCCTCGGCCACCGACTGGTTGAGCTGGAAGGAGTAGCCCAGGTCGCCGCCCACCAGCCGCCGCAGGTACAGCGCGTACTGTTCCCACAGCGGCCGGTCGTACCCCATCTCGTGGTTGAAGGCGGCGATCTGTTCCAGCGTCGCCTCCTTGCCCAGGATGGCCCGCGCCGCGCCACCCGGCAGCAGGTGCAGGATCACGAACATGATCAGCGTCACCAGGATCACGATGACCAGGGCCTGGCCCAGGCGGGTGAGGAGGTAGCGGGTCAAGGGTCAGCTCTTCCAGGACCAGTCTTGGAAGTACATGAGGTTCATCGGGTCCTGCGGGTCGACGCCCTGCAGCCCGGACTTGTAGGCCGAGATCTGGTAGACCGGGTTCGGCATCCAGAGCACCGGCAGGTCCTTGGCCAGGAAGTCGTTGTACTCCTGCAGCGCGCCGGCGTCGGCGGAGAACTGCGCCTTCTCGATGAGCTCGTCGGCCTCGGGGTTGCTGTAGCTGCCCAGGTTGACCGGGGCGTCGGTCTGGAACAGGCGCTCGCCGGAGGCGAAGGCCGGGTAGTACCAGCTGCCCTGGGAGCCGAAGAACGACATGTCCCAGTCGCACTTGGACTCGTCCCGCTCGCAGGCCGGGGTGACCGCGACGGAGTCGGGCACCTCCTTGATGGTCAGCTGCACGCCGACCTTGGCCATGCTCGACTTGATCTCGGCGAACATCTTCGAGGTCGCCGCGAAGCCGGACTGGCTGGTGACGGTGAAGTTCAGCGGCGTGCCCTTGGCGATGCCGTCACCGCACTTGGCGGGGTCGTCGCAGGTGGTCTGCCCGTCGGGGGTGACCTTCCAGCCGTTGGCCGCCAGCAGCTGCTCGGCCTTGGCCGGGTCGAACGGGTAGACGCAGCCCTGGCCGCCCGGCGAGCCGGGCTTGGCGGGCACCGGGCCGCAGGTGGGCGCGGCCATGCCGGACCAGATCACCTTGCTGATGGTGGGCTGGTCGATGAGCATCTGCAGCGCCTGGCGCAGGTACGGCTGCTTGAACAGCACGCCCGACTTCGGGTTGTTGAAGTTGAGCTGCAGGTAGGTGATCGACCATCCGTACCAGGGGGAGATCGCGTAGCCCTTGGACTCCAGGTACGCCTTCTGCGACAGGTTCGCCGGCGGGATGTAGCCGTAGTCGATCTGGCCCGCGCGCAGCACGTTGAACTCGGCGTCGTCGCCGGTGAACGGGCGCAGCACGATCTTGTTCAGCTTCGGCTTGTCGGTGCCGGAGTAGGTGTCCTGCTTGGCCAGGACCACCTCGCCGCTGGGCACGTAGCTCTGCAGCTTCCACGGGCCGCTGCCGATCTTCCACAGCGGGTTGGTGGCGTAGGTCTTGGGGTCCTTGGCCGCCGCGGTCAGCTCCTCGAAGGTCTTCTTCGCGTCGCCCCTGTCCCAGGCGTGCTGGGGCAGCGGGACGATCCGGTTGAGCTGGTTGCCCACGAACCAGGCCGTGTTGTACGCCTTCTTGGTGGTCAGGGAGAAGGTCTTGTCGTCCTTGACCTTGAACTCGGCGATGTTGTCGGGGAAGCCGCCGGGCCGGTAGGAGGCCCACTTGTCCTTGTTCGTGGTGACGAGGTCCCACCAGAACTGGATGTCCTTGGTGGTGATCGGCTTGCCGTCGGACCAGGTGTTGTCCTTGAGCGTGATGGTCAGCGTCTTGCCGCCGTCGCTGACGGCGGGCGACTCGGCCAGCGAGCGCCGCGGGTCGACGTTGTCGGCGCTGGACCCGTCGAGCTTGTAGGCGTACAGCTTGCGGTACAGGGCGGTGGAGAAGATCTCGTTCTCACCCTGCGTGAAGCCGGGGGCCGAGATCGGCAGGATCCAGTTCGGCGTGCGGAAGGCCACGGTCGCGGTGTCCTTGCCCTGCGCGCCGCCGCCCTGCTGCGCACCGCCGCCGGCGCCCGCGCTGCAGGCGCTCAGGCCGAGTCCGATGGCCACCACGCCGCACGCGATGCGGGTTCTCGTCCCCATGGTTCTCCTCGTCGAGACGCGGGTGTGCCCTCCAGGGGCCGTTCAGTCCGGAGAATGTATAGAGGCGCAAGTTGTAAGTCAATGCGAAGAATCGACTTTGTTCAGCAGACTTATTTCGGGATAGAGTCCGCCGCGGGGACATCTTTCGGCGATCGTCTCCGTGCTCGATGATGGATGCCGACGTGTGTGTTCACCAGGGAGGAGAGGCATGTCGGACCCCGCCAACCTGCGTGAGCAGGCCCTGAGCCTGCTGGCCAGCGGCAGGGCCACCTCCCGGGCGGATCTGGTGGAGACCCTGCAGGTGGCTCCGTCGACGGTCTCCAGCGTGGTGCGCCGGCTGCTGGAGGAGGGCGCGATCCTGGAAGAGGGCGTGGGCGTCTCGACCGGCGGCCGGCGTCCGAGGATCCTGCGTCCGGCCGGCTCCGGCGGCGTGTTCGCGGTGGCCGAGCTGGGCGGTCGTCATGCCCGCATCGGCCTGTGCTCGCCCTCGGGCGTGCTGCTGGCCGCCGAGGAGTCCGCCGTCGACATAGGAGCGGGGCCCAAGGCGATCTTCGACGAGGTCACCGCGGCCTTCGACCACATCAGGGCCGCGCACGCGCCGGGCCAGCGGCTGCTGGCCGTCGGGATCGCCCTGCCCGGGCCCGTGGAGTTCCCGCACGGGCGGCTCGTCGGCCCGGCCCGCATGCCCGGCTGGAGCGGCTACGACGCCCAGCGCGACCTGCGCGACCGCTTCGACGCGACCGTGGTCGTCGACAACGACGCCAAGGCCGCCGCGATCGGCGAGTACGTCACCCGCCGCGAGTCCGGCGACATGATCTACGTCAAGGCGGGCACCGGCATCGGCGGCTGCCTGGTCAGCGGCGGCCAGATCTACCGCGGCGGGCGCGGGCTCAGCGGCGACATCACGCACATGCGCGTGGCCGACAGCGGCGAGCGCGAATGCTCCTGCGGCAGCCGCGGCTGCCTGGAGACCGTGGCCAGCGGCGCCGCGCTGGTCCGCGAGCTGGGCGGGCGCGGCCTGCCGGTGTCGAGCACCCGCGACGTCATCGCCGCCACCGTCAACGCCGACCCGGCCGTGGTGACGCTGGTGCGCCAGGGCGGCCGGCTGCTCGGCGTGGCGCTGTCGGGCCTGGTCAACTTCCTCAACCCGGACAGCGTGGTCATCGGCGGCGCGCTGTCGAGCCTCGACGTCTACGTGGCCGCGGTCAAGGGCATGCTCTACGAGCGCTGCCTGCCGCCGCTGACCCAGTCGCTGTCCATCGAGGCGAGCGTGGCCGGTCGTGACGCGGCCCTCATCGGGCTGGGCCGGCTCCTGCGCGAGTCGGCCGACCTCCGGCCGTCGTAGGAAGCCCTCGTAAAAAGTTCCCCGAGGGGGACTTCGGGCGAAAGCATCTCGTAGAAAGCCAGCATCGTGTCCTTGCGCATCGCCATCTGCGGCATCCACATCGAGTCCAGCACCTTCTCCCCTCACCTGAGCGGCACGGCCGACTTCGACGTCACGCGGGGCCAGGACCTGCTCGACAGGTACGCCTGGCGCGGCGAGCCGTGGGCCGCCGACGTGGAGTGGGTGCCGCTCGTGCACGCCCGCGCCCTGCCCGGCGGCGCGGTCGAGCCGGCCGCGTACGACGCCTGGCGGGCCGAGATCGTCGAGGGCCTGGCCGGCGGCCGCTTCGACGGCGTGCTGCTGGACATCCACGGCGCGATGAGCGTCGTCGGCCGCCAGGACGCCGAAGGCGACCTGATCACCGCGATCCGCGAGGTCATCGGCGCCGAGCCGATGGTGTCGGCGGCGATGGACCTGCACGGCAACGTCTCCCCCACCCTGTTCGCCGGCTGCGACCTGCTCACCTGCTACCGCACCGCGCCCCACGTGGACGTCTGGGAGACCCGCGAGCGCGCCGCGCGCAACCTGGTCGAGGCGCTGCGCCGGGGCCGGCGGCCGCACAAGTCGCTGGTGCACGTGCCGATCCTGCTGCCCGGCGAGATGACCAGCACCCGCGTCGAACCGGCCCGCGGCCTGTACGCCCGCATCCCGGACATCGAGGCCAGGCCGGGCGTGATCGACGCGGCCGTGTGGATCGGCTTCGCCTGGGCCGACGAGCCGCGCTGCACCGGCGCGGTCGTCGCCACCGGCACCGACGCCGCCGCCACCGAGCAGGCCGCGCGCGAGCTGGGCCAGGCGTTCTGGGACGCCCGCGACGACTTCGCCTTCGTCGCCCCCACGGGCACCATGGACGAGTGCCTCGACACGGCGCTCAAGGACGGCGCCGCCCGGCCGTACTTCATCAGCGACTCCGGCGACAACCCGGGCGCCGGCGGCGCCGACGACGTCACGTACGCGCTGGAGCGCATGCTGGCCAGGCCGGAGATCCGCGACGGCGCGGTGCGGGCGGTCTTCGCCTCGCTGTTCGACCCCGAGGCGGTGGCGCGCGTCGGGCACCTGCCGATCGGCTCGCCGGTCAGCGTGCGCGCCGGCGGCCGGGTCGACGCGCGGGAGCCCGGGCCGCTGGCGCTGGAGGGCACGCTGGAGGCGGTGGCCGACGACCCCGACGGCGGGCGCGTGGTCAGCGTGCGCGTCGGCGGGCTGAGCGTGTTCCTGACCTCGCGCCGGATGCAGTACCGGCTGCTGGAGTCGTACCGGCGGCTGGGCGTGGACGTCGCCTCGGCGGACGTGGTCACGGTCAAGATCGGGTACCTGGAGCCGGAGCTGTTCGAGGCGGCGGCCGGCTGGATGCTGGCGCTCACGCCGGGCGGGGTGGACCAGGACCTGCTGCGGCTGCCGTACCGGAACCTGAAGCGGCCGATCTTCCCGCTGGACCGGGAGGCGGCGCTGGAGTTCGGCCCCCGCTGACCCGCGTCCTGGGGGTTCGCATCCTGTGGTTTCGCGTCCGGGGGTTCGCGTCCTGGGGTTTCCGCGTCGGGCGTGATAGGGCGGTAGGCAAGCCCGCGACGTAATCGGAGGAGCGAGATGACCGGCCGCGAACCCGTCGAGACCGCCAACCTGGACCGCTACGACCACGAGGCGCTGCCCTGGAGCCGGGCCAGGGAACGTCTGGAGATCGACCTGGCGAAGATGAGCACCCCGTCGTTCCTCGCCACGGTCAGGCCGGACGGCCGCCCCCACTCCGCCGGGATCGGTGCGATGTGGGTGGCCGACGCCCTGTACTTCACCAGCGGGCCCGAGACCCGCAAGTCGCGCAACCTGGCGGCGAACCCGGCCTGCACGGTGTCCGTCCGGCTGGAGGGCATCGACCTGGTGCTCGAGGGCACGGCGAGCCGGGTCACCGACGCCGCGACGCTGGACAGGATCGCCGGCGTGTACAGCGACACGGGCTGGCCGGCCGAGCGGTCCGGCGAGTCGCTGACCGCGCCCTACAGCGCGCCGAGCGCGGGGCCGCCGCCGTGGCACCTCTACCGGCTCACCCTCGGCACCGCCGTCGGCGTCGCCTGGGTGGAGCCGTACGGGGCGACCCGCTGGCGCTTCGCCCCCTGACCGCCGGAAATTGTCCGTGCCCTCCGTCATGATGGCCCCGCTCGTGTCCGCGTTCGCGCTCTCGAAGGAGCCGTCATGCCCCCCTCTGAAACGCCCGGCTGGTCCGATCTCGGCTGGCAGTCCTGGACCGATCTGGAGCAGATCCGCGCCCGGCTCGACGCGGGGGCCGACCCGAACGTGGGGTCGTACGTCTTCGACCGTCCGCTGCACGCCGCCGCCGAGCTCGGCTCGCCTGAGGTGGTCGCCGAGCTGGCCGGCCGGGTCGACGACGTCGACGCCGTGTGCGAGGGCCGCACGGCGCTGTGGGAGGCGGTGTTCAACGACCGGCCGGACAACGTCCGCGCCCTGGTCGCCGCCGGGGCCGACCCGTGGCGGCCGATGATGGCCGGCTGGTCGCCCGGCCGGCTCAGCCTGGCGGGGCCGAGGCCCGGCCAGTTCTTCCCGTTCCCGCCCGGGCACACCGGCCTGACCGAGGAGGAGTCGGCCGCCGTGGTGGAGTCCGACCGCCTGATCGGCGTGCTGCCCGGGCTGGAGCACGACGGTTTCAGCCTCACCTGCGTCGCCGGCCTCACCGCCGCCGAGGCGTCCGGGCGGCTGAACGGCGAACCCGCCGCCGACGACGAGCTGGAAGAGATCATGGACGATCCGTTCCACGAGGAGGCCATGCGCTACATCGGCCTCACCGACGTGCCCGGCGGCTGCGTCGTCTTCCAGGACTGGGGGTTCATGGCCGCCACGCCCGTCGTCATGAAGCTGCTGTCGGCCGGCACGGTCGCCTACGGCATGTACGCCAACCCCAAGAGCGGCAACCAGGGCCGCGTCTACCGCGACGGCGAGGTCACGGCCTGGGACACCTCCCCGGGTGGCCGCGACGTCGACCCCGGCGACTCCGCTGCCGAGATCCTGCTGAAGTACCTGTACGAGGGCCACGCCGAGGCCTACTGCTTCGCCGGCGCGGGCCTGCGCCCGGCCGACGACGGCTCGCTCATCAGCCCCGCCCGGCACGTGCGGCTGCCGGAACGCGACTACTGGCACTGACCCCGGAAGTCCGGCGAAGAATTTTCCGGCCGCGTGTCGATCCGCGTCTCCTCCGCTCGACGTGTCAGTGAGAGCACCGAGAAGCGGGGCCGAGCCCCGGGAATGAGCCAGGAGGACATGATGAGCACTGTGGTGATGCACAACGTGGTGTCGGTCGACGGCTTCATCGCCAACCAGAACGACGAGGTCGGCGCGCTGTTCGACTGGTACGCCAACGGCGACGTCGAGCTCAAGGAGGGCAGCGGGATCAAGGTCTCGCAGGCCTCGGCCGACCACCTCAGGCCGACCCTGGCGCGGATCGGCTGCCTGGTGATCGGGCGCCACCTGTTCGACATGGTCAACGGCTGGGAGGGAACGTCACCCGCGGGCTCGCACGTCGTCGTGGTGTCGCACCGGCCCAAGCCGGAAGGGTGGCACCCGGAGGCGTCGTACCACTTCGTCGCGGACGTGGCGCAGGCGATCGCCAGGGCCAAGGAGCTGGCTGGCGAGCTCGACGTCGGGGTGGCGGCGGGCGACGTCGGCGGGCAGGCCTTCGCCCTCGGCCTGGTCGACGAGGTGGCGATGGACGTGGCGCCGGTGGTGCTCGGCGCGGGCAAGCGCTACTTCGGCTCGGTCGACGCCCAGCACCTGCTGGACGACCCGCACACGGTGGTCCAGGGCGACCGGGTGCTGCACCTGCGGTTCCGGGTGCGCCGCTGACGGAACGCGCGGCGGGGGCGCGGTTCCCGGTGGCGGTGCTCCAAGTCGTGGTGAGCGGCCCACCAGTGGATTCCAAGGCGCCCCTGGTAGATCCGGACGCATGAGTGAAGACATCCATCCGGCGAGCCGCAGGGAAGGCCCGGCCGAGTCCGCCGAGCCGGAGAAGCCCGAGGTTCCGCTCGACACCTCGCTGCCCGACGTGTGCAGGGACCAGCCGCTGTGCTTCGCGCTGCACGTCCAGTCGGAGGGCGGCATGTCGTGGCTGCTCGGCGGGCTGGTGTTCCAGTGGGCGGTCTACCTGATCGCGTGGACGGCCGGCGGCATCTGGTGGATGGGGTTCCCCGGGCTGGCGCTCATGCTGGGGGCGACGGTGCCGCCGCTGGTGTGGGCGTTCGCGGTGTATCGGCGGCAGGGGCATCGGGGCTGGTGCTGGGTGCTGCGGTCGATCGACCCCGACATGATCGCGCTGGTCCTGTCGAGCCTGGTGAATCCGTTCAGGTGGATCGAGCTGATCGTCCGGGGGGTCGTCTGGCCGCTGCGCTGGCTCTTCCGTGCCCTCCTCTGGATCGGCAGGATCCTGTCCGCGTTGTGAGGCGGGCCCGTCCGTGGGAGTCCGTGGTCTCCTCGTGGCGGGTCGGTGCCCGTCCCTGATGCCGGTGCGGGTTGCGCCTGGCGACGATGGGCTCATCAGCGAGAACACCGCCAGAGGAGCACGTCATGGGACGCATCGTTCTGTCCGTCTTCACCACCGTCGACGGCGTCATCGAGAACCCGCACGAGTGGACCTTCCAGTTCGTCAGCCCCGACTCCATGCCGGCCGGGATCGAGCAGATCCGCGCGGCGGACGCGCTGCTGCTCGGCCGGGTCACCTACGACGGCTTCGCGGCGGCCTGGCCGAGCATGACCGACGAGGCCGGCTACGCCGACAGGATGAACGCGCTGCCCAAGTACGTCGTGTCGACGACGTTGGAGCGGGGAGAGTGGAACAACACCACCGTCATCAGGGAGAACGCGGCGGAACGCATCGCCGCGCTGAAGGAGGAGTTCGACGGCGACATCCTGATCTTCGGCAGCGCCGCGCTGGTGCGCCGGCTGCTGGGCGAGCGGCTCATCGACGAACTGCGCCTGGTCACCTACCCGGTCGTCGCCGGGCGTGGGGCTCGGCTGTTCGACGCGTCGGTGGACTTCTCGGTGTTGCGGCTGACCGGGTCGCGGGCGTTCTCGTCCGGGGTGGTGGCGTTGACGTACGAGCCGACCGGCGACCGGCCGATGGACCCGGCGGCGGCGCGCCGCGCGGCGACGGAGGCGGCCGCTTCGTG
>NZ_JABCPZ010000201.1 GCF_013283785.1 Nonomuraea antri
ACCCAACCCAGCCCACTCACCCAACCCCGCCATCGCGCCCCTCAAGCGCCGATCGGGTCGGGCTAAGACGCGGAGGTCTCGGCGGCCAGAGTTTCCAGGACGCCCGGGCCGTACTTGGCCAGTTTGTTCTCGCCCACCCCGTTCACCCGAGCCAGCTCCCCCAGCGAAGCAGGCCCCAGCGTGGCGATCTCCCGCAACGTGGCGTCGTGGAAGATGACGTACGCGGGCACCCCCTGCTCCTTGGCCACCCCCGCCCGCCACGCGCGCAGCCGCTCGAAGACCGGCGCAGCCGCGGCGGGCAGTTCCACCGCGGTCTTGCCCTTGGACGCGCCCGAGCCGGACCCCGACCGGGAACGGGCCGGGGCGAGGTCGCGGCGCAGCAGCACCTCGCGCTGCCCGCGCAGCACCGCCGCGCTGTCGTCGGTGAGCACCAGCGCCCCGTAGTCGGACTCCACCGCCAGCAGCCCCTGCGAGAGCAGTTGCCGCACCACCCCGTGCCACTCCGCGTTGCCCAGCTCGGCGCCCACCCCGAACACGGTCAGCGTCTCGTGCCCGTGTTGCAGCACCTTGGCCGTCGTCTTGCCGAGCAGGATGTCGACCACCTGACCGACGCCGAACTTCTGCCGCCGCTCCCTGGCCAGCCGCAACACCGTGGACAGCACCTTCTGCGCCGGGACGGTGCCGTCCCAGGAGGCGGGCGGGGTCTGGCAGGTGTCGCAGTTGCCGCAGGGCTCGGCGTCCTTCTGGCCGAAGTAGTCGAGCAGCATCACCCGGCGGCAGCCCACCGTCTCGCACAGCGCGAGCATGGCGTCGAGGTGGTGCGCCTGGCGGCGGCGGTGCGCCTCGTCGCCCTCCAGGCTGAGCCTGCGGTGCTGCACCACGTCCTGCAGGCCGTAGGCCATCCACGCGGTGGCGGGCAGGCCGTCGCGCCCGGCGCGGCCGGTCTCCTGGTAGTAGCCCTCCAGCGACTTGGGCAGGTCGAGGTGGGCGACGAAACGGACGTCGGGCTTGTCGATGCCCATGCCGAAGGCGATCGTGGCCACCACGATCAGCCCGTCCTCGCGCAGGAAGCGCGCCTGGTGCGCGGCGCGCGTGGCCGCGTCGAGCCCCGCGTGGTACGGCACCGCCGCGATCCCGTGTTCCACCAGGAACTCCGCGATCTTCTCCACCGAGGCCCGCGACAGGCAGTAGACGATGCCCGCGTCGCCGTCGTGCTCGGTGCGCAGGAAGTCGAGCAGTTGCCGCTTGGGCTCGCTCTTGGCGGTGATGCGGTAGTGGATGTTGGGCCGGTCGAAGCCGGCCACGAAGTGGCGGGCCTGGTCGAGCCCCAGCCTGGTGGAGATCTCCGCGTGCGTGGCGGGCGTGGCCGTAGCGGTCAGCGCGATGCGCGGGATCTGCGGGAACCGCTCGTGCAGCTGCGAGAGGGCCAGATAGTCCGGACGGAAGTCGTGCCCCCACTGCGCCACGCAGTGTGCCTCGTCGATCGCGAACACCGAGATCTTGGCCTTCTCCAGCAGCCGCATCGTGGACTCCACGCGCAGCCGCTCGGGCGCCAGGTAGAGCAGGTCGAGCTCGCCGGCCAGCAGGGTGGCGGCCACGGTCTGCTGCTCGTCGAGCCCCTGCGTCGAGTTGAGGAACCCCGCGCGGACGCCGAGCGCGCGCAATGCGTCGACCTGGTCCTGCATGAGCGCGATCAGCGGCGAGACGACCACCCCGACGCCGGGACGCACCAGCGCCGGGATCTGATAGCACAACGATTTCCCGCCGCCCGTGGGCATGAGCACGAGCGCGTCGCCGCCGGCCACGACGTGTTCGATGATCTCCTGCTGACCCGCACGGAACGAGTCGTAGCCGAACACGCGGTGCAGAACCTCGGTGGGGGTATCCATACGGCTACCTTACGTGTCGAGGCGGAGCCGTTCCGTCAGTTCGCCCACGGCGATCGTAGGCCAGCAGCGACAGTGCCCCGACCAGGCAGCAGCCGGCCACCGCGGACATGACGGCCGGGTACCCGGCCGCCTGGGCGAGCGCGGCGGCCAGCAGCGGGGCCAGCGCGTGCCCCACCTTGATCGGCAGCGTCATCGCGCCGGTCAGCGTGGCGAAGGCGGCGGTGCCGTACCGGTCGGCGACCAGGGCGGGACGCGCGATCGTGGACACCCCGAACCCCAGGCCGAACAGCACGACGGCGGCGATCGCGCCCGCCGCGTCCCGTCCGATGAGCGGCAGCAGCAACGCCGCGGTCCCCTGCAGGACGAACACCGTCGCGGTGATCAACGAGATGCGCATACGCGCCTGCAGCCCGGTGGTCACCAGCCTGCCGGTCACCGACAACACGCCGAGCAGCCCGGCCGCCGTCGCGGCGAAGACGGGGGAGTGGCCGAGCGTGATCAGGTACGTGACCAGCAGCACCCCCATGACCGCCACCGCCGCGGTCTGGGCCAGGAACGCCGTGGTCAGCAGCCAGAACGGCCACGCGCGCAACGCGTCGCCGACGATCCGCCGCCGCCCGCCCGCCGGGGGCGCGGGCACCGGCCGGTCGCGTACGGTCAGCGCGTGCAGCGGCACGGTGACCAGCGCGTATGCGCAGGCCAGGACGACCAGCGCGGTACGCCAGCCGTACCTGTCCACCAGGAACCCGGTCAGCGGCAGGAAGATGCTGGAGGCGAACCCGGCCACCACGGTCACCGCGAGCAGCGCCCTGGCCCGGCGCATCGACTCGAACCAGGCCACGATCACCGCGAACGCGGCCTCGTACAGGACCATCGCCGAGCCTACGCCGAGCAGCGCGCACACCGCGTACAACTGCAGGACGTCGGTCACCTGTGACCACGCGAGCACGGCGGCGGCGCCGAGCACCGAGCCCGCGGTCATCAGCCGGCGCCCGCCGTGCCGGTCGAGCCAGTGCCCGACGAGCGGCGCCACGGACGCGGCGACGAGCAGGCTCAGCGTGATCGCGCCGGTGATCTGCGCGACCCCGGCGTGCAGGTCGCGGGACATCGGCGTGATGAATACTGAAAATGCGTAGTAAAGAACGCCGTACCCGATCGTCTGCGTGATCGCCAGCGCGCCGACCATCCGAACCGGGGATTTCAGCGCAGACGTGGAGACCACAGGATGATTCTCTCCGGTCATCCGCCGGAAATGCCGTGACAATGGTCACTTAGCCTCGGAAGCATGAGCCTTTCCTATGTGATCACCGGCGGCGGACGCGGCATCGGCAGGGCGATCGTGGAGCGGCTGGCCGGCGAGAAGGCCGCCGTGGTGGCCGTCGAACGCGATCCCGGCGCCCTGGACTGGGCCGCGGACGCGGGCGGCGTCCCGGTCATCCCGGTCATCGGCGACGCGGCCGACGAGGAGGTCGCGGCCTGGGCGGCCGACCTGGCCCAGGAGTACGGGACGCTGGCCGGCTGGGTCAACAACGCGGCCGTCTTCCGCGACGCCTCCGTGCACGACTCGCCGATCTCCGAGGTCAGAGCGCTGATCGCGGCCAACCTGGACCTGGCCGTGGTGGGCTGCGCGACCGCCGTACGGGCCTTCCTGGCGGCCGGCACGCCCGGCGCGATCGTCAACCTGACCTCGCACCAGGCCGCCAGGGCCGTGCCAGGCAGCCTGCCGTACGCCACCGCCAAGGCCGCCGTCGAGGGCCTGACCAGGGCCTTGGCCGTCGAGTACGGCAGGCACGGCATCAGGGTCAACGCGGTCGCGCCCGGCTCGGTCATCACGGAGCGTTATGAGAAACTACGCACCGCGCGCCCCGGCCTGGACGCCGAGATGGCCGCCCTCCACCCGCTGGGCCGGGCCGCCACCGCCGCCGAGGTGGCCGCCGCCGTCGCCTACCTGCTGTCCGAGGAATCGAGCTTCATCTCCGGCGCGACCGTCCCGGTGGACGGCGGCCGGGCCGCGCTCGGCTGGGATCCTGAGGCCAGAACGGCCAGGGAATGAAAACCGTTGTCGGTTGGTTGCAGGGGCCATGAAGAAGAACCTGCACCCCGCCTACCGTCCCGTCGTCTTCCGCGACCCGAGCGCGGGCTTCGCGTTCCTCACCCGCTCGACGCGCACGAGCGGCGCGACCGTCGAGTGGACGGACGGCAGGACCTACCCCGTCATCGACGTCGACGTCTCCTCGGCCAGCCACCCCTTCTACACCGGTCGCGGCCGCATCATCGACAGCGCCGGTCGCGTCGAGCGTTTCAAGCAGCGCTACGGCAAGATGTGAGGCATGATCTCGTCGCCCCTGTCCGCCCGGTTAGAGGGCTCCGCCAGGATCCTGGTGGCCGGCGCGGGCGCAGGCTTCGACGTCTACGCCGGCTTACCCCTGGCCCTGGCGCTGTGGCAGGCCGGCAACAGGTGCACCTGGCGAACCTGTCGTTCAGCCACCTCGACGGCCTGGGCCTCGACGTCTGGCTGGCCGAGAACGTCGCCGAGATCGGCCCTGACACGCCGGCGCGCGACTGGTACTTCCCCGAGCGCACGCTGGCCCGCTGGCTGGCGCTGCAGCGCCTGCCCTCGACCGTCCACGCGTTCCCGAAGGTCGGCGTCGAACCGCTGACCGCCGCCTACCGCCTGCTCGCCGAACGGCTCGACCTCGACACGATCCTCCTCGTGGACGGCGGCACCGACATCCTGCTGCGCGGCGACGAATCCGGCCTGGGCACCCCGGCCGAGGACATGGCGAGCCTGGCCGCCGCGCACGCGCTCGACGTACCGAACAAGATCGTGGCCTCGCTGGGCTTCGGCGTCGACTCCTACCACGGCGTCAACCACGCCCAGGTGCTGGAGAACCTGGCCGCGCTGGAACGCGAGGGCGCGTACCTGGGCGCGTTCTCGGTGTCCAGGCTGAGCCGGGAAGGCGCGCTCTACCTCGACGCCGTCGCGCACGCCCACGCCGAGACCCCCGACCACCCGAGCATCGTGAACGGCTCGATCGCGGCCGCGGTGCGCGGCGAGTTCGGGGACGTGCGCTTCACCGACCGCACCCGCGGCAGCGAGCTGTTCGTCAACCCGCTGATGGCCGTCTGCTTCGCGGTGGACCTCGACGCCCTGGCCAAGCGCTCGCTCTACCTGCACCGGCTGGCCGGCACGGTCCTGATGCGGCAGATCCACTCCGTCATCGAGGACTTCCGCGACGAGATCACCCCGCGCCCGCCCCGGACGTTCCCGCACTGAGACGGCGAGCGCACGAGATCGCCTAAGAGACGGGCATGCGTGGGCTACCGATGGGTAAAAGGCTTTCACCGGCGTGGGAGCAATGGTGATCTAGATGAGTCTCTCCGGGAGGGAACGCCGCATCCTCGCTGCAATCGAGCGGGCCCTCGAACTCGAGGACCCCGAACTGGCCAGGCGCGTCGCGGCGATCAACAGGATCGAGGCCGGAGGGGAGTCGTCCCCCCGGCCGTTCGACGAGCGTGCGGACGTCCATCCGCAGCCGGCCGGTGAGCGAATACGCTGGTGGATCTCCGATCATCGCTGGACCGTCGTCGCCGGGGTGGTGCTGGCGATCGTCCTGCTGGTGCTGGCGGTGCTCACCGCCTGAGCCACCGTACTCAGCGGCGGCGGTGCTGGGCGGCCGTGCGGCGGTGCCTGAGCACGAGCAGGTTGAGCGCGGCGATGATCGCCACGAGCGCGGCGATGGCCGCCTCCCAGCGCCAGACCTCCTCGCCGGTGTTCATCGCCTGGACCAGGCAGAAGACCGCGGCGATCACGGCGATCACCAGCGCGATCAAGGAGATGATCCGCCGGGTGCCCAGCGGGCTGCGCGCGGTCACCGGTTCCGTGCCCTCGCGGTTGCGTAGCCACATGATCGTTCGGTCTCCTTCCGGCGCGGCGTCGATCGCGCGCGCCTCAGGCCAGGCGCGTCAAACTCCTGCGTCTCAGGCCAGGCATCTCAGGCCGGGCATCCTCAGGCCAGGCATCTCAGCGCTGAGGCGATGCGCGGGTCGAGCCCGTGGTCGTCCGGCAGCCGTCCGACCGTGGCCTCGACGAAGTCCGGGTACGACAGCGTCGCGCTGGCGCCGTCGAGCGCCACCCAGACGTCGTCGCCGGTCTGCTCCACCTGCGCCTTGGTCTCCTGCTCGGCCAGGACGAACCGCCCGACGCCGACCCGCCACAACACCCGGTCGTCGCCCTCGGCCACCGACACCGGCGCGCCGACGTCGTCGGCGTGCGTGGCGTACTCGGAGTCGTAATGGAAGGTCTGGTCGCCCACCGGATAGGGGCCGGCCATCGTCTCCAGCATGGCGTCGCGGCCGAGTTCGCGCATGCGGCGCCTGGTCTCGCCGTTCTTGGTGCGCCACTCCTCCAGGACGTCCGCGACGGGCTGGCGGCGCCGCTGACGCACGCACCACTCGTTGAACTCGTTGAATCCGGTCACGCCCTCGGCGGCGAGCCGGTCGAGCAGTTCGTGCACCGTGCCGTCGAGGCAGGCGTGGTTGTAAAGCTCCTCGCCGGCCAGGTGGCCGAGCACGTCGCGGACCGACCAGCCCTCGCACCGGCTGGGCCGCTGCCACCCGGCCTCGTCGAGACCCGTGAAGAAGCGGTCCAGCCTGGCCGCCTCGGTGTCGAAGATGTCGAACGGGTCGAAGCCCCTGAGCAGGTCGTCTGCCATACCGGGACGCTACCCCCTACGCGGCGACTTTCACGGTCATGGCGCCAAGTGCGGCCTTGGCCCGCTGATACTCGGCCGGGCAGGACGGCGCGCGTTCCCTGGGCACGAAGCCGCCCTGGGCGATTCTGGCGTGCTTTACCGGGTCGGACCCGTACAGCAGGCAGGCGAACAGGGCCGACTCGGCGGGCCCGGCCAGATGCCCGCGTGGCTTGCCGTGGGGCCGCCGGACGCCGGGATGCTGCTGGGCGAGCAGGTGGCGGGCCTCGACGGCGGGCAGCACGTGCTGCGGCGCGGCGGCGGCGAGCGTCAGCGCGGCGAACCGGTCCGCCAGGTCCTCGCCGCCGGTCAGCCGGTTCGTGTCGGCCAGCGCGTGCCCGAGCTGGTGATGGAAGATCACGGCCAGCGCGCCGTCGACCCGGGCGGACGCGGTGCGCGCGTCGGCCTCCTCGGTCTCGGAGATCCCGATCAGGTCGCGGCGTACGCGGTCGACCAGTGAGTAGCAGATCGTGACGCGGCGCTCGGCGGGGTTCCAGGACGCCTTCGGCTCGGCGCAGTCTCTGGCGACCACCTCGACCGGCGGCGCGGTGGTGACGCCCAGGACGCCGCTGCGCTCGAGCAGCCGCCGCGCCCGCTCGCTCGCGGCCGAGCCGGGCTCACGGTACCTGACGACCGGCTCGGCGGGGGCCGCCTGGGCCAGGGCTGCCTGGACCGGGGCCGCTTGGACCGGAGCCGCTTGGACCGGAGCCGCCTGGGCCGGGGCCGCCTGGACCGGGGGCGTCAGCGCGGGCAGGCTCAGGGCGAGGGCGATCAGGGGGTAAGGCATGGGACTGTCCCTGCGGCGATCGAGTGATCGATAAACCCGGGAAAAGGTAAAGCCCGGCCTCGGATGAGGCCGGGCTCTACCGGTGCTTCACCTGCGGTGATTACCGGTGGTGCCAGGAACGGTAGACGCGGACGTAGTCGCGGTGGCTCTCGGCGCCACTGAGCTCGTCGTTACCCTCGTAGACGGCCTTGAACGTGCCGCTCTTCCAGGCGCGCGTCTTGGCGTAGAACTTGCCGCCCCAACGCGTCTTGCCGGAGGCGACCCACTTCCAGCCGCTGGAGCCGTTGGCGCGGTAGTAGACGTTCACCTTCTCGCCGCGGACGCCCTCCCAGCCCTCGTCGTCGACGAGCAGCCGGCCGGAGAAGTAGATCGACTTGCCCTTGCGGACCTTGGAGGGACCGGCGTCGAAGCGCGAGATGCGCGTCTCGGCCTTGCCCTTCACGACCTCGACGGCGAAGAACGCCTCGTCGCGCTTGAGCTCCTTGTTGTCCTTGCCGTACGCGACGGCGGTGGCCTTCCACCTGCCGACGTAGTCGTTCTCGTTGAAGTCGACCGAGAAGCGCCATCCGCGCAGGTGGTCGACGTCCTTGCTCTCGGCGGCCTTGAAGGTCTGGACGTCCGGCTGGACGCTGAGCACGACCTTCTCCACGTCGGAACTGGCGCCGACGTCGAAGTAGGCGGTCTCCTCGCCGTCCTTCACCACGACGGGATTCGGCGCGATGCTCCGGATCTTGACCTCGGTGTCGAGCTTGGTCGCCGAAGCGGCGCCGCCGGACACCAGCATTGCTCCGCCCACGAGGGCGGAAAGGATACCTACAGCGATCTTCTTCATGAGGGTGCTGATTCCTCTCCCCGTATCGCTTCGGGAGCCGGCCGGGATGCCAACCCCCGTACTACTTTGAGGCATGAAATCGGGAAAAGGTTGGCTATATTTCTAGAAAATATTTGATCACGGTGCTTACCAGGGGAGATGTCAGAAAATCAGTCATGGGGCACACCAGCAACTACAGTCACGCATATGACCGACGTCTATACGCTGGGTGAAGCTCTGGGCGTGGTGTCCAGCGGCCGCGTCCGGCACGAGAGCGAGGCCAGGCTCGACGTCTGCGGGCCGGAGTTCACGCTGGCCGTCGCCCTGGCCAGGCTCGGGCACCAGTGTGCCTACCTGGGCAAGGTGGGCGGCGACGAACTGGGCGCGCGCGTACTGTCCGTGCTGCGCGGCGAGGGCGTGGACGTTTCGGACGTCCGCGTGACCGACGGCGCCAGAACGGGCCTGCTGCTGCGCGAGAGCCGCGTCGGCCGCGACCCCAGGACCACCCACTACCGCGCCGGATCTGCCGGATCGCAACTCTCGCCGGGCAACGTGCCCATCGACAGGATCGCCGCCGCCAAGACCCTGCACATCACCGGCCGCACCGCCGCGCTCGGCCGCGACCCGCTCGACGCCGTGCGCGCCGCCGTCAGCGCCGCCAGGTCCGCCGACGTGGTGATCTCCTTCTCCGTCGAGTACGTCCCCGAGCTGTGGCCCTCGGTACGCGCCGCCGAAGAGGTGCTCGGCGAACTGGCCGCCGCCTCGCACCTGCTCTTCCTCGCCCAGGACGAACTGGACCTGGTCAAGCCCGCGCTCAGCCCGGAACGCGAGGTCGTCGTCCTGCGCGGCATGAAGGGCGCCAGCGTGCGCGCCGACCGGATGCGCTACGACATCCAGATCCCGCAGGTGCCCGTCGTGGACACGGCAGGGGCGAACGAGGCGTTCGTAGCCGGATACCTCAGCGCCGCCCTCGACGGCCTGACCCCCCAGGAACGCCTGCACCGCGGCGCGCTGTTGAGCGCGGCCGCGGTGACCAGCGTGAGCGAGTGGCAGGGCCTGCCGACCCGCGCCGAGCTCTAGAGACAGCGTCGCCTGCCGCCGCCAGACTCGAACTGCTGCGCGACGGACCTGGTCGGCACCCGCGCGAGCTCGTGGCGACGTTGAACGGTGAGGCCGCCAGAAGCATCAGCTTGCTGGAGTTGCGCACGCACGGCACCATTCGCATCGCCTTCGTCTATCACGCGGGTACGGTCGTGGTGCTGCTCGCTCGCGGTGACAAGCGGGGCGTCAACAGCGGCAAGTTCTATGACGCACTGATCGACGAGGCGCTACGGCAGTACGAGCTGTGGCGGAACCTGGAGAATGGCCATGAGTGAGCGCAACGACCTGAGCGAGATCTTCGATGCTCCCGGAGAGATGGAGGCCATCCACGCCGAGGCGGCACTGCTGCGCGCGGGGCTGCGGCTGGGAGAGATCCGCAAGCGGCTCGGGCTGACGCAGCGGGAGATCGCCGAGCGCATGGGTGTGACTCAGGCTCGTGTCTCCGCCATCGAGACGGCCATGGTGACGGACCTGAAGGTGGACACACTTCGCGGCTATGCCAAGGCATTGGACGAGCACGCGACGGTCACCCTGACCGTCTTCGGGGAAAGCGTAAACCTGGTCGCCTAGCCTGTGCGTGGCGCCAGACCGATGGAACGCCTGCACCGCGGCGCGCTGCTGAGCGCGGCCGCGGTGACCAGCGTGAGCGAGTGGCAGGGCCTGCCGACCCGCGCCGAGCTCTAGGGGTTGACGGTGATGGTGAAGGTCGAGGTCGTGTTCTTGATGTTCTGAGCGTTGTCGCTGAAGCGCAGGTTGTTGAACGTCGCCGCGCCGACGGCCGGGCCCTGGCCGGGTTCGGGCAGTTCGTTGGCCCAGATGCCGAAGCCGGACTTGGCGTCGTACTCGTCGCCGCTCTTACGCGCGCCGCTGATCGAGACGTCGGTGAAGACCGTGTCCTTGACGGTGTTCTCCGGCTGGCCGCCGGTGTACTTCGTTTGGAACATGATCCCGTGGTAGGTCGGGTCGACGATGTCCAGGTTGCTGACGCGGATGCCCTGGAACGGCTTGGAGGCGGAGAACAGCCACATCGCCGGGAACGTCTGCTGGCCCCAGAAGTGGCCGCCGGCCCTGACCAGCGAGATGTTGTCGAAGGTGGTGGGCGGGCTGGCGCCGAAGCCGTGCATCGGGATCCCGAAGTCCAGCGAGCTGATCGTCACGCCCGAGTAGACCAGCGTGTCGGCCACGTAGATGTTCCTGAACGTGTTGTCGTAGCCGCCGTAGACGGCCACGCCGGCCGCCCGCCAGGTGAGCAGCGAGGTCAGGTTCTCGAAGACGTTGCCGTGCTGCTGGCCGGAGTTGATGTCGGTGGCGGAGAACAGGGCGAAGCTGTCGTCGCCGGTGGAGCGGGTCTCGACGTTGGTGACGTGGTTGCCGGTGCTGCCGTTGGTCAGGTTCAGTCCGTCGGCGAACACGTTGCGGATGCGCGAGTTCTTGAGCGTCAAGTTGTCCACGTTGGAACCCCAGAACAGGCAGATCTGGTGTTCGGCCCAGAGGTTGTCCAGGACCATGTCCGTCACGTTCGTGAAGTCGAACACCTTGCCCGGGCCGTCGATGCGCGAGGTGTAGTTGCCGAAGTAGGCGAAGTTCGCGAACGTCGAGCCGTTGGCGGTCGCGTCGGCGCGGAAGCCGACGTCGGTGTTCTCCTGCCCGGCGGGGGAGTGGAACCTGGTGTACCAGGGGCCGGCCCCGACGATCTTGACCGCCTTGCCGTACACCTGGAACTTGCCGCCGGTCCGGTAGTCCCCGGCGGGCAGGTAGACGCCGGTCAGGTTGGCGTCCATGCGGGCCTTGTCGAGCGCGTTCTGCACGTCCTGGTGGGTGAATCCGGCCGGTACGGCGTACTTCGCCGGGTCGGGGTTGGGAATCGGCGAGACCTGCTCGAAGTCGACGAAGTCGATCGTGTACGTGGAGGTGTTGGCCGCGTCCTTCTGCAGCCTGATCTTGTGCCCGGCCGGGACCGTGGTGCCCAGCATCAGGTTCGCCTCGTCGTAGATGTGCCGGGGCGCGCCGGATCCCGGCGAGTTGTTCGGGCTCGCCTCGTTGCCGTAGAGCCAGGCGTAGCGCGAGGTCAGGTTCACGGCCTTGAGGAAGACGCCGTCGACGTAGACGTTCAGCGTGGAGTCGATCCCGCCGCCGCCCGGGGCGTCGGGCATGGAGAAGCGGGTGACCAGCGTGTTCGTACTGGCTCTGGTGGTGAACTCGACGTACGAGCCGGTCGCGCCCAGCGTCACGGCGCGGCGTCCGGACGCCTCGCCGGCCAGGTCGCCGACCTTCCTGTTCGGCCCCATGCGGGTGGCGCCGCCGCCGATCGCGGCGTCCTCGGCCTCGTAGGTGTCGTACGGCAGGTTCGCGCCCCGGCCCACGAACAGCGGCAGGCTGCTGGTGTTGTTGGCCCGCTTCACCGGCAGTTCGGCGGTGTCGGCGGCGAGGACGGTCTTGACGGTGAACCTGCCGTTGGCGGCCGTCCAGACGCCCAGGTTCACCGGGGCGGTGGTGGCCCCGGCGGCGATCGCGCCGCTCACCGAGCCGGTCAGCGTCTTGACGACCGTGCCCGATTCGTCGGCGACGGTCAGCGTGATGCCGTGGGCGGTGGCCGAGGACGCGATCGTGCCCTGGTTCTTGATCGCGACCGTGAACGTCACCGGGTTGCCCGCAGCCGGGTTGCCCGGCGTCCAGGCGACCGGGGCGGCGACCAGGTCGGCCGTGTCGACCGGCCGGACGGTCAGCGTGCCCGTGGTGGTGTTGTTCGCCTCGTTCTGCTCGGTGACCTCGTTCTCCTCGTCCACCTTGGCGGTGAGCCGGTGGGTGCCCGCCTCCTGCGGGCCGGCGTCCGCCGACACGGTGGCGGACGCGCCCGCGGCGAGCGCGCCGACGGCCGCCGTGCCGACCTTCGTGTCACCCCGGTAGAAGGTCACCGAGGTCGCGGACGACGCCGCGGTGCCGGTGTTCTTCACCGTGGCCGACAGCGTGACCGCGTCGGTCTCGACCGGGGACGCGGGCGCGGAGGTCAGGCCGCCGACCGTGAGGTCCGGGTTGGCCGCGGGCTCGCCGAAGACCTGGAACTCGGCGATCTGTCCGCCGGGCGCGCCGGTGTTGCCGGTGATCCTGAGCTGGACGTCGGCGGCGGTGGCGGTGACCGGGATCGTCACGCTGTTGCCGGTGGCCGGGTCGAAGGTGTATCCGGCCGGCGCGACGAGGGTGGTGTAGGCGGTGGCGTTCTGGGCGCGGCCGAGTACCTGGATGGTCTGGGTGCGGCGGGCCCAGACGGGGTCGGGGTTGAGCTTGAGCGTGATGGCCGTCAGGTCGGCGTTCGCGCCGAGGCCGACGGTGAGGGTGTTGGGGTAGGCGGCGCCTTCCCAGTAGGTGCGCACGTCGTCGTCGTTGGCGTGGGCGGCCACGTAGGTGTGGGTGTGGGAGGAGGCGGTCAGCTGCTTGCCGAGCGCGAGGTTGGCGCCGGTGGGCGGGTCGGTGCCGCCGGCTTCGCCCCAGACCTCCAGTTCGGACAGCTGTCCGGCGGGCCAGCCGGTGTTGGCGCTGACCAGCACGCGGACGTAGCGGGCGGTGGTGGCGGGCAGGGTGAGGGTGACGGCGGGGTCGAAGGTGTGGGCGGACGGGCCGAGGACGGTGGTGAGCGCGCCGGGGTCGGCGCCGGCCTGGACGGTCAGCGTCTGGCTGCGCGTGGGCCAGCCGGCGGGCAGCTTGAGCACGAGCCTGCTGAGCTCGGCGGCCGTGCCGAGGTCGACCTGGATCCACTGGGGCAGGGCGTGGTTGGCCGATTCCCAGTAGGTGGCCTGGTCGCCGTCGGTGACGTTGGCCGGGCGGTAGACGTCGGTGTGGCTCGCGGCGGTGGCGGGCTTGCCGGCCGCGAGGTTGGTCTCGGCCGCGGCCCACGCGGGTGCGGCGAGTAATCCGAGTACGAGGGCGAGGGCGGCTAACAGAGCTCTCATGGGGGATGGCCCTTCGGGGAAGACGTTGGCCGAACCATAAGATGTCCAGCAGATGGCCGCAATATTTCGATGAGATTGCGCAAACAATCGACTGACCGATGATGGCAAGAGTCCGCCCGCATGCCTGGTCAACGCGGTGAAAGCGGCAGGATGTCCGCGGGATGGCCGTGCAACGCCCGACGTTCGATCCACGTAAGCGGTTGCAAGCATTTGCGCTGCTCGTCGTATAGTTTGCGGCATGACACGACGACTTGCGCAGGTGGCCAAGAAGGTCGGGGTGAGCGAGGCGACCGTGAGCCGGGTGCTCAACGGCAAGCCGGGCGTCTCCGACGCGACCCGGGAGGCGGTGCTGACCGCGCTCGACGTCCTCGGCTACGAACGCCCGACCCAGCTCAGGGGCGACCGCGCCCGGCTGGTCGGCCTGGTGCTGCCCGAGCTGCAGAACCCGATCTTCCCGGCGTTCGCCGAGGTGGTCGGCGGTGCGCTGGCCCAGCAGGGGTTCACCTCCGTGCTGTGCACCAGGACGGTCGGCGGCGTCTCCGAGGCCGACTACGTGGACCTGCTGCTGCAACAGCAGGTCAGCGGGGTGGTCTTCGCCGGCGGGCTGTACGCGCAGGCCGACGCCGCGCACTCCCACTACGAGCTGCTGCACGAGCGCAAACTGCCCACGGTGCTGGTGAACGCGGCCGTCGAGCAGCTGGACTTCCCCCAGGTGTCCTGCGACGACGTGGTGGCGGCCGAGATGGCGGTGGCCCATCTGCGCGCGCTCGGCCACGAGCGGATCGGCATGGTGCTCGGCCCGAAGGACCACATGCCCTCGCGCCGCAAGCTGGAGACGTTCCAGGCGCAGGGCGGCGATCCGGCGCTGGTCGAGCACACCATGTTCTCGCTCGAAGGCGGGCACGCCGCCGCCGCCAGGCTGGTCAAGCAGGGGGTGACCGGGGTGATCTGCGCCAGCGACCTGCTCGCGCTCGGCGCGATCAGGGCCGCGCGGCGGGCCGGTATGTCCGTGCCGGCCGACATCTCGGTCATCGGCTTCGACGACTCCGCGCTGATGAACTGCACCGAGCCGCCCCTGACGACGGTGCGTCAGCCCATCGACGCGATGGGCCGGGCCGCGGTCGACCTGCTGGTGGCGCAGATCGACAAGGCGGTCGTCCCGGCCGATGAGCTGCTGTTCGAGCCCGAGCTGGTGGTCCGCGCCTCCACGGCCAGGGCTCGCGTAACATAGTCGTTATCTTGCAATCGTCCGTCGAAATATTGCGGAGATTCGTTGGCGATCCTATGGTGTGGGCACCTCGCATCAGAAGGGTCAGACCATGCAGAGATCCACAGGACTCTTGCTCGTAGCAGCGCTCGGCCTGTCCGCGACGGCCGCGTGCGGTTCCGCAGAGCCTGCCCAGCCGACGGCGGCCGGCGGCGCCAAGGCCGTGACCATCACGGTGGCCTGCCAGCCGGCCAAGTCCGCCCCCAAGGAGCGGCAGGCCTGGGACGACGACGTCGCCGCCTTCATGAAGGCGCACCCCGGCGTGACGGTCAAGAGCACGGACCAGCAGCCGTGCTTCGACCCCAAGACGTTCGGGCCCAAGCTGGCCGGCGGCCAGATGGAGACGGCGTTCGTGGTGCCCGTCACCAACTACAACGACGTCATCGGCAAGGGCCAGGCGCTCGACATCACCCCGTACACCGGCGAGATCAAGAACTGGGGTGACCTGCGCGCCGACCACAAGGCGCTGGTCACCAAGGACGGCAAGGTCTACGGCGTGCCGAACGTGCACTACAGCGTCGGCCTGGTCTACAACCGCGCCCTGTTCACCAAGGCCGGGCTCGACCCGAACACCCCGCCCACCACCTGGGCCGAGGTCCGCGAGGCGGCCAAGAAGATCGCCGGGCTCGGCCCCGGCCACGTCGGCTACGGCGAATACTCCGGCGGCAACACCGGCGGCTGGCACTTCACCCAGTCCATCTACGGCCGCGGCGGCACCATCCTCAGCGAGGACGGCACCAAGGCCGCGTTCAACTCGCCCGAGGGCAAGGCCGTGCTGCAGAACCTGCACGACATGCGCTGGGTCGACAACAGCATGGGCAGCAAGCTGCTGGTCGGCTGGGAATCGCTGATGGTCGCGATGGGCAGCGGCAAGGTCGGCATGATGCTCGGCGCGCCCGACGTGGTCACCGACGTGGTGAACAAGTTCAAGGGCAACGTCGACGACTACGGCATCACCGGCTTCCCCGAGGCCAAGGCGTCGCTGAGCGGCGGCGAATCCTTCATGATCAACCCCAAGGCCACCCCCGAGGAGGCCAAGGCGGCGCTGCAGTGGATCGACTTCCGCTTCAACACCGTCGACGCCGGCCGCTTCAACTTCGCCCGCGGCAAGTCGCTCGGCAACCCGGTCGGCGTGCCCGACAACGCGGTCTTCGGCGACTCGGCCACCGGCAAGGCGCTCGACGCCTCGCGCAAGACCAACGCCTCGCTGCCGGTCGCGAACTACGAGACCTACGTCCAGGCCGCGGCCACCGTCCCGCCGAAGGCCGAGCCGCTGCACGCGCAGGAGCTGTACGCCATCCTCGACGTGGCCATGTCCGGCGTGCTGAGCCGCGAGGACGCGAGCATCGACCAGCTGCTCGCCGACGCCGAGACCAAGGCCAACTCGATGCTGGCGGCCAAGGGCTGACCTGATGCAAATCCTGAGGCGCAACCTGACGGCCTACGGGTTTCTCTGCGCGGCGCTGCTCTGCTTCACGGTGTTCGCCTGGTATCCCATGGTCAGGGAGTTCATCCTGAGCTTCCAGAAGACCGACCTGGTCAGCGAGCCGACCTTCGTGGGCCTGGACAACTTCAAGACCGCGATCCAGGACCCGGCCTTCGGCGAGGCCTGGCTGAACACCGTGGAGTTCACGCTCCTCGCGCTGCTGTGCGGCTATGCCGTGCCGTTCGTCGTCGCGCTCGTGCTCAACGAGCTGCGCCACGCCCGGGCCTACCTGCGGTTCGTGGTGTACCTGCCGGTCATGCTCCCGCCGATCGTCGCGGTGCTGCTGTTCAGGTGGTTCTACGATCCCGGGCCCGGGCTGTTCAACCAGCTGCTCGACGTGTTCGGCCTGCCGCCGCTGGCCTGGATCGACAGCTCGTCGACCGCGCTGATCTCCCTGGTCATCGTCTCGACCTGGATGAACATGGGCAGCGCGACCCTGATCTACCTGGCCGCGCTGCAGAACATCCCGCCCGAGCTGTACGAGGCCGCCGAGCTCGACGGGGCCGGCGTCTTCAAGCGGATCAGGCACGTCACGATCCCGCAGACCAGGCTCATCCTGCTGCTCATGCTGATGCTGCAGGTGGTGGCCACCATGCAGGTGTTCATCGAGGTGTACCAGCTCACCGGCGGCGGCCCGGAGAACGCCACGGTCACGGTCGCGTACCTGATGTTCCAGCACGCGTTCACGTTCCAGGACTACGGCTCGGCGGGCGCGCTCGGCATGATGCTCATGATCGTGCTGCTCGTCTTCGCCGCCTTCCAGCTCAGGCTCACCAGGGAGGACAAGGCATGATCTCCGTCGGAGCCAGGGCCGGCGAGGCCCGGGGCAGGCGGGGCAGGAAGCGGCCGCCCAAGCCCATCGAGGTGCAGTTCCGCACGATCATCTCCCCGCACCAGCTCAACAGCACCTGGGGACGGCGCATCTACTGGCTGGTCCTGGTCGGCGTCATCGTGCTGTTCACGCTGGCCTTCGTCTTCCCGCTGTACTGGATGGTCACCGGCGCCATGAAGACGCCGGACGAACTCGCGCAGATGCCGCCGACGCTGTTCCCCGCCGACCCGACGTTCGAGGCGTTCTTCGAGGCGTGGGACCTGTTCGACATCGGCACCCTGCTCGGCAACACCGTCTACTACTCGCTGGGCGGCTGGATCATCTGCATGGCCGTGGACGTCTCGGCGGCGTACGCGCTGTCGAAGCTGCGGCCCATGTTCGGCAACGTCATCCTCGGCATGATGCTGGCCACCCTGATGATCCCGGCGATGGTCGTGCTGATCCCGCTGTACGTCACGGTGGTCGACCTCGGCCTGCTGAACAGCCCGTGGGCGCTGTGGCTGCCCGCGGCGGCCAACGGGTTCAACATCTTCCTGCTCAAGCGCTTCTTCGACTCGATCCCGCGCGAGCTGATCGAGGCCGCGCAGATCGACGGCGCGGGCCCGGTCAAGATCCTCTGGTCGGTGGTGCTGCCGATCTCCCGGCCCATCCTCGGCGTGGTCTCCATCTTCACGATCGTCACCTCGTTCAAGGACTTCGTCTGGCCGCTGCTGGTCATGACGGACTCCGACAAGATGACGATCAGCGTGGGCCTGTCGCAGACCGCGGGAGCGGTGACCCAGAACCAGGTCATGGGCGGCCTGCTGATCTCCAGCATCCCCATGGTCATTGTCTTCTTCATCTTTCAACGGCACATCATGGCGGGTCTCACCGCCGGAAGCATTAAGGGATAGCGCATGTCGCAAACGTGGTGGCGGGGGGCCGCGATCTACCAGGTCTACCTGCGTAGCTTCGCCGACGGCAACGGCGACGGAGTGGGTGATCTGGCCGGTCTGCGCTCTCGCCTGCCGTACCTGAAGGACCTGGGCGTCGACGCGATCTGGCTCAACCCGTGGTATCCGTCCCCGATGGCGGACGGCGGCTACGACGTGGCCGACTACCGGGACATCGAGCCCGTCTTCGGCACCCTGGCCGAGGCCGAGAAGTTCATCGCCGAGGCCCACGAGCTGGACATCAAGGTCATCATCGACGTGGTGCCGAACCACAGCTCCACCGAGAGCGAATGGTTCAAGCAGGCCCTGGCCGGCGACCCGGCGGCCAGGGAACGCTTCTGGTTCCGCGACGAGCCGAACGACTGGCAGTCGATCTTCGGCGGCTCCGCCTGGACCCAGGTCGCCGACGGCCAGTGGTACCTGCACCTGTTCGCCCCCGAGCAGCCCGACTTCAACTGGGAGAACCCCGAGGTCCACCAGGAGTTCGAGGACGTGCTGCGCTTCTGGTTCGACCGGGGCGTCGACGGCGTGCGCATCGACTCGGCCGCGCTGCTGTTCAAGTCGGACACCGGCTTCGAGGACCTGGACGAGGTCCACGACGTCTACCGCCGCTGGCGCGAGGTGAGCGACGAGTACGACGAGCGCATCCTGATCGGCGAGGTCTGGCTGCCCGACCAGGAGCGATTCGCCCGCTACCTGCGTCCGGACGAGCTGCACACGGCGTTCAACTTCGACTTCCTGGCCTGCCCCTGGGACCCGGCCGAGCTGCGCCGCGTCATCGACCTGACGCTGACCACGCACACCCCCGTCGGCGCACCGCCCACGTGGGTCCTGTCCAACCACGACGTCACCCGTCCCGTCACCAGGTACGGCCGCGCCGACACGTCCTTCGCCCACGGCGGACGGCTGCACGGCAGCCCGTCCGACCCCGAGCTCGGCTACCGCAGGTCCAGGGCGGCGGCGCTGCTCGCGATGGCGCTGCCCGGCTCGGTGTACGTCTACCAGGGCGAGGAACTGGGCCTGCCCGAGGTCGAGGACCTGCCCGACGACCTGCGCCAGGACCCCATGTACGCCCGCTCGGGCGGCACCAACCCCGGCAGGGACGGCTGCCGCATCCCGCTGCCGTGGTCGGGGGAGGAACCGCCGTTCGGGTTCGGCGGCGACGACCCGTGGCTGCCGCAGCCGGAGAGCTGGCGCAAGCTCACCGCCGAGGCCCAGCGCACGGACCTCGACTCCATGCTCAACCTCTACCGCACCGGCCTCGGCCTGCGCCGGGACCTGCTCGGCGACGGCACGCTGACCTGGCTGGAGCTGGGGCCCGAGGTGGTCGCCTTCACGCGGGACTCCGGGCTGGTGTGCGTCGCCAACCTGAGCACCCGGGCCGTCCCGCTGCCCGCCGGGACGGTGGCCCTGAGCAGCGGCCCGCTGGACGACGGCCTCCTGCCGCCGGACACCACGGCCTGGCTCACCCCGCCCACCCGCTGACCCGCGCCGGGCCTCTCTCACGGGGGAGAGGCCCGGCCGGCCCTACCCCGACACGTGCGGTTCCTGGGCTGTCAGTTGGGGTGCGCGGTTCCTGGGGTGTCAGTGGTCGCCGGGGTGCGTGGCGCCCAGCGCGGCCAGTTCGGCGACGGCCTCGTCGCGCCGCGCCGGCAGCAGCCACAACGTGCAGGCACGCTCGAACCTGGCCCCGATCCGCTCCCAGCCCGCCACCGAAGCCTCCAGCGCGGCCGCGTCGCCGGTCAACCGGCCCGCCGCCCTGGCCAGGCAGGCCGCCGCCCAGTCGTTCTCCCGCCCGGCGGGCTCGGCCGCCGTCAGCAGCCCGGCCGCGTCGGGCAGCCCCGCCACGACCGCCAGCTCGGCGCAGGCTGCGGTGGCGTACCTGTCGAAGAAGCCCGGCCTGAACCCCGCCGCCGCCTGCTCGCACAGCTCGGCCGCCGTCTCGAAACGGCCCGCGTGGACGGCGAGCCGCGCGTCCACGAACACGCCGAGCGGGCGGTGTTGCGGCGAGCCCACCAGGTCACCCACCGCCGCCGCCCGCGCCCGCCAGGACGCGAACCGCTCCGCATTACCACGCAGCCCGTGGACCAGCGCGACCGCGCACAGGGCCGCGGTCATCCAGCGGCCGGGCGGCCGGTCCATCCTGGCCTGGCTCTCCCACATCTCCTCGGCGTGGCGTACGGCGGCGTCGAAGTCGCCGGTCAGCGCCAGCGGCGGGATGAGCTTGCTCCTGGCCAGCGCCGGATGGTTGCCGGTGAAGTCGTCGCGGGTGGCCCGCCAGGCCAGCGCCAGCGCCTCGGGCAGGTCGCCGACGGCGATCGCGTAGGCGGCGGCGGTGTGCAGCGAGTCGACGATCTCGATGCCCGCGCGCGGGTCGTCGTGATCCATGACGGGCAGCAGGTCGAGACGCTCCCAGGACAGGCGGTAGGCCGTGCGCGGGTCGCCGGCGCGGGCGGCGGCGGAGAGCACGCAGTCGAGCGCGCCGCCGATCAGCACCGGGTCGCCGGTGCGGCGGGCGGCCGCGAGCGCGGCCTGCGCGAGTGCCGGATCGGACGTCGCCGCCTCCCCCGCCAGCCACGCCTCGGCCGCCGCCACATGCGCCGCCACTACCAGCCCCCCAGCCTGCGCGAACACGTCCGTGCCGGGCTCGTGCGGTCCGGGTTCGTGCGGTCCGGGTTCGTGCGGACGGGAGGGACCCGCGGAGAGCCCGGCGGTGGTGGCGGCCTCTTCCGCGAGGGCGCGCAGGGTCTCGGGTGGCGGGACGGACTCGAAGCCGAAGCCCGCGTGCCTGCGCGCGACCACGACCGCGCGGGCCAGCGCGATCGCCCGCACCTCGCGGTCGCCCGCCGCCTCGGCCCGGTCCGCCGCGGCCAGCTGCAGCTCGTACGCCTGCCCGGATCCGGCGATGGCCAGCGCGCAGTCGGCCGCGTGCCGCAGGTCGGCGGCCGCCGCACCAGGGGTGGGAGCCAGCCGGGCGGCCTCACGGTAGTGGGTCAGCGCCTCGTTGACGAACCTGCGCGCGTACGTGAGCGCCGCCAGCGACCGCGCCAGCCGATGCGCCGCCACCCCGGACAGGCCACCACCGCTCCCAGGGACGTTTTGCGGGAGGGGCTGGAGGTGGTGGTGGGCGGTGGTGAGG
>NZ_JABCPZ010000202.1 GCF_013283785.1 Nonomuraea antri
GCCACAGCCCGGCCCGCCACAGCCCGGCCCGCCACAACCCGGCCCATCTCAACCTGGTCCGCCGCCCGGCCCGGCGCAGCCCGGCCCCGGGTGGGGGCGCGGGCCGTCGTCGGGCGCGCCCGCGGAGTTCGGCGCGTCCGGCGGGTTCGACGAGCCCGAGGAGCCGTGGAACCCGCGGATCCGCCGGGCGGTCACCCGCGCTCCCGCCGACGGCCGCCACGCCCCGCGCGGCGACAGGCGCGGCGTCCCGCACGGCCTCAACGTCCCGCCGAGACGCGGCACGCGCGGCCTGGAGCCCGCCGACGCGGCGCTGCCGCCGTGGGACTCCCTGCCGCCGTCCGCCAGGCTCTACGGCTCGCCCGCCGACCCGGGGCTGCGCAGGCGCGCGTCCAGGCGCGGCGGGCGGTTCGTGGTGCCGCTGCTGGCCGCGCTGACGGCGGCGGCGGTGCTGGCGACCCTGGTTATGGTGGTGACGCGGCTGACCGCGCCGGCCCGCGAGCCCGCCGCGCAGACACTGAACGACGCGCTGTCCGGGGTGACGCTGGCCCTGCCGGCCGGCTGGCGCGCCGCCCCGCTGCCGCCGGTGACCGGGTTCACCTCGGCGATCAGGGACGACAGCGGCGCGATGATCATGGCGGGTCCGGCGCCCGAGTCCGCCGCCGACGCCAGGAAGACCGCGGCCGAGGCGGCCGAGCGGTTCTCGCGGCTGCTGCTCAGGGGCGACCGCGTCACCGTCGTGGGCGACCGCCGCACCCCGCGCGGTCACACCAGGGCGCTGCGGGCCGAGTACCAGGGCGTGGCCAACCGGCCGGCCTATCTCCGCGTGATGCTGCTCACGCGCGAGGGCGGCGACGTCCTGCTGGTGGGACTGCTGCAACCCGAAGACAACACGCGCAAACAGGCGCTCGACGCGGTCATGTCGAGCATCCGATAAGCCACGGGACACCTCATAGCACGCAAGGATGAGCTTGGCCAGAATCCACGATGCTCGGCACGTCTTGTCGGTCGGCCCGATTACTCTTGGGTCACTGTGAGAGAGCGAAGCACACGAACCCCAGAGGTGATGCGGTGAGCACCTTCGCCGCATCCCACCTGTCGCCTTCCTATCCGGACCGCGCCGCGTGGGGCACCGCACCCAAGCTCAGGGCGTGGCAGCAGCAGGCGTTCGACCTGTATTTCAGCAGGGAGCCGCGCGACTTCCTCACCGTGGCCACCCCGGGCGCGGGCAAGACGACCTACGCCCTGCGCATCGCCAGCGAGCTGCTCGCCAACGGGGTGATCAGGGCCATCACCATCGTGACCCCCACCGAGCACCTCAAGCGCCAGTGGGCCGACGCCGCGGGCCGGGTCGGCATCGGCATCGACCCGGAGTTCAAGAACAGCCAGGGCACCACCTCGCGCGACTACACCGGCGTGGCCGTGACGTACGCGCAGGTGGCCATGCACCCGGCGCTGCACCGGGCGCGCACCGAGGCCCGTCCGACGCTGGTCATCTTCGACGAGATCCACCACGCGGGCGACGCCAAGTCGTGGGGCGACGGCGTGCGCGAGGCGTTCGAGCCGGCCAGGCGCAGGATCCAGCTCACCGGCACGCCGTTCAGGTCCGACGACAACCCGATCCCGTTCGTCGACTACGAGGAGGACGCCGAGGGCCTCAAGCGCAGCGTCGCCGACTACTCCTACGGCTACGGCCCCGCGCTCGACGACGGCGTCGTCCGCCCGGTCATCTTCCTGGCCTACTCCGGCGAGATGAAGTGGCGCACCAGGGCCGGCGACGAGATCGCCGCCACGCTCGGCACGCCGCTCACCAAAGACCAGCTGTCCCAGGCCTGGCGGGCCGCGCTCGACCCCAAGGGCGACTGGATCCGCCAGGTCATGCAGGCGGCCGACCGCCGGCTGACCGAGGTGCGCCGCGGCGTGCCCGACGCCGGCGGCCTGGTCATCGCCACCGACCACGAGACGGCCCGGGCCTACGCCCGCCACCTGCGCAACATCACCGGCGAGGGCGCCACGATCGTGCTGTCCGACGATCCTGGCGCGTCCAAGAAGATCAAGGCGTTCGCCGCGTCGCAGGATCGCTGGCTGGTCGCGGTCCGCATGGTCTCGGAAGGCGTCGACATCCCGCGCCTGTGCGTGGGCGTCTACGCCACCTCCACCTCGACCCCGCTGTTCTTCGCCCAGGCCGTCGGCCGATTCGTGCGGGCGCGCAAGCGCGGCGAGACCGCCTCCGTCTTCCTGCCCTCGGTGCCGACCCTCATGGGCCTGGCCAACGAGATGGAGCTCGAGCGCGACCACGTGCTCAACAAGAAGCCGCCGGAGGACGGCCTCGACGACAGCCTGCTGGAGCAGGCCAACAGGCAGAAGGACAATCCGGACGTCCTGGGCGACGAGCTGCCGTTCGAGACGATGGAGACCAGCGCCACCTTCGACCGGGTGCTGTTCGACGGCGGCGAGTTCGGCACCGGCGCGGAGATCGGCTCGGCCGAGGAGGAGGACTTCCTCGGCCTGCCCGGCCTGCTGGAGCCCGACCAGGTGGCCACGCTGCTGCGCAAGCGCCAGTCCGACCAGCAGGCGGCCAAGCGCAAGCAGGCGGCCGAGCCGGTGAAGGAGACGCTGGCGCCGCACGAGCAGATCGCCGAGCTGCGGCGCGAGCTGAACGGCCTGGTGGGCGCCTGGAACCACCGCACCGGGCAGCCGCACGGCGTGATCCACTCCGAGCTGCGCCGCGCCTGCGGCGGCCCGCCGATCGCGCAGGCCACGGCCGAGCAGATCCAGGAGCGCATCGACACCATCCGCCGCTGGGCCACCCAACGGCGCTAGGCGGTCCCGATCCCGGCCCTGGGCGTCACGCCCGGGGCCGGTGTGTCGTAAAGGGCGCGTCGTAAAGGGGTGCGGCGTAGAAGGGCTCGGAGGTCATCGAGACGACGATCGACCCGGCGACGCACATGAGGGGCAGCGCGACGCCGAGGCACACCCGGATCGGCAGGCTTCCCGGCGCCATCAGCCAGGCCGTGAAGGTGTATACGGCCACGGCCGGCACCAGGACGAACCACTCGGGGTCGGGCAGCCACTCGACCTCGATCAGCAGCCATACCACGCGGGGCACGATGAGCCACAACAGGCCGAGCAGGAACAGCGGCGCGAGCAGCCCCACGGCCGCCCAGCGCGGCAGCTTCAGCAGCCAGGAGAGCAGCAGGCTGAGCGGAATCGGGGCGATCATCGCGGGCACGACCCCGGCCAACCGCCGCAAAAGATCACGATTCGGTCGGCTCGTACGCCTCGGCCAGGAGTTCGATCGAGCGGATCCAGGCCTTCCTGTCCGGCGCGGACGAGACCACGATCAGCTCGTCGGCCTGGGCGTGCCTGGCGAACCCGTCGAGGTAGTCCCGCACCTCGGCCCGGGTGCCGATGGCCGCGTACGTGAGCATCTGCAGGAGCTGGCGGCCGGCCGGCGACTCCAGGATCGTGTCGGCCTCCTCCGGGGTGAAGGTCCGGCCGCGGCCCAGGAAGCGTGAGACGCGCAGCCGCTTGGCGGCCAGGAACTGCTCCTGCGCCTCCTCGGCGGTCTCGGCCGCGATCACGTTCACGCCGGCGATCACGTACGGCTCGGCGAGCTGCGCGGACGGCCGGAACTCGCGGCGGTAGAGCGCGACCGCCTCCTCCAGCGCGGCGGGGGCGAAGTGGGAGGCGAAGGCGTAGGGCAGGCCGAGCGCGGCGGCGAGCTTGGCGCCGAACAGCGACGAGCCGAGGATGTACAGCGGCACGTTCGTGCCCTTGCCGGGCGTGGCGTCCACGCCGGGGATGCGGGATTCGCCGGTCAGGTAGCCCTGCAGTTCCAGGACGTCCTC
This sequence comes from Nonomuraea antri, assembly GCF_013283785.1. Classification (GTDB taxonomy): domain Bacteria; phylum Actinomycetota; class Actinomycetes; order Streptosporangiales; family Streptosporangiaceae; genus Nonomuraea; species Nonomuraea antri. The sequence continues at coordinate 3,849 of NZ_JABCPZ010000202.1, forward strand.
AGGGAAGGTGTCGGCGGCGGCCGGGTCGCGGCGCAGCGCGCGCATGGTCGCCTGGTCGCTGCCGGGGGCGCGGCCGAGTCCGAGGTCGATGCGGCCCGGGTGCAGGGTTTCGAGCGTGCCGTACTGCTCGGCGATGGGCAGCGGCGCGTGGTTGGGCAGCATGACGCCGCCGGCGCCGAGGCGGATCGTCCGGGTGTGCGCGGCGACGTGGGCGATGAGCACGCTGGTCGCCGAGGACGCGATCGAGGGCATGTTGTGGTGCTCGGCGTACCAGACGCGGTGGTAGCCGAGTTCCTCGGCGCGCTGGGCCAGCGTCACACTGGCGGCCAGGCTGACGCCCGCCGTCTCGTCCTCGCCGATGACCGCCAGATCAAGGATGGACAGAGGGAGAGCCATGGAGACGTGCCTTTCGCTGGAATCTGACCGGCCGCTGCTTTGGTGCACGATGTGTAACAGATGCGGTTGCTGTGGATATTTCTCCGCTCCGGTTTCCCGGCTGATAATCTTCCGAGCCGTTGATCGTTTGCTTGGGGGCCCACCATGAGATCGCTTCGTCTGCTGCCGGCCGTCATCGCCCTGGCCTGCCTGGCCCTGACCGGGTGCGGGGGAGGGGAGCCCGCGAAGAAGGTCGCCATCCCGGACAGTCCGGCGGGCAAGCAGCTCACCTGGTACCTGGACGCCGTCAACCGCACGCCGATCGTGGACAAGGAGCTCGCCGAGCACCTGAGCGCCACGTTCTTGAAGGAGGTGCCGGCCGAGGAGTTCAACTCCCTGGCCAAGACGCTGGCGGGGCTGCAGCTGACGGAGCTGAGCGACGTGAAGCCCACGGCGCTGACCGGGCGGGTGGCCGTCCTGGACCAGGTCTACAAGGCGGAGATCTCCGTGGACGAGTCCGGAAAGATCGACTACCTGCTGATCACGCCCAGCTAGCCGGTCACGCTCAGTGACGTCTCATGCCTTTTGGTCATAGAGCAGTGGCCTTTCGTTAGAAGACCGGGTGGAGCGGCAACAACCTTCTTGGCTGCCTTGGGATATGCAGAAGGACTTCGCCCATGTCGTCTGAGGCCACAGGAAAGTCGACCCTCACCGTGACTTCCGGCCTCTCTCGAAACTCCACCATCATCCGGTTGGCCGGAGAACTGGACGTCTACGCCGTCCCGGTCCTGCGCGAGCACCTGGAGCGGATCTGGGAGCTGCCCGCCAAACCCTTCCTGATCGTGGACATGGGAGAGGTCACCTTCTGTGACTCGATGGGGATGAACGAGCTCGTCGACATCATGCACCGCTGCGAGGGCCGGGGCACCAGGCTCCTGCTCGGCGGCGTGCAAGGGGTCATGGCCCGGGTGTTGTCGATCACCGGGTTGCGGCACGCGTTCGAGGTGTTCGCGCGGTTCGACGACGCGCTGCGCCTGGCCGTGACCCACGCCTGAGCGGTGACCTGCCCGTGGGGCGTCAGCCGAGCACCGGCGTGCCGCGCAGGGTGGCGCCCGCGGCGTCGAGCTGGGCCAGCGCGGCCTCGGTGGTCGTGGGGGCCACGCCGGCGGTCAGGTCGAGCAGCACCCGCACGGCCAGGCCGTGCTCGACCGCGTCGATCGCGGTGGCCCGCACGCAGTGGTCGGTGGCGATGCCCACGACGTCCACCTCGGTCACGCCGCGGGAGGCGAGCCAGTCGGCCAGCGACTCGCCGTCGCCCGACGCGCCTTCGAAACCGCTGTAGGCGGCCTCGTAGGCGCCCTTGCTGAACACCTCCTCGACGGGGGCGACGTCCAGCGACGGGTGGAAGTCGGCGCCGGGGGTGCCGGCCACGCAGTGGGGCGGCCAGGTGTCGACGTAGTCGGGGGAGTCGGAGAAGTGCGCGCCCGGCCGGATGTGGTAGTCACGCGTGGCCACGACGTGGTCGTAGCCGTGCTCGGTCACGTGGCGGGTGATCGCCGCCGCCACCTCGGAGCCGCCGGCCACGGCCAGGCTGCCACCCTCGCAGAAGTCGTTCTGCACATCGACGATGATCAACGCGGTGCCCATACAGAGCACGATACGTCAGGCGAACTCCGTCGGGATCGCCGCGTACCCCCTGCCCAGGTGGAGCGCCTCCACCGGCAGCAGGGCGACGGCCGCGGCGTGCCGCTCGCGGGCGGCGTCCAGCGACTCCCTGCCGACCACCTCGCCGTCGCGCACCAGCGGGTGCAGCAGCGGGATGCCGCCCTCGGGCACGTGCCCGGACGTGGTGACCAGCTCGGTCTCGGCGTGACCGGTCTCGTCGAGCAGCCGGTAGGCCTCCTTGCGCCCGCCGCGTGACGGCTTGCCGACCGAACGCTTGGCCACCGGCTCCAGCTTGCCCGTCGCGGTCTCCCTGGCCACCAGCTTGTACACCAGCGCCGCCGTCGGCACGCCGGAGCCGGTCACCAGGGACGTGCCGACGCCGTAGCCGTCCACCGGGGCCGCCGCGAGCGCCGCGATCGCGTATTCGTCCAGGTCGGAGGTGACCAGGATGCGGGTGTCGAAGGCACCGAGCGCGTCGAGCTGCTCGCGCACCTCCTGCGCGGCCGCGGCCAGGTCGCCGGAGTCGATGCGCACCGCGCCCAGCTCGGGCCCGGCCAGCTCGACCGCGGTACGCACCGCCTGGGCCACGTCGTAGGTGTCGACCAGCAGCGTCGTCTCCGGGCCGAGCGAGGCGATCTGGGCCTCGAACGCGGCCCGCTCCGAGTCGTGCAGCAGCGTGAACGCGTGCGCCGCGGTGCCCGCGGTGGGCACGCCGAAGATCCGGCCGGCCATCAGGTTGGAGGTCGAGGCGAAGCCGGCGATGTAGGCGGCGCGGGCGGCGGCGACCGCGGCCCACTCGTGCGTACGCCGCGAGCCCATCTCGATCAACGGCCGCTTGCCCGCCGCGTTCGCCATCCGCGAAGCCGCCGAGGCGATCGCGCAGTCGTGATTCAAGATTGACAAGATCAGCGTTTCGAGCAGCACGGCCTCGGCGAACGTGCCCTCGACCACCATGATCGGCGAGGCCGGGAAGTACAGGTCGCCCTCGCGGTAGCCGTGCACGCTGCCGGAGAACCGGTACCCGGCCAGGAACTCCAGCGTCGACTCGTCGACCACGTGGTTCTCCCGCAGGTAGGTGAGTTCCTCCTCACCGAAACGGAAGCGTTCGAGCTCGTCCAGGACACGTCCGATCCCGGCCACGACCCCATAGCGTCGGCCGCCTGGCAGGTGCCTGGCGAACACCTCGAAAACCGCTTTCCGGTGCGCCGCGCCGCTGCGCAGAGCCGCCTGGAGCATCGTCAGTTCATAGTGATCAGTGAGCAACGCAGTGCTCATGGTCATAGTCACGAGTCGAAGACTACGGCCCAGATAGGGCAGACTCGGGGATGTGGGTAGCACCGCTCCAATCACCGTCGAGCGTCCGTCATCGGACGTCCGGCCCGATCTGCCATGGGTGACCATCGTCTGGAACGACCCGGTCAACCTCATGTCCTATGTGACCTACGTCTTCCAAACGGTCTTCGGGTACACCCGGGAAAAGGCCGAGAAGCTCATGATGGACGTCCACCACAAGGGCAAGGCGGTCGTGTCCAGCGGCACACGCGAAGAGATGGAACGCGATGTGCAGATTCTCCACTCCTACGGCTTGTGGGCGACGGTCCAGCCCGACTCGGTCAAGTGAGGCGGCACGGGTGACTTCTGGTTTCTCCCCGGCGCGTGGCGGCGGCATCATCGCGGAGTTCGAGGCCGCCGAGGTGTCGCTGCTGCGCTCGCTGGTGTCCATGGTGCTCGGGCTGGTCGAGCCCGGGCAGACCAGCGACGACCCGCTGGAGCGCGCGCTCGGGATCGGGGCGGGCGAGGCGCCGTCCGACCCGGTGCTGGCGCGGCTGTTCCCGGCGGCGTACGCGGACGAGAAGGAGGCCTCGGAGTTCCGCCGCTACACCGAGGCGACGCTGCGCGACGGCAAGCGCGCCGACGCGCGGACCGTGTTCGACACCGCCAGGTCCGGCCGCAACGAGCTCGACCCCGAGCAGGCGCAGGCGTGGCTGCGGGCGCTCAACGACGTCAGGCTCGCCCTCGGCACCAAGCTCGACGTGACCGAGGAGATCCACGACGAGATCGCTGGCATGGACGAGGACGACCCGCGCTACCCGGCCTTCGTCACCTACGACTGGCTGACCTACCTCCAGGACAGCCTGGTGCGCGCCCTCTGGTAACTTCCGGGCCATGCTCACGATCGCGCAGGAACTGGTTGACAAGATCGTCGCCCACGCCCGAGCCGACCACCCGGACGAGGCGTGCGGCGTCATCGCGGGCAGCAACGGCGTGCCCGAGCGGTTCATCCCGATGGAGAACGCCGAGCGTTCGCCCACCTTCTACCGGTTCGACTCCATGGAGCAGTTCCGGGTCTGGCGTGAGATGGACGACCGCGACGAGGAACCGGTGGTGATCTACCACTCGCACACCGCCACCGAGGCCTACCCGTCGCGCACCGACGTGTCGTACGCTTCGGAGCCGAACGCCCACTACGTGCTGGTCTCCACGCGGGACGAGAACGAGGTGGAGTTCCGCTCGTACCGCATCCTCGACGGTGAGATCACCGAGGAAGAGGTAAGGTTTCTCCCATGATGGTCCGGCCTGTGCAGAGTTTCCTCTTCGCGCATACCCCGGCTGTCGTCGTTTACGACTGTTAGTGCCCGAGGAATCCCGCACCCAGCCGTCGGCGTTGTGCGCCGATGGGACGACGACAGACCCTTCACGAGGAGACCGCGATGGCCATCGAGGTTCGCATTCCGACCATCCTGCGTAACTACACCGACGGCGCCAAGGCCGTGAACGCCGAGGGCGCCACCCTCGACGAGCTGATCAGCAACCTGGAGTCCCACCACCCGGGCATCAAGGACCGCCTGGTCGACGACGCCGGCCTGCGCCGATTCGTCAACGTGTACCTCAACGACGAGGACGTGCGTTTCCTCGGCGGCCTCGGCACCCCGGTGTCCGACGGCGACACGGTGACCGTGCTCCCCGCCGTCGCCGGCGGGTGACATGCGGTTCGAATCGCTGATCGACTCGGTCGGCCGCACGCCCCTCGTCGGGCTGCCGCGCCTGTCGCCCTCGGCCGAGGTGCGGGTGTGGGCCAAGCTGGAGGACCGCAACCCGACCGGGTCGATCAAGGACAGGCCCGCGCTGTGGATGGTCGAGCAGGCCGAGAAAGACGGCCTGCTCACCCCCGGCTGCACCATCCTGGAGCCGACCAGCGGCAACACCGGCATCTCGCTGGCCATGTCGGCCAAGCTCAAGGGCTACCGGCTGATCTGCGTGATGCCGGAGAACACCTCCGAGGAACGGCGTCAGCTGCTGCGCATGTGGGGCGCGGAGATCATCTCCTCGCCCGCCGCGGGCGGCTCGAACGAGGCCGTGCGCGTCGCCAAGGAGCTGGCCGCGCAGAACCCCAGCTGGGTGATGCTCTACCAGTACGGGAACCCGGCCAACTGGCGCTCGCACTACGAGACCACCGGCCCGGAGATCCTGGCCGACCTGCCGACCGTGACACACTTCGTGGCCGGCCTCGGCACCACGGGCACTCTCATGGGCGTGGGCCGCTTCCTGCGCGAGCGCCTGCCCGAGGTGCAGATCGTGGCCGCCGAGCCGCGTTACGGCGAGCTGGTCTACGGGCTGCGCAACGTCGATGAGGGATTCATCCCCGAGCTGTACGACGAGAGCGTCCTGACCACCCGCTTCTCCGTCGGTTCCGCCGACGCGCTGCGGCGCACCAGGGAGCTGCTGGCGGCGGAGGGGATCTTCGCCGGCGTCTCCACCGGCGCCGCGCTGCACGCCGCGCTGGGCATGGCACGCAAGGCCGTCAAGGCGGGCGAGCGGGCCGACATCGTGTTCGTGGTGGCCGACGGCGGCTGGAAGTACCTGTCGACCGGCGCCTACGAGGGCACGCTCGAAGAGGCGGAAGAGCGCCTGGAAGGCCAGCTCTGGGCCTGATCCCCGATCAGTACGTGAAACGGGCGGCCGGCTGAACAGCCGGCCGCCCGTTTCGTTCGTACGAACGGGTCAGTTGAACAGCACCCGCAGCGAGAAGTTGGACTCGGAGCCGTTGGCGCTGCCGCTGAACCCGACGGCCCGCAGCACCTGCGCGTTGGCCTTCGAGTCGCCCTCCAGCCCGGCCAGGTAGAGCTTCTCGACCTTGTCCAGGTCCACGAACATCGCGAAGTTGGCGTCGGCCGCGTTCGGGATGGCGGTCTTGAACGTCTCCGAGTCGCCCAGCGTGCCCTCACCGGCCAGCGCCTTGGCGTACTCGTCGGTGGTGGCCAGCGTCAGCACGCCGTCACCGGCCACCTTCGCCAGCTGCGGCGCCGCCTGGCCCTGAGCCGTGATGGCCTGCTGGACCTTGTCGTAGACGGCCTGCGCCTTGGCCGGGTCGGTGGCCAGGCGCACCCCGGCCTTGAACTGGTTGTTGTCCAGGCCCTGGCTGTCGATGGCGAACGTGAGGTTCTTGCCGAAGAACGTGGCCAGGTCGCCCGGCAGGTCGAGCCCGTAGAGGGTCTTGGCCTGCTCGATGAACGTGGTGATCTCGGCGCCGCCCGTCGCGCTCGCCGACTTCACGATCTGGTCCCACTGCTTGGTCAGCGCCTGGTCCAGGCCGGAGATCGACAGGGCGCCCGCGGTGCTGGCGGGCAGCGTGCTCAGGTCGGCCTTGGCCAGGTCGCCCTCGACCATGCTCTCCGCGCCGCGGACGATGCCGGCCAGCTCGGCGTAGGCGCTGTCGAAGCGGAGCGCGCCGGTGAAGCGGGCGTTCTTGGCGTTGGCCAGCGCCGCCTTCTGCTCGGCGGGCAGCTCGACCAGCTCGCTGAACTTGCCGACGTGCATCCAGAACGACATCACGCCCTGCTCGCCGAGCGCGCTCATGTCGTCGCCGAAGTCGGCGTTGTCGGCCAGGCTGCCGCTCTCCTGCGAGTACTTGGTGGCCAGCTCCTGGGTGGCGGTGAGCAGCGCGTAGTCGTCGCGGAAGGCCAGGCCGTACTTGTCCTTGCCCATCAGCTTGGCGATGCCGGCCTTGGCCTGCTCCTGGTCCTTGACCTGGACGGCCACCGCGAAGTCCGGCTCCTTGCCGCCGGAAGGCACCACGCCCACGCCGATCCTGCTGCCCAGCCACGGGTCGACGTCCTTGGCGAAGTCGATCTTCCCGAAGTCCTGGTCGTTCGTGCCCTTGATGGCGTCGAACAGGGCCTTGCGCGGGTCCTCGCCGGTGAAGGCGTCCTTGGTGACGCTGAACTTCCTGCCGATCTGGAACAGCGCCAGCTTCTGGTTGGCCGCCGGGTCCAGGTCGAAGCGCATGTAGGCGATGGAAGCGGCGGGCAGGACCTCGTGCGGCTGGGTGCCGCCGCCGCTCAGCGTGCCGACCGCCGCCCAGACGCCGCCGCCGAGCACGAGCACGGCGAGCGCGCCCGCGATGGCGATGATCCAGCTCTTGCGGCCCTTCTTCGGCGGGTCCGTGGGGCCGAAGCCCTCGGGGCCCTGGTGCTGCCAACCCTGCTGTGCGTACTGGTCCTGCTGCCAGCCCTGCTGGGCGTACTGGCCCTGCTGGGGCTGCTGCTGGCCGTACTGCGGCTGCTGACCGTACTGGGCCTGCTGGCCGTACTGGTCCTGCGGGGCGTACTGGCCCTGCTGCTGCTGCTGCCAACCTGGCTGGCTCTGCGGCTGCTGGCCGTACTGGCCGCCGCCGTAGGGCTGCTGACCCTGCGGGGATTGGGGGTTGTACGACGCTTGCTGGCCGTAGGACGCCTGCTGCTCATGCGAGGGCTGGCCATACTGCGGCTGCTGGCCGTACTGGGGCTGCTGGCCGTAGGCCGGCTGCTGGTAAGGCTGCTGTGGCGGGTACGGCTGGCCGCCGGCGTTGGGCATCGTCGGCGGGTTCTCCGGGCGATACACCGCGGTCCGGTCGGGATCCTGGCCGGGGGGATTATTGGCAGACATCACTCAACTCACAATGTGGACTTATGACCACAAAGAAGGTAGCCGATGATCCTATACGCCCGCTTGCAATGTGCTGAAGTGGGTGTCAGACCCGGCTGAGCTCCTTTCGCACGGCGTGCAGATGCACTTCTCCGTCGCCGTAATCGGCCACCGCCGACCACGGGACGAACGTGCACCCGGCGTACACCAGCCGGCCCAGGAGCTGCGAGATCCAGGCGAAGCGATCTTCACGGTCGCGGGTCAGCCCGAGCAGCAACGGCCCGCGCCTGGCCGAGACCACCAGCCCGTAAACGGTGTTGCTCTGCTGCAGTTCGCCTTTGTGTTTCACCACTCGGACGTCCACCACATATCCCACCCACACGCCATTGGTGTCCCACACGCATTGGCCGATGAGTTCGCTGAAACTAGCCATGATCGAACTTTCTCAATCGGTAGGCGTTTCCGCAGGTAGGCGCGCTGATGGGGGATGGCGTACAGTATGGGGCACTAGAATATAGTTCCGGACTTGAGGGACGGGCTGATGACCAAGTTCGACGAGGCCACGCAGGCGATCAGAGTGGACGAGACCACCTACGACGTGTGTCTCGACCCCGGCTACGCGATCGGCGGGCCGCTCAACGGCGGCTACCTGATGGCCGTGATCCTGCGCGCGGCCGTGGACGCCTCGCCGTTCGAGCACCCGGTGAGCACCACCGCGCAGTTTCTCAAGTCGCCCGTGGCCGGGCCGGCGCGGGTCAAGGTGGAGCAGCTCAAGTCGGGCAGGACCGCCGCGTTCGCCAGGGCCACGCTCATCCAGGACGGCGTCGCCCAGATCGAGAGCATGATCACCACCGCCACGCTGAACGACGTCGAGCCGGTCTACACCGACGCCGCGCCCGCGCTCATGCCCGCGCCGGCGGAGTGCGTCAAGCTGCCCGACCCCAAGCCGGAGTCGGGCATGACCCTCAACGCCCAGATGGACCTGCTGTTCGACCCGCCCACCATCGGCTGGCTCAAGGGCGAGCCCACCGGCCGGCCGGAGTCACGCGCGTACTTCAGGATGGCCGAGCCGCAGGACCCCGACCCGTACGTGCTCGCCCTGGCCGTCGACGCGCTGCCGCCCGTGGTGTTCTCCGCCGGCGCCCGCGGCTGGGCCCCCACCGTGGACCTCACCTGGCACCTGCGCGCCCTGCCCGCCCCCGGCTGGCTCACGCTCGTCGGCGACGGCCGGCTGATCTCCGACGGCTGGTTCGACGAGCGGGTCGAGGTCTGGGACTCGGCCGGCCGGCTCGTCGCGCACTCCTGCCAGCTCGCCCGGGTGGGGAGAGGCTGAGCGCCTGCTGTGAGCCATGACACGCCGCGGGTGGCCGCTGTGAGCATTCTTACGCAGTGTTGATCGCGCAGGTCGCCTACCCTCTAGAACGTGCCGGACACGAGTATTGGGATCTTCGACAGCGGAGTGGGCGGCCTGACCGTCGCCCGCGCGATCATCGACCAGTTGCCCCACGAGTCCATCACCTACGTGGCCGACACGGCCAACCAGCCGTACGGGCCCAAACGCATCGCCGAGCTGCGGGCGTACGCGCTGCAAGTGATGGACCACCTGGTCGACGACGGCGTGAAGATGCTCGTGATCGCCTGCAACAGCGCCAGCTCCGCGGTGCTGCGTGACGCCCGCGAGCGTTACGACGTACCGGTCGTGGAGGTGATCCAGCCGGCCACCAGGCGCGCCGTCCGCGCCACGCGCAACGGCCGGGTCGGCGTGATCGCCACCAGCGCCACCATCGAGTCGATGGCCTACCACGACGCCTTCACCGCGGCACCCGACGTGCAGCTCACCGGCGTGGCCGCCCCACGCCTGGTGGAGTACGTCGAACGGGGAGAGACGATGAGCGACGAGCTCATCGAGGTCGTCGCCGGATACCTGGAGCCCATCAGGGACGCCGGCTGCGACACGCTCATCCTCGGCTGCACGCACTACCCGCTGCTCACCGGCGCGATCTCCTACGTCGTCGGCGACGGGGTCACCCTGGTCTCCAGCGCCGACGAGACCGCCAAGGACGTCTACCGGATCCTGCACGACCGCGACCTGGCGGCCGGCGGCGAGGCCACCCCCCGGCACCGCTTCCGCGCCACCGGCGACTCCCTGCTCTTCGCCCGGCTCGGGCGGCGTTTCCTGGGCCCGGAGATCGACGCGGTCGAAGTCGCGCCCATGGGGGGTACCACGATCAATGGCCGCTCGGTCGCGTCCGCGGGCGTCGCCATGAGTAAGGAGCCCACATGAAGGTAACCGTCGTCGGATGCTCTGGCAGTTACCCCGGTCCCGACAGCCCCGCCTCCTGCTACCTGGTCGAGTCCGACGGCTTCAGCCTGCTGCTCGACCTCGGCAACGGCGCGCTCGGCGCGCTCCAGCGCCACATCGGCCTGTACGACGTCGACGCGATCTGCATCACGCACCTGCACGCCGACCACTGTCTCGACATCTGCGGCTACCACGTGGCCCGCACCTACGGCCCCGACGCGCCCTACCCGCGGATCCCGGTCCACGCCCCGGCCGCCGCGCCGAGCCGGCTGGCCGCCGCCTACGGCATGCCGGAGGAGCCGGGGCTGGAGACCGCCTTCGACTTCGTCCCGCTCGCGCCGGGCACCTTCGAGGTCGGCCCGTTCACCGTGACCGCCGGCCTGGTCAACCACCCGGTCGAGGCGTACGGCTTCCGCGTGAGCGACGGCGCCGGCAGCTTGGCCTACTCCGGTGACACCGGAGAGTCCGACGAACTGGTCAAGCTCGCCACCGGCGCCGACCTGCTGCTGTGCGAGGCGTCCTTCCTCGACCGGCCGGGCCAGCCCGCCGACCTGCACCTCAACGGCCGGCAGGCCGCCGAGCACGCCGCTCAGGCCGACGCGGGCCGCCTGGTGCTCACCCACCTGGTGCCCTGGAACGACCAGGACGCCATCCTGGACGACGCCTCCAGAGGCGGCTACGCCGGCCCGATCGCCCTGGCCCGCAGCGGCGACGTCTATCACCTGGCCTGAGCGGGACCCCGCACTACGAGCCTGGTCTGAGCGGGACCCCGCACCACGAGCCGAGGCCGCATCGCGCTACGAACTCGCCTGGGCCGGGAAGAAGTCGCGCATGCGCGGCAGCGGCGAGAACACCAGCGGCAGGAACGCCAGCACCCGGAACGACAGGAACACCCACAGCGCCTCCCGCACCCCGATCTGCTGCGCCAGCAGGCCGGACATCAGGGCGCCCAGCGGCATCGTCCCCCACGACACGAACCGCACCGTGGCGTTGACGCGGCCGAGCATGTGCTCCGGCACGCTGCTCTGCCGGTAGGTGCTCTGTCCGATGTTGGACATCACCGCGCCCCACGACAGCGCGATGGACGTGATCGCGAAGCACACCATCCGCCAGTCGGCCTGGGTCATCGGCAGCAGCAGCGCGAAGGGCGACGACACGGTCACCGCCACCCAGGTCGCCCGGGCCGTGCCGAACCTCCTGGTCAGCCAGGCGCCGGTGACGCCGCCGAGAATCCCGCCGATGCCGCCCGACATGAGCAGCACGCCGATCGTGCCGGGCGGCAGCTTGACCACTTCCGCCAGGAACAGCACCGACAAGGCGAGCACGCCGGCGACGGCCAGGTTCGCCCCGCCCGACGACAGCAGGAACGCGCGCATCAGCCGGTCGCGCCAGGCGTAGGCGAAGCCCTCCTTGATACCGCGCAGCAGCGGCGTGCGCTTGGCCGGGTCGGGCTGCCTGTCGGGCACCTTGATGCTGCCCAGCAGCAGCACCGAGGCGAGCGCGCCGAGCGCCGGGGCCAGGATCGCGTTCGCCGCCCCCACCAGTTGCACCAGTGCGCCGCCGATCCCCGGGCCCGTCATGAACCCGCCGGAACGCACCACCTCCAGTTTGGCGTTGCCGTCGCTCAGCAGATCCGTGCTCACCAGATTCGGCAGGTACGTCTGATCCGCGACGTCGTTGAAGACCTGGGCCACCCCGACCAGCAGCGCGACCACGTACATCATCGTGATCGACAACAGGCCGAACTGCCAGGCGAGGGGGATGCTGGCCAGGAGCAGGCACCGGGCCAGATCGGTGGCCATCATGACCCGGCGCTTGCGCATCCGGTCGACCCACACCCCCGCGGGCAGGCCGACCAGGAGGAACGCCGTGGTCTGCAGAGCGGCCATGAGACCCAGTTCCGCCGGGCCCGCGTGCAGGACTAGCACGGCGATCAGCGGCAGGGTCACGCGTGAAATGTTGGCTCCGAGTTCGTTCGCGACATGCGAACTGAGGAGCCGCCGGAAGTCAGGGTTTCGCAACACCCCCGTTGTCATTGCGTAAGGATCCATGTGTCGGACACATTTGGTCAAGAGCGTTGTGGCGCGGAGATAGGGTGATCTGTATGTCCCGACAGGATGACCGAACGCCCGACCAGCTCCGCCCCATTACCATCACCCGGCAATGGCTGGCGCACGCCGAAGGCTCGGTGCTGGTCGAATTCGGCGGGACGAAGGTGCTGTGCGCGGCGACCGTCCAGGACAGCGTGCCGCGATGGCGGCGGGGCAGCGGCGAGGGCTGGGTTACGGCTGAATACGCGATGCTGCCCAGGGCGACCAATACGCGTAACGATCGTGAATCGGTCCGCGGCAAAATCGGCGGGCGGACGCACGAGATTTCCCGGTTGATCGGCCGTTCCCTTCGGCAGTGCGTCGATTACAAGGCGTTGGGGGAAAACTCCATTCTGCTTGACTGCGATGTGTTGCAGGCCGACGGCGGAACGCGGACCGCCGCGATCACGGGCGCCTACGTGGCGCTGGCCGACGCGGTCGCGTGGATGCGCGCCCGCAAGATGTGCGCGCGCGACCCGCTGATCAGGTCCGTCGCGGCCGTCTCCGTCGGCGTGGTGAACGGCGTGCCGATGCTCGACCTGTGCTACACCGAAGACGTGGCCGCCGACACCGACATGAACGTGGTCATGACAGGCGAGGGCCTGTTCGTCGAGACGCAGAGCACCGCCGAGCGCGAGCCGTTCGACCGTGACATGCACAACCAGCTGCTCGACCTGGCCACGGCCGGCTGCGCCGAGCTCACGCTGATCCAGCGGGAGGCGCTGTCCGCATGAAGATCGTGCTGGCCACGCGCAACGCCGGCAAGATCGCCGAACTGCGCCGCATCCTGTCCGGCTTCGACATCGTCGGGCTCGAAGAGTTCCCCTCGATCGGCGAGGTCGCCGAGACGGGCACCACGTTCGAGGAGAACGCCCTGCTCAAGGCGCACGCCGTGGCGCAGGGGTCCGGGCTGCCCGCCGTCGCCGACGACTCCGGGCTCTGCGTCGACGTGCTGAACGGCATGCCGGGCGTCTTCTCCGCCCGCTGGTCGGGGCGGCACGGCGACGACCGGGCCAACCTCGACCTGCTGCTCGCTCAGGTCGGCGACGTGCCCGAAGACAAACTGGGCGCCCACTTCGCGTGCTGCGCCGCGCTGGCGCTGCCGTCGGGGGAGTGGCGGGTGGCCGAGGGCACGCTGCCCGGGCGCATCATCACCACGCCGCGCGGCACGAACGGCTTCGGCTACGACCCGATCCTGGTCCCCGACGGCGACACCCGCACCACGGCCGAGCTGTCGCCGGAGGAGAAAGACGCGATCAGCCACCGCGGCCGCGCCTTCCGCGCGCTGGCGCCGATCGTGCGCGAGCTGCTCGGCTCGTAACCACCGCGTAAGAACCCGCGCGGCTCGTGACCACGGCGTGAGAACGCGCGCGGCTCGTAACCACCGTGTAAGAACCCGCGCGGCAGTGGCGGCGTAGCGTCGTCACGTGCAGAGGAACTACGTGGTGCCCGTGTGGGCGGGAGCGGTGACCGGGCTGGTGGCCGCGGGGGTGGCGCTCGGAACGGCGCTGTTGGTGTCCGGTTTCGTGCGACTTGAGGCGTTTCCCGTGCTGGCCGTGGGCGACGCGACGGTCGACGTGACGCCCGCCCCGATCAAGGACTGGGCGATCAGCACGCTCGGCGAGAGCGACAGGGCCGTCCTGGTGGCCGGCGTGCTCGTGGTGCTGGCCGGGTTCGCCGCGTTCATCGGCGTCCAGGCCGGGCGCCGGCTCGCGTGGGGGCTGGCCGGGCTGGGGCTGTTCGGGGCGATCGGGATCCTGGCCGTGCTCACCAGGCCCGACGCCCGGCTCACGGACGTGCTGCCGACCCTGGTGGGCGTGGCGGCGGGGGCGGGGGCGCTGACCTGGCTGACCCGCAGGAGCACCCGTCCTGCCGACTCGACGGGACCTCTGGTGGAGCACTCGGCGGAGCGTCCGGCGGTGATGTGGCCGGGTGGCGCGCCGGCCGTCTTCGATCGGCGCAGGCTGCTGACCGGGGTGACCGGCAGCGTCGTGGTGGCGGGGGCGTCGGCGCTGATCGGACGGGAGATCGGCGGCCGGCGGACGGTAGACGCGGCCAGGACCCGCGTCGCGCTGCCCGCGCCGCGGTTCCCCGCCAAGCCGCTGCCCGCGGGCGCGGACCTCGGCATCAAGGGCCTGACCCCGTTCGTGACGAGCAACGAGGCCTTCTACCGGGTCCACACCGCGCTCGTCGTGCCCCAGGTGGACCCGGCCGCCTGGAAGTTGCGCATCCACGGGATGGTGGACCGGCCGATCGAGGTGACGTACGCCGAACTGCTCAAGATGCCGCTGACGGAGGCGGACATCACGCTCACCTGCGTCTCCAACGAGGTAGGCGGCCCGCTCGTGGGCAACGCGCGCTGGCTCGGCGTCCGCATGGCCGAGATGCTGCGCCGGTCCGGGGTGCGCGCGGACGCGGACATGCTGCTGTCCACCTCGTCCGACGGCTTCACCTGCGGCACCCCGCTGGACGTGGTCATGGACGGCCGCGACGCGCTGTTCGCGATCGCCATGAACGGCGAGGCGCTGCCCGTCGAACACGGCTTCCCGGTACGGCAGGTGGTGCCCGGTCTGTACGGGTACGTGTCGGCCACCAAGTGGGTGGTGGACGTCAAGGTGACCAGGTTTGACAGGGACGAGGCGTACTGGACGCCACGCGGCTGGGCGGCCCAGGCCCCGATCAAGACCCAGTCGCGCATCGACCTGCCCAGGGCGGGCGACACGATCAAGCCTGGACGCACCGCGATCGCCGGTGTCGCCTGGGCTCAGCACACCGGCGTCGACGCGGTCGAGGTGCGGATCGACCGGGGCGAATGGCGTCAGGCGCGGCTGGCCCAGGTGCCCGGCCCCGACACCTGGCGGCAGTGGGCCTTCGACTGGGACGCCACGCCCGGCGAGCACACCGTCGAGGTGCGGGCCACCGACGCGGCGGGACGCACCCAGACCGAGCGCAGGACCCGGCCGACTCCGGACGGCGCGAGCGGCTGGCACACGATCACGGTGACGGTCGCCTGAACCCCGCTGCCAGGCCGTTGACCCGGCGTCGTCGAACCATGAACAATCAACCGAAATCGACGAAGTGGGGTCCCGTCCATCGTGGCAATGCCGAACATCTTGGTGCTCTTCACCGACCAGTGGCGCGGCGACTGCCTGTCGATCGAGGGGCATCCCGTGGTCGAGACGCCGTTCATCGACCGGTGGGCGGCCGGGGCCAGGCGCTTCACCCGCGCCTACTCGGCCAACCCCACCTGCGTTCCGGCCCGGGCCTCGCTGATGACCGGGCAGCGCGCGCAGACCCACGGCCGGGTCGGCTACCGCGACGGCGTGCCGTGGGACTACGAGACCACCCTGGCCGGCGAGTTCACCAGGCACGGCTACCGCACGCACGCCATCGGCAAGATGCACGTCTACCCCGAGCGGCACCCGCTCGGCTTCGAGAGCGTCGAGCTGCACGACGGCTATCTGCACTTCGCCCGCGGCCATGCCGGCGACCTGGCCGAGGTGGACGACTACGTCCCCTGGCTGCGCGAGGTGAGCGGGCGCGCGGACGCCGACTACGCCGAGCACGGCGTCGACTGCAACTCGACCGTCGCCCGCCCGTGGGACAAGCCGGAGTGGCAGCATCCGACGAACTGGGTCACCCAGCGGGCCGTCGAATTCCTCCGCACCCACGACCGTGACCGGCCGTTCTTCCTGTTCGCGTCCTATCATCGGCCGCATCCGCCGTACGATCCGCCCGCGTGGGCGTTCGAGCAGTACCTCGCACGCGAGATGCCACCGCCCCCGGTGGGCGCGTGGACCCGTGACATGTGGCGCGAATCCGGCGACCCGCACGACCCCACCTCCCCCTACCTGGAGCTGCCCGAGCACCGGCTGCACCGGGCCAGAGCCGGTTACTACGGACACATGTCGCACATCGACCAGCAGGTCAACCGGATCTTCGAGGTGCTGCTCGAATCGCGGGCCCGCGAGACGATCGTGTTGTTCGCCTCCGACCACGGCGAGCTGATGGGCGACCATCACCTGTTCCGCAAGTCGCTGCCGTACGAGGGGTCGGCGCGGATCCCGTTCGTGCTGAGCGGGCCGGGCGTCGAACCCGGCGTGGACGACCGGGTGGTCGAGCTGCGCGACATCATGCCGACCCTGCTCACCGCGGCCGGGCTGCCGGTGCCCGAGAGCGTGGAAGGCCGCGACGTGCTCGGCGGGCCGCGCCGCGAGCTGCTGCACGGCGAGCACGTGGAGCACGTGCTGGACACGCCGGGCAGCGTCCACTGGCTCACCGACGGCCGCTGGAAGTACGTCTGGCGCAGCGGCGACGGCCGCGAACAGCTCTTCGACCTCCAGACCGACCCGGACGAGCTGAACGACCGGGCCGGTGACGTCGCGCCGTGGCGGAAGCTGCTCACCGAACGGCTGACCGGGCGGCCCGAGGGCTTCGTGGCCGGGGGAGAGCTCGTCACGGGGCGGCCGGTCATGGCGGTTCTTCCTGTTTGCCCAGGTCGGGGCGATGGTCCGGGACAGGAATCTTCCTGACTTTGCCTTGGCCGTACCCGGGGCCGCTCTACGATCAGTCGTCGAGCAGGACGGGAGGCGTGACGTGTTCGGCGACAGAAAGTCGGGCTCCACGAGCCCGCGGTGGGGCCTGCCTGGGGGGCGGTACAACCCTGCCG
>NZ_JABCPZ010000203.1 GCF_013283785.1 Nonomuraea antri
CCACCGCCCCGCCAACTCGCCCCCAAACCCGGTCGCGCGTACGGCGCTGCCTCCGACGACGGCGGACGCGCGGTGAACGACCGGCCGACCGTGTCAGCGCTTCCGGCGCTGACGTCATCACCCAACGAAAGGAAAGCCCCATGGGGAAACCCTCGCAGCACTCCGACGCCCCAAGACCCGCACCCGGCACCGCCCCCACCTCCGGCCACGCTCCGGGCGAGGCGCTATCGGTGGAGGAGGCGATCGAGCAGGCCCGCCAGCTGCGGCAGAGCAACGCCGAAGGCATCGCGCGGCGGCTGGGCCGGGGCGAGCGGCTGAGCGCCGAGGTCCTCTACGACATCCTGCACACGCAGACGCTCGCCGGTTGGTGGCTGCTCATCGACCGGCAGATCCGGCACGCCCGAGGCGACCGTCTGCTCCGGGGCCTGACCCCGGAGCACACGGTCGCCAGGTTCGTCTCCTGGATCAGCCCCTACCTGGACGGCGACGCCATCGCGCTGGAAGCCGCCCTGTCCGTGCGCGTCCTCGGCCTGCGCTGCGAGTACCAACTCGCCCTGGCCCATCTCGACCGGGCCTTGGCCCTCATCCGCCAGGACGCTGCTCGAGACTTCCTGACACAGGTGAAGACACTCGTGCCGGCCTCCTCCGCGGAGCAGGCAACCAGCAGCTCAGCCGGGCGGGAGGCGAAGGCATGAGCAACAGCACCTCCACCGATAGCCCCTCCAGCACGCCCGAGTCAGTGGCCAGGAGCAGGCCCGCCCCGGGCCGCACGGACAGCTCGCGGTTGGAGTTCTTCCAGATGATGGCCTGGCGATGGGACATCACCACCGCCAAGAAGCTCACCCGCGACCGCACACCAGAGGGGCGGATCGAGCCCGGGGAGTGGGCGGGCATGCTCCAACTGGTCGCCATCAACCGCGAGCACGCCGCCCAGGTGGATCTGTCCGAGCCGCTGATCGTGGCCACCGTCCCGAACGGCGGCATGCTGATCATCGACGGCTGGCACCGCCTGTACAAAGCGCTGAACGCCGGGATTCCGGAACTGCTGGCCGTGGTGCTCACGGCCGAGGAGGAACTCGCCTGCCGGATGCACGGCGGGGAGAAAGGAGACGGCTATCTGCGGTAACGCCTGATCCGGTGACGTAGGAAGTATGCCCCGCCCAGCACAAGTTCAGTGTGCTGGCCGGGGCATACCTCCTGCACCACCGGGTCACGTTGAGGTGTTTGGTGCCTCTGGCTCCGTGCGGCGGTATTTCCCCGCCGAAAGCAGGGCGAACCTTTCCAACGCCTCTTCAATGGTTGGGTTCTGAAGGAGGTACGGGTTGGGACCGTACCCGAAGACGCTCACGTAGGGTTTGGGCTCCTCCGGCGCAGGCTCAGGCTTGATCATTTTGACGAGGGGTCCGCCGCCGTCTGGGGCGTTGGGGTTTCGAGGGTGGAGGGTGTGGCCGATGAGGCGGAGTACGGATTCGATGGGGATGAGGTAGTCGATGAGGCTGGTTTCGTCGTCGTCGGTCAGGGTGGGGTCTTGGGGCCGGTTGCGGTTGTGCAGGTCGACCTGCCCGGCGTTGGCGAGGTGGTCGTAGAGACGGCCTTCCAGCCATCCGGCCTCGCTGCTGTTGAGCGTTTCGTCGTCGTTGGATTCGTAGCGGATGAGCAGGGCCCGGTACCAGTGGTCGCGGTCTTTGAGCTGCTGGAGGACGCGCTGACGGAGGCCGGGGTTGGTGGCTTTGCCGACGTAGGCTCCCCACCGGCCCTTGCTGTCGGGCCGGTCGAGAAGGATGTAGGCGCCGGGGACGTTCCAGCCTCGATCGAGGCGATTGGCGTAGTCGCGGTCGAGCAGGAGCATGCCGGCGACCTTGTGCTTGGCTCGGATCTTCATCGGGTTGTTGAGGTCATAGGAAAGACTGACCACAAGCTGGGATGGGGCGAACCGCGCGGCGCACATGGGGCGTCTCCTTCACCTGGTTCAGCTGGAGATCTTCCGAACAGTATCGGCAAAGTCGCTCTGAGTAACTATCAGTTTCGGCAAGGAACGAGCAGCTCACCTCTGGGATAGTGCGCGCAGGTGGCGTGCCGGGCTGCGCTAGCCCCATTTTCCGCTGCACTGGGATCTCAAGGACATGGGCTTCTCCGGTGCGAGTGTGGAGGCGTTCTCGGGTGTCCGAGAGATATGCAGGGCCGCCACATGGTCCTGTACCTCCTCTGCTGCGGTCACGCCCTCGCCTCTTTTTCGCTCGCGCTGATGGAGCGCTGGTCGTTGGCAAGCGGCATGATGGTCGGATCCACTTCTTCCGTGTGGACTGTCCGGGATCGCTCTCGTTCCACCTCGGCGATGATCTCCTCGGCCTCACGCTGTTCCAGTCCCCACCGGCTCATCAGCGGGCGTCGGCCGAGACGCTGCTTGCCCTCCGCGAGACTGGCGATGTAGCTGAGCCGAGCCGCCTCATACCGGTCGGTGGGCAGCATCGGCATCAGCCGTTCCACCTCGACGCGGGTCTTGGCGGGCTGGCACATGTGCTCCTCGGTATGGGGCTGGTCGGTCGGTTGGCGGGTGTTACGGACGATCCACATCAGCAGTTCGTACGCGCCCACGAAGGCGAGTGGTGCGAGGGCGCTGACCAGGCGTGATCCGAGTCCACCTGCCCAGCCGTGGGCGACGTTCGCGGCCAGGGTCACGGCGCCTCCCAGGGCGAGTGCGACCCAGGCCAGGACTGGCACATGTAGACGGCGGCGCGAGCAATAGGCCATCACCAGCGAGGCCATGACGATCACGCCGTCGGACATCGCCGGGTAGAGGATGGCCATGTCGTGCCGCTCTCCGAGGGCGATGGCCAAGGCGTAGAAGTGGTGGTACGAGACGTAGGCTGCGGTTCCCGCGACGGCCAGAAGAACGACTACCGCCAAGCCCAGGATCACCATGTCCCCGATTCGACCTGCACCAGCGTTGAAGGGGCTTGTGGTGGCTGGGACGCTCGGTGCACGTTGAGCGTGGAACAGGGCGGAGAAGAAGTGCCGGGCGCGCTTGAGCGGCGCTGCTTCGTCAGACGCCGCTTCCTTTGCAACGGTGGGTGAAGAAGGGTGGCGCATGGCCTGGCTCCCGCTCTGATCAGGTTGCTGGGTCAAGGCCGGGGTTCGGTGCTGTCATCACTGAGCCCTAGCCGTCGCGCTGCCACTGGCTGTGTGGGGTGGCATCGCCCTAACCACAGGTCCAGCCTTGGAGCATCAGAACTGCTTAGGAGCTAAGCGAACGGTTCAAGTCCCCCGGGTGCCGTCCGGTGCTGTGCCCGCGTCAGGGCGGTGGGTGGTGTGGTCAACGTGAGTTGGGTCGACCGGTGGGCGCGTGAGCGGCCGGACGCGTGAAACTGATCAGATCCCCGCGCTGGTAGCCGTCGATTTTGACGACGGTCCGGCGGTTGGGCGCGTGGATCATCTGGCCGCCTCCGATGACGAGGCCGACGTGTCCGGGGCCGTCGGGTTGCATGCGGAAGAAGGCGAGGTCGCCGGGCTGTTCTTGCCCGTTCGGGACGGGCGGCCCCCACCGCCATTGGTCGGCGGCCACGCGCGGGATGGTGATTCCGGCGGCTTGGTAGGCGCGCATGGTCAGGCCGGAACAGTCAAAGGAAGAAGGCCCTTCGGCGCCCCACAGGTACGGTTTGCCGAGTTGAGCGTGGGCGTAGGCGATGACGGCGGCGATCTGCTCGCCGGGAATCAGGGTGACGCAGGTTCCGGCCAAGGCGTCGACGACGCGTTGGG
Source organism: Nonomuraea antri (assembly GCF_013283785.1). Taxonomy (GTDB): domain Bacteria; phylum Actinomycetota; class Actinomycetes; order Streptosporangiales; family Streptosporangiaceae; genus Nonomuraea; species Nonomuraea antri. The sequence continues at coordinate 3,757 of NZ_JABCPZ010000203.1, forward strand.
CGAGCGGCTCCCACTGGGCGTAGGCGTCGGGAAAGCCGGATCGTTGAATGGCTTGCGCGGCGCGGGTGAGCGGGAGCTGCTCCCAGCGCGGCACCTTGACCAGCCGGTCGTAGAAGGTGCCGGTGGCATGGCGTGGGTCGAGGATCTGCTCCGTGGTTCCCCAGCCTTGGGAGGGGCGTTGCTGAAACAGCCCGAGGCTGTCGAGGTGGCCGTAGCGCAGGTTGTGCAGCCTGGATTCCTGCAGGGCGGTGGCGACGGCGACAACCGCCGCCCGCGCGGGCAGGCCGCGCTCGACCGCGATCTGGACGATGAGCGCGGCGTTGGCCTGCTGCTCGCCGTCCAAGGCCGTAGCGGCGGCTACGCCGGTCGTTGCCGGGGCCGCCGCGACCGGCTCGCCCGCCGTCGTACTGCTCGTCGCGCTGGATGCGGTTGCGCAGGCGACACCGCCGGGTGTTCCGGAGCCGGTCAGGATGCTGGTGGCGGCTGCGAGGAACGCCAAGACGATGAGCAGCAGGAGGGCGGCGCCGGCCGCGGCGGCCTTCACCTGCCCGTCTCCTCCTCGCCGAAGATGCGGTCCAGGAACGCGTCGTCGTCGGTAGTGGTGGTTGGCTGGTCGGGGTTGCGGCCGAGGGTGAGGTGAGGCCAGCCCGTGTCGAGGTGAGCCAGCCGCATGCGTTGCTGTCCCGCCTCGGCCGGGGCGGGCAGCCAGCAGGCTCCGGCGGGACCGTCGTTGTGGGTGGTGTGGACGGCGGTGGCGACTGGGAGGTCGGTGGCGGTGAGGAGCTTGCGGAGGTGAGTTTCGCGGGCCGCGCTGGGCAGCCAGAACAGTACGGGTGTGATGATGCGGGTGGCTTCGGCGAGGTTGAGGTAGTCGTGGAGTTTGTCGGCGACGCGCTTGAGGGGTTCGGTGCCGGTGTCGTGTTCGAGGAAGAAGTCGATCTGGCGGCCGCCCTCGGACCAGCAGCCGTAGGCGTCCGGGCGGGCCAGGTCGCCCCAGATCTTGGTGCACTCCTTCTCTGATTGCCATGCCCGTAGGTGGGCATCGGGGCGATAGCGGGCGTCGTGATGGAGGTGGGAGAAGAAGTCGTTGACGCCGATCTGGTGGTTGAGCCGTGAGGAGACGGCGACGGGGATCTCGGGGTCGTAGCCGAGTTCTTTGACGGTGATGGCGTGGCGGGCGGCCAGGGCGGCGGCCCCGGCCTTGCCGAGCGCCCAGTGGATGGGGGCCGAGCCTGCGCCGTATCCGGCCCAGGGCCGAAAGCGGGTGACGGCGTTGAGCTCGAACAAGGTGGTCATGCGTTTGCGGGTGGCCTGCGCGATGCCGAAGAACATGCGCTGCACCTGGTGGGTGGTCAGGACCCGGTGGCGGTGCAGGTGGTCGAGGATCTGGTAGTCGCGTTCGGTCAGGCGTGCGGCGAGTGCGGGTAGCGCGGCGTGGTCGAGGCGGGGCTGGGATGCGGGGATGGGCTGGATGGTGAGGCGGGGCAGCTTGCGGGCCGCCGCCTTTCGGGTGACGGGCTGGCAGGAGCCGGAACAGCCGCAGCGCGTGCAGGACATGGTGAACCTCCGTGAACGGGTGTGGTGATGGCGTTGGCCAGGTCAGGAACGGCCGGGGTCTGAGGCCGCGCCCGATTCGGCTTCGGCAGTGATCTGGCTGGATACGCCGTGTGCCGGTCTTACGGCTACCTGGCCTGCTCGGCGGGCCACACTCAGGCCGGTGAAGCGTTGGCGGGATGCCTGGCGGATCTCGGCTTCGCGGCCCTCGATCACGATTGGCAGGGGCCGGGTGCGCAGGGTGAATGCGGAGGTCTGCTGGCCGTCGACGATGAGGCGGGCGGCGGCTTGGTAGGCGCCGAGGTGGGTGAGGTCGTGCGGGCTGATCAACGGGGCCGTGTGGTGCTTGAGCTCGTTCGCGTCTTTGGGCGAGGCGTTGAAGTAGACCTTGTTCCGCGCGTCCGCCGACAGGGCTTCCCGCAGATCTGAGGGCAACTGGTCGAGGTGCTGGTGAGCGAGCACGAGGGACAGCCGGTAGCCGCGCGCCTCGGCGAGCACGTCGTTGATGTGGCCGGGCAGGTTCAAGAAGTTGTGGCATTCATCGATGACCAGCGAGGCATCGGGCCGGTCGGCTTCGGCGAGGGTGGAGCGGCGGGTGGCGGCTTGCCAGGTGTGGGCGAGCAGGATGGAGCCGAACAGCCGGGCCGCGTCATCGCCCAAGATGCCCTTCGGGAGCCGGGCCAGGACCAGTCCTCCCCGGTCGAGGAGCTGGCCGATGGGGACAGTGGTGTCGGGGCTGGCCAGCGCCTGCCGCACGAACGGCCGCAGCAGAACCGCGCGGAGCTTGTTCATCACCGGTCCGATCACCGTTGCCTGCCCGGCCGGGGTGAGGGCTTCATAGGACTGCCAGAAACCGGCCAGCAGCTCATCGCGCAGCTCGCCTGTGGTCCGGGCGCGGAACGCCTGGTCGGTCAGCAACCGAGGCACGTCGGCCAGGGTGGCCTTGCGACCCAGGACGCTGGTCAAGGTCAGGCAGGTGGAGCGGAGCAGGTCATCTACCCGTGGTCCCCAGGCGGTGGAGAAGCAGCGGTGGAAGATGGTGACGACGGAGTCGACGGCGAAGGCCGGGTCGTGTCCGGCGAGGATGTTGATCGACGGTGGCGGGGCCGGGTCTTGCGGGTCGAACACCACCGTCTTGCCGACGGCGCGCTTCGGAAGCCGGTTGAGAATGTCGGTGATCAAGTCGCCCTTCGGGTCGATGACCAACGCTCCGCGTCCGGCGTGGGCGTCGGCCAGGACGAGGTTGGCCAGCAGGGTCGATTTGCCGACCCCGGTGCCGCCGAGCACGTGGGTGTGGTGCCGCCCGTCCCGCACGCGCAGGGCGACGGGCCGCTGTGGGCCGCTGTCGGCGTCCCCCAGGACGCGGGCGCTACCGCCCGCCGCGTTGCGGGGGACGGCCGGGGGCGGCGCGATGGGGCGCGCTCCGGCGCGGGTGATGCCGGGGGCGTCGATGTCCCACGGCAGGTGGGCGAGCGCGGCCAGCTCGGCGACGGACAGCAGGTAGCCGCTGTCGAGGCGGCGCGAGCCGATCGTGCGGGCGGGGCGCCACAGGCGGGCTCGGCGCAGGTACTGGTGGCTGCCTGTGAACAGGGTGAAGACGCCGGCCAGCGTGTGCGCTCGACCTCGCAGCCACCCTCGGGTCAGGTCAGAAGAAGCCGCTTCCTCACCGGGGCGGGCGTGTGCTGCCTCCTTGGCCGGGAGGGGTTTGTGGCTGGTGGAGACGGCGTAGCGGATGGCGACCGTGTAACGCGGCTGACCGGCCTTGGCCAGGATCGCCCGTACCTGTTGCGCGCGTTCGGGGAAGTCGCGGGTGAGCTCGCCTGGGCGGTGGCGGTCGCGGCTGTCGGGCAGCGGAAGCATCTCGTCGAAGACGCGGCCAAGGTGGTTTCGGCTGCCTCCGCCGCGCAGGTGAGCGGCGGCTCGGTAAGCGTGGCGCAGGCGGCGGCCGGTTGTCGGCCGGGCCAGGATCTGTACGACGGCGTGCTCGCCCTCGCGCAGTCCGCTCATTGCCTCCAGCAGCGAGCGGATCGGGTCGTGGTCGTGGTCTGTGGTGAGCGGGAAGTGCTCGGGCGCGGCCAGGACGAGCCGCCCGCCCGTGACGTCGGCTTCGGCGGGTAGGGGCGGGTTGGCAGGGATTGTGGTGGTGGTCGCGCCGGGCCAGGCGGCCTGGATGGCCTTGTCGACGATGGCGGGCGGGATGGTGCCGGGCACCCACAGCTGGATACGCACCCCGGCGTCGCTGCCGTGATACTCCCACACCAGGTGCGGCTGGCCGTCGAGAAGCCGTTTCCACGCGGGGCGGAGCAGGCCGACGAGCTGGCGCCACAGCACCGCTGCACCTTCAGGGTCGCTGCGCGGCGGGGAGGAGATCTCGATCAGGCGGGCCTGGGGAATCATGTCGGCGTGACGGGCCCAACCGAGCAGGTAGCGTACTGCGCGGTCCACCGCCCAGGTGAGGGACAGGGCGGCGAGGAGATTGGGCCCGTGGGCGAGGGCGAACTCGGGCAGACGGGCTGGCAGCTCGCTCAGGAAGTCGAGAGCGTCTTGGACGTCGCCTTCTTCGATCCCGCACAAAAGGCACCGCCTATCGCGGTCGGCGGCGGTCAGCCTCACAGCGGGTCGCCTTCCTCGTCGTCGTGGTCATCGCTGAACTCGGTGAAGCCGGACGGATCCAACGGGTACGCGGCCCCGGCCGGTTGCGCGGCGCGCTGATCGCCTTGGTCGAGTTCGGCCAGGTGCTTCGGGTCTGTCGTGATCAGATCTGCTTCGCGGGGTGAGGCGATGATGTGGAAGGCGGCTCGGCTGGCGGGGCCGGCGACCAGGAGCGCCTCGCCTCGTTCGGCGGTGAGCAGAAACTGCCGTTCGCCCTCGGTCAGGTCGAAGGCGTCGCCTACCGCGCCGATGGCCTGCGGTGCCTGCCGGAGGAGGACCTGGTTGGCGGCGTTAGCGACGATCGCGTGCCCCAGCTCCGTGCCGAGCAGGTCCGCGGCATCCTGGGTGACGACGGCGAGCCCGGCCCAGTGCTTCCTGGCCGCTTTCGCCATCCGGAACAGGAACCGGGCGCCCTCGGGCTCCTTCATCAGCAGCCAGGCCTCGTCGACGACGACCAGGCGTTTCTTGCGGTCGCGTGGGTTGGCCACTCGCCGCCAGATGGCATCCAGCGCGAGCAGGGTGCCGACCGCTTTCATCTCCTCGGGCAGATCCCGGAGCGAGAAGACGGTCAGATGCCCGGCTGGATGGGTGGTGGTCGGGCCGTCGAACAGCTCGCGGTACGAGCCGGACACGTACGGGGCGAGCTGCACGGCCAGCTCCGCCCCCGCCGAACCTGTCCCTTCCCCGCCTCCGATACTGGTAAGGGCGCTGACCAGATCGGCGAGGAGCGGAGTCGGCCGGGTCCACGTGGCCTGGTCTCGGGTGATTCCGGCGGCTTGGTAGGTGGCGATGATCGCCGAGTCCAGCACGGCTCTGGTCTGGGCGGTGAGCCGGCCGCCGAGCATGGTGGCGAGCAGCGTTTGCAGGAACATCGCCCGCCGCGACAGCACGTCATCGCGCGGGCCTTGGCTGGCGGGCAGGTCGAACGGGTTCCACCGCACCCCGGCCGCGCCGAGGTGCAGGCAGGTGCCGCCGACGGCTCGCGCGAGGCGCGCGTACTCGTCTTCGGGGTCGACGACCGCGACCTCAACGCCCTGATAGAGCAGGCGCAAGGTCTCCAGCTTGGTGAAGAAGCTCTTGCCAGCGCCGGAGCGGGCCAGCACGACGGAGTTGTGGTTGTCCTGGGCGTAGCGATTCCACAACACGACGCCGGAGCCGGTCGCGCTCAGCCCATACAACACGCTCGTCTCCCCGACTTCGGTGGCGAGGTCGGGCGAGGTGAACGGGAAGGCCGCCGCCAGCGCGGTCGTGTCGAAGGTGCGCGTAGCGCCGAGGGAATCGACGCCCAGCGGGAGGCCGGTCGTCCATCCCTGCAACGCGCGGAACGTGGCGGGCTGCGCATCGAGGAGCAGCGACGAGGCGAGCGCCCGGACGCGTTCCACCTCGGCGGCCAGCTCCGGCTCCGAGGGCGCGGCAACGGTCGCATACAGGCCGACCTTGAACAGGCGGCCGTGACCTCGGGCGAGGCTGTCGGCCAGGTCGGTGGCGTCATCGGCAGCGGCCTCTGCACCGAAGTCGGCGAGCCGGCCGTGCTGGGCGTCGGAGCGGCTGGCCGATTCCAGCCGGGCGAGCTGGCGACGCAACCGCATCGCGGCGACCTGCTGCGGGATGGGCTCGATGTGCAGGGACACATCCAGGTGACCGGGGTAGGTGAGCAGCGGTTCGAGCCAGCCCGCGCCGACTTCGCGCGGGTAGCCGGTCACGGCGAAGGACGCGGCCACGGCGTTGGGCAAGGTGACGGTTCGGACGCCGACCTGGATGGCGGCCGGGTGCGGGAGGGTGCTCGGCTCCTGATCGCGGGTGCGGCGGCGTAGCTTCACGTGATGCTCCTGGTCGAGGACGTGATGAGTTCGTCGGGGAGGGCCTGGCCGGCGGGGTGACGGCCGCCGGGGTCGAGGCATTCGGCCAGTGCCTGGGCGGCCTCGTCAGCGGCCAGGACGCGGGTGGTGACGCCGAGCGCGGCGAGGGCGCGTTCGGCTTCGGCGGCCCGGCGCAAGACGACCGCGGCCGAGGCGTCGCGCCGTACCGAGCGCCGCCCTCGGCTCGCACTGGGGTGGTCGCGTAGCACGACGAGGACCTGCCGGGTGAGCAGCTCGCGCGAGGTGTTCAGCTCGGCCAGGTAGCCGGCGTGCTCGCGTGCGGCCTGGGCCAGCGCGGCATGCGGCAACACCTGCGACTGGTGCTCGATCGCCTCGACCAGGTCGGACAGGTCCGCGGGCCGGGCGCGGGCCAGCAGTTGAACGGGAGATTCAAGCGAGTTCAGCCACCGTCCGAACGCCCCGACGAGAGCGGCCTGCTCGCCTGTGGTGCGTAGGTGGAACGACAGGGTGCCGGTTTCCACCAGAACCGCCACGCCTCCATCCGTAAGCTCCAGCGCGCCGTCGGTACGGATCGCCTTCACCGGCAGCCGCATCGGCGCGGGCATCTTGCCCCGAAGGCGGCACCACCGGGGCGGGTCGGCGACCCCGTCGGGCGCGGAGACCAGCCTCTTGTTCTCCCGGGTGTGGAGCAGGGCGGCCAGGGCGAACCGGTCCAGGCTCAGCCCGTCTCGTCGTCCCAGTGCGATGGCGATGCCGAGGGCGATGAGCGGGAGCAGGATCGCGGCCAGGATGACGATCGGCAGGATCTGGTGGAACAGGTAGTAGACGGCGGCGGCGATCCCGCCGGTCAAGGCGATGATGAGGAGCTGGCGGATGCTGAGCCCGTAGGCGACCTTGTCGGGCTGGTTGATGTCGGCGGGAATGGTCACAGCAAACTGCTCATGCGAGGGAACGTTCGCAGGGCTCATTGGCGGTCACGCATCCCTTCCATGCGTGGCGGGGTATGCGGCTGCGGATGCTGGCCGCTCGGTGGCACAAGAGCCGGTTGACGTTCTTCTGCGACCCGCAGCGGCGGCGGTTCTGGGTCGTGCTTCATGCGGTTCCTCCTCGTCGCTGTGCTCGCGGGATACGGCGCGGGGGCGGATCGAGTCGTAGGCGGAGCTGGCCGGGCCGGGGCGCGCGGGTGGGCATTCCGGGAAGCCGGTCCTGCACCCATGGCGGTCGGGGCCGGATCCATGGCCCCGATGCCGGGGATGTACGTGGTGGTGCGGGTGGGCGAGGGACGCGGGTGACCGGGAACGGCAACGCGAGCTGCGTGCCCACTCGAGCGCGCCGCGCGGCAGCGGACGACGTTCCGGGAGCAGATGCCGAAGTGGTGGTAGCAGTGGGCGGCAGGCCCAGGGGTAGCTGGAGTTGCTGCCAGGCGGGTGCGTTGCTGGGCATGGGCGAGGCTCCCGGGGCTGTGGCGGATGGGCCGGGACGGTTGGGGCCGGGCCGAGGTCCACGGGGGCCGCTGCCAGGTGGACGTCGGCGATGTTGACTGGCGGCGGTGGCGGCTTTGCGCCGGGTGGCTCGGTGTCCGGCCTTGCCGAGGGTGCGGGCGGCGCCGAGCGTCTTGTAGACGATCACGGCTTTGATCAGGCGTTTCAGCATGTGGGGCTGGCCTTGCTGCCAGATCGTCCGGGCCACCCAGCCGGGAATCTTGATCAGAACGAACAGAACGCCGATCAGGATGAGCACATCCAGCGCCCGGCTCGCGGTGGGCCGCACGATCGCCTCGAGCGCATCGCCCACGCCCGGATCCGCTGGTGCGAGCGGGAAGGCGTCGGCGGAGTCGGTGAGGACCAGCTTGAACGCCAGGATCAGCGCGAGGGCCTGCAGGATCTGAATGGCCAGCAGGCCGGAAAAGCACCGCCACCACAGTTTCGCGATGCCCTCGGTCTGCGGGAGCGCATGGCAGAGCAGGGCCAAGGGCGCGGCGATGATCAGGAACAGGAGCAGGGTGACGCGGATGACGCCGATAAAGGCCAGCAGGATCCCCATCAGCACTGCCACCCCGGCCAGCAGCACGAGGAACAGCGCGGTGCCTTCCAGGTCTTTGATCGCGCTGTCCACCTTGTCGGCGATCAGGTTCCCGGCCCGCTGCCCGTCGATTCCGTCGCCGAGCAGCGCCGTGACCATGGAGTTGACCAGGTCGATGGCGAACTGGCAGATCGTCAGCGAGGCGTTCAAAGTGATCACCGCGACCACGAGACGCGGGATGACCTCGCCGGGCGTGGTGGAGGTCTGGGCGCTGCCGTAGGCCATGACGATCACGCCTCCGGCCAGCACCATCAACACCAGAAGCGCGTTCGCGACCAGCCGCACGTGGCCGGTCAGTTCTCGCACCCGCTCGAGCATCAAGGGCGGCGGGGCGGCGAGCAGGACGCTGCCGACCATGACGAAGGCGGGCTTGATGGCATGGGTCACCACGTGGGTGAACCAGCCGTTCATCGCCTGGTTGAGTTTGCAGCCGACGTCCAGCCACCCGCACTCATGCACCCCGGTGGACGGCTCTGTGGATGGCGACGGCTGCTGGGTGGGGGAAATCCAGGTCACCTGCGGTGAGGGAACCGGACTCGGGGTCGGTGTGGGTTCGGCATGGCCCGGGACGGTCGCGATGAGCCCGCCTGCGGTGGCCAGCAGGAAACCGAGGCCGACCCGAACCAGCCGGCTCGACCACCTGCTGACTCCGCCAGGCCAGTGGACGTGGGTCATTCGGCGCCCACGATGCCCTTGAGGACGCTCACCAGCACGGGCGCCAGGACGGCGATGCCGTAGCCGAGGGCGGCGTAGCGCAGAGTCTTCTTGGCGGCCTCGACCTCGCCCGGGTCGCCGCCGGCCAGGATGTAGCGGACTCCTCCCACGGTCAGGAAGAGCGTGGCCAGGGCGACCAGCAGGCCGACGATGACGTTGCGCAGGTTGTCGATGACCGCGTTGAGCGAGCTCGGCGGCTCACCGGGTTTGGCCACCGCCAGCGCAGACACCTCGGCGGTGGTGGCGTAGGAGATGGCGTATTCGAGCAGGGTGCCCACGACGAGACCGCCGAGAACGACCAGGACGATGAGACAGATCTTGAGGCTGAGGGCCTGTGGTGAGGTGACGCGGCGCGGGCGGGTCATGTGCTGCCTCCCAGAACGGTGAAGTGGATCGAACGGCGATGCGAGCCGTGTGGCGGGGCGGGGTGGAAGACTGCGCGGAGGTGCCGGGCCCGGCGGCGGAGCCGAGGTGGGCGTCCTCCTTCGAGGTGCGGAGCTTGTGGGCTGGGCCGGGTGACAGGGACCGGTGACCAGGTACGGTCCCGCTGCCGGGTCCGGGCGCCCTCCGCGCTGCCTTCAACTGGCTAAAGACCGGGTCGAAGAGCCGAGTTAGGACATCGGGGCCAGCGGATTTTGTGTGATCTTTGCTCGCGATCTTCCTCTGGCGCCCGTTCCGGTCGCTAGAGGCGGCGCTTGAGGAACGCCTGGTAGAGGGCGTTTTCGGCGCGCTGGCGGCGCTTGAGTTCGGTGCAGTAGAGCAGCCTGCGGTGGCGGCAGTAGGAGCTGAGCGCGATGCCATCCAGCCGGGTGAAGCCGATCAGGTCGGCCTCGGCTTCGGTGATGACCCCTTCGGCGACCGCCTGGGCGAGCAGGAGGTCGGGGTGGCCGGCCGGGTAGGCGAGGGCCTGCTGCCCGTTCTCGACGAGGTCGGGGTCGGCTAGCAGGCCGGGCCGCCGGGGAGCGTAGGCGCGCAGGACGGCGAACTGGGTGAGCCGCGACAGCCGCAGCACCGGATGCGACCAGGTGAGATTCACCCGGACCAGGGCTTCCATGTAGGCGGCCAAGACCTCGCCTTCCAGGTCTTCACGGTCCACGCGGGCGAGGCGCCCGGCCTGCTCGGCGTGGATCTTGTCGATGACAACGGCGACGAGGCGGCCCAGCATCGGGATGGCGAGCGCGACGGCGGCGACCATCCACGCCCCCCGGTGAGCGCGCGCCCGGTCGATGAGATGCCGCCAGACGTGGTCACGGGTGGTGCGCGAGCAGGACGGGTGCAGCAGGATCACCCGCAACTCGTCCAGCGGGATACGCCGAGCCGGAAGCCCTCCGCCGAGGTCGGCGCCGTCGATCGACAGGGGTTGCGGGCCGCGCATGAGCAGCCGGAAGGCGTGCTCGGCCACATCCAGCGGCATCGAGCCGTCGAGGAGCCCCAGGCTGTCATCGAGGCCGTCGTGGTCGCCGTGGTCGTCGAAGGCATCGGACCCGCGAGCGGTGTCCAGCTCGAGGTGGATGGTGGCGGTCGGCTCGGCAGCAGCCGAGCCAATGGCGGTGGCGGTGGCCGACTTGGTGATGCCCGCGGAGAGGTGGATCGAAGGGTGAGACATGGCGACGCTCCCAGAGGAGGAGATCCGATTCGGACATCGCCATGGCGCCAGAGGGCCCGGACAGGAACCGGGCAGAAAATGATCAGACATTGGGCACGGCAAAGATCACGTCAAGGTCTTGCCAAGCGCCGGAACCTGGTATGACCTGCGACAACGTCGGAATGCGGCTCATGTGCCAGGCGGGTGAGCGGAAGTCGCATCGCATGACGTTGCGCGAGGAAAGCTGCGTTGACCTGCGGAAACGAGATGAGGGCGAAACTCTCGGGTCAAGCTTGCGCCAAGCGGTGGATCCGAGTCAGAGCGAGCTCATGCCCGGGGTCTCAGGCTCGTGGCTGGATGCTGCAGCACCCTCGCGGACCTGCTTGCGGCCCGTTGCTCAGAAGCCCTCGCCTTGGTGGTGCGGGAGTTCGGGCAAGGTGTTGTGTTCGCCGGTGCGGATCATGCGAGCTTCGTTCCGGGCGCGGGTGATGACGGCCGAGACGGCGTCGGCTGCGCGATGGGCGGCCAGGTCCCGTACCTCCGCAGGAGAGTCGCGATCATCCACGATGAACAGGACGCCGCTGTCGCCAGCGTGGGTGTGCACGCGCCAGCCGGGGCGGCGTCCAGCAGCTCGCGCTGCTTTGCGCACGTCGGCCAGCTCACCCAGCTCGGCCACCGCGTCGCGGTTGAGCACGAGCTGGCCGTAGAAGCCGCGGTACTCCGGCTTGAGACAGACGCTCATCATCGCCTGAACCTGGTCGACGAGCTTGGCGAAGCGGCGTTCGGCCAGTTCATCCGTACGGTCCGGCATACCGGTCATCACCTCCCGTTGAGACGCCTCGGTGGGTTGTCTCCCCAGGGGTAGGCCGGGACAGCTTCTCGGTGTTGGTGTGGCTGATGACCTCTCGCAGCGAAGGTTGAGTGTTTTCACCGGACGTTGGGTGAGGGGCGCCGCAGGTGAGAGGACTGCGCAGCGTCTTCGAAGTGGCGGCATGGTCGGGCATGTTGTCCTGTGCCAGGACGTCGTCCTCACGACCACCAGGCTGACCTGCAGCGAGGAATCTTGAATGGCGACCGCTCGTCGGGACCTCTCGCAACGGCCGCGCATCAGTGGCCAGGTCACAGGGGTGAGCAAGATTCATTGTCAATCGAGGAAGATCTTGTACTACCGGCCACATGTGCCTGGGTCCGCAGGTTCCCTCGTCCCGACGTTCGGGACAACGCTCTGACCTGCGCGCTCAACCATCGGTGAGAAACCTGACGGCCATCAACCTTCGGTGACAATGCTCAACCTTCGCTGCAAAAGATCAGTTGGCGGCCGGGTGGCGGCGCTGTCCGAAACGTGTACGCCACTTGTCCGAAAACGCTGTGACCTGCGAAAACATGGACTGGCATGAACGGGCGGAGGCTGTGCACCGTCGGCGCGGGATGCTGGCCTGACACGGACGACGGCCAGGCCAGCATCCCCCGAACGAGCCGGACCCCCTCCAGTTTCCGGCCCGTAGGCCCACCATTATGTGAGTGACGGAGCGATCACGTAGGGCGAACGTCGCAAGGGACGTGCGGAAACGCTTCTTTCCAGATGGGGAAGCGGCGCAGAGGCCCGGTCAGGGGTGACAGAGCCGCCGTCCACAGCCTGTGGGCAACCCGCGAACGGGCTCGGTCTGCGGCGAGCGGGAAGAACCGGCACCGGCAGGCATGACGAGATCTTTGCTTGACGGCTTGTCCGAACTCGGGCCTTGAGGCAGGTATTTGGATCAGTGACAGGGATCGGTGGCCCGGTACTCGGGCCACACCCCGCATGACTGAACCGACCCACACCTCCACCGCCTTCTCCACTGCCGTCTCCGACATCGTCAACAGCTCCACTACCGACTCGGCCGGCCGCTCTCGCGGTGAGTTCGCCGTACGCGGCGAGATGCAGAACCCTGCCTCGGGGCATCTGCCGCTGACCGTGTGGCTGGCCGCAGCCGACACCGAGTCCGTCTCCACCTGCCAGGCGGGTTGCTGCCATCCGGTCTCTGGCCCGCTGGCCCGCCACCTCATCGCCGCCTGCACCCGCATGGGCGAGACCGTCATCCACCTCGGCGCCGCCGACCACCAGCTGGTCTCGGCCGCGCTGACGGCGGGCTGCCTGCCGGTGGCCGTCTTCACCGACCCCGACCGCGCGGGCGTGATCTGGACCCGGCTCGCGCGCACCCACCCGGACTACGACCTGTGCGTCACCGACCTGCGCGTCTGCGATCTGCGCGGTGCCGATCGCGACGATGATGAGGCGCCGCCGCTGCTGGCCGACCTCGCCCGCAGCGCCGGGCTGGTCGTGTCGGAGCAGGTCTGTGACCGGCGCCGGCGCCTCGGCGGCCCGTGCCCGGATGAGGAAGCCCAGGTCTACGACGTCGTGTCGGCGGCGGGGCTGGTCAGGCCGGGCGGACACCTGGCCGTGGTCACCGGCCTGCACCGCACCGACCGCGTGGTCGATCCGCTGCCGCAGATCATCGCGCGAGCGCGGGCGGCGGGGCTGGTGTATCTGCAGCACATCATCGCCCTGCGCCAGCCCGCTCGCGGCGACCGCATCGAACCCCGCCGCTCCAGCCAGGCGACGGCCGCGTGGCAGGAGCTACCGGAGTGCGCCGCACTGCCGGCGAGCGCGCGTGTGCACAGCGACGTGCTGCTGTTCACCAGGCTGAAGACACCTTCGAGTTCATCCGAGGTGGCGACCAAGCCTGCGCAGCCGCTCGGAGGGCCGAACGCGTCGGCGACGGTGACGCAGACCGGAGGGGCGCGTTGATGATCAAGATGACGTCGGACGACACGACGACAGCCGAGGTGACGGCCGAGGTGACGGCCGAGGTGACGACGTCGGTATGGGCCACCGGCCAGCAGCAGTCGCGGGTGCAGCGGCGCGGCCGGTACGTCCCGGAGTCGATGCGGCACCCGGGCAAGATGCTGCCCTCGATCGCCGCCCACGCGGTCGGCACCTACACCGGCCAGGGCGAGCTGGTGGTCGACCCGATGTGTGGGATCGGCACCACCCTCGTCGAAGCCGCCCACCTCGGCCGCCACGCCGCGGGCGTGGAGTACGAGGAGAGGTGGGCGCGCCTGGCGGTCGCCAACCTCGCTCACGCCAAGAAGCAGGGCGCGCCCGGGTTCGGCCGGGTGGTGGCCGGTGACGCGCGCAACATCGCCCGGCTGCTGCCGGACCTGGCCGGGCGGGCGGCGCTGGTGCTGACCTCGCCGCCGTACGGGGCGGCCACGCACGGCCACATCCGCTCCACCCGTGACACCGGCGAGCCGGGCGTGCGCAAGTGGAACCACGAATACTCCGCCGATCGCGGCAACCTGGCCCTCCAGCAGCTCCCGGCGCTGTTGGAGGGGTTCGGCCGCATCCTGGCCGGGTGCGTGGAGCTGCTGCGGCCCGGCGGCGTGGTCGCGATCACCGTCCGTCCCTACCGGGTGCGGGGCGAGCTGGTCGACCTGCCAGGCCACGTCCAGCAGGTGGCCAAGGAGGCCGGTCTGGTGTTCGCCGATCGGATCGTGTGCCTGCTGTGCGGGCTCGGCGACGGCCGGCTCCTGAATCGGGCGTCGTTCTTCCAGCTATATGAGGCGCGCAAGGCGTGGGTACGCGGCCTGCCGATTCACGCCGTCGCGCATGAGGACCTGCTCATCTTCCGCAAGGTCGCGATGCCCGTGGGTTCACGGAAACTGAAGGACCTTCAGCGGGAACCGACACCGCCACCGCCTCAGTCGGGTTCCGGCTTTCGAGACGACCGCGAGCTGAAGTAGCCCACAGCACCCCTACGTCCTGGCCCGGATTCGGGCCGGGAGCTGGGGCGCGGGCGCTGACCTGTGGATTTCGCTTGACGCGGGCCATGAAGGTGGGCGTCGATACCGCCCGTCACCAACCCTGCCCGCACCGGGGCCGGACGGGGCCGGGTTGGCGGCGTAGCGCCCACCACAGCCCGCCCCGGCCGTAAGGGCCGCGCATGCCGCGCGGCCCGCACCGGCCCCTGTTCATCAACGCGCATGGAGGTGACGCATGACCAGTACAACCCCGCCCCAGAACTCGGCATCCGAAGCAGCTCAACAGCCGGAGGTGGTCAGCCTGCTCGCGGCCGGGCGGCTGCTCGGCATCGGCCGTACCAAGGCATACCGCCTGGCTAAGGCGGGCGCGTTCCCGTGCCGGGTGCTGCGTATCGGCGGCCGGTACACGGTGCCGGTGCGCGGGCTGCGGGCGCTTCTTGATCAGCCAGAACCACTCGATAACACGGTCCCGGACGGCGCCAGTCGTCCGGCAGGACAGGAAGAATGACCACGATGGCGAATGAGCCGTGCACGACGACGGTGGCGAGCAAGGAGCCGACCGTCGCCCAGGGCACCACGTTCAAGACCTGTGCGTGCAAGGACCCGGCTACGGGCAGGCGGCTCGACAAGAGTTGTCCCAGGCTGCGGATCACCCACACCGGCGGCGGCAGGCGGTGGAGCTCGACCCACGGCACGTGGGGCTACCAGCTTGAGTTGCCTGCGCATGCCGACGGCAGGAGGCGCGCTCCGCTGCGCCGCAGAGGGTTCGCGACGCTGGAGGACGCGGAGGCGGAGCTGGATCACGCCCGCGGCCTGCTCGCCCTCGACCCCGACCTGGCGGTACGGCGGCAGATCACCATGCTGATGCTGTCGGTGCTCAAGGACACCAAGCGGCTACCCGACACCGAAGAGGTGCGGCGTAAGGTCCGCACCCGGCAGGACCTGAACCGGCATGTCACGGTGGCCGAGTGGCTACAGGAGTTCCTCAAGCGCAAGAGGGCCATCGAGCCGACGACCAGGCGCGCTTACGAGTCCCATGTCCGTCTCTATCTGCAGCCATATCTGGGCGACATCCGGCTGGACCGGCTCCGCGTGTCGGATATCGCGGGCATGTTCGACGCGATCGAGGAGTTCAACGATGTCATCGCCACCGAACGGGCGAGCGGCGAGCCCGCCCGCGTGCAGAGCGTCCGCTACCGTCGGCCGGTCGGCCCGACCACGATGCACCGCATCAGGGCGACTCTCCGGCACGCGCTGAACATCGCGATCCGCCAGGATCGGCTGCTGGACTTCAACCCGGCCGCCGTCGTCGAACTCGGCGCGGCGTCGCGGCCCAAGCCGGTCGTCTGGACCGAAGCACGCGTCGTGCAGTGGCGTCAGGACCATGAGGCCCACCTGGATCGGCTCAAGCGGGCCCGCGAGGGCAAGCGGGTCGACCCGGTCGCCGCCTACATCGGTGCGCCCCGGCCGTCGCCGGTGATGGTATGGACTCCGCAGCAGGTGCAGTGTTTCCTCGCCTACGCCCGCACCGACCGGCTGTTCGCCCTGTACCGGCTCTATGCCATGTGCGGGCTGCGGCGCGGCGAGGGCGTGGGCATCCGCAAACCGGATGTCAACTACAAGGCGTCGCGGATCGGGATCCACTGGCAGATCACCCAGCTCGGCTGGGACCCGATCCAGGGCACCCCGAAAACCGACGCCAGCGACCGCGAGATCGCCGTCGACGCCGAGAGCATGGCCGCGCTCAAGGAGCACGGCAAGCGCCAGGCCCAAGAGCGGCTGGCCGCGGGCGGGGACTGGGTCGAGTCCGGGTTCGTCTTCACCGACGAGATCGGCCGCCCCCTGCATCCGCAACACGTGACGGATCGCTTCTACGGGATCTGCTACCAGGCCGGGTTGCCGCCGATCCGGCTGCACGACCTGCGTCATCTGGCGGCCACCGCGATGCTCGCCGCCGGGGTGGACATCAAACTCGTGCAGGAGGCCCTCGGGCACAAGACCGCGTCCTTCACCCGCGACACCTACACCAGCGTCTACCCCGAAGCGGCTGCCGCCGCGGCCGAGGCGACCGCCGCCTTCCTGACCGCGTCGCCGGTTCCCGCGCCCCGGCCGGTCCCGCCCCGGCGTGACACGACCCGGACACGAACGAACGGCACAGCACAGGAGGCGGGCGGAACGGTGACGCACCTACCGGTCAGGCCGACCAGCTAGCCATTCCCTAGAGGAGGCAGGGCGAAGCGTAGACAAGGAGGCCGGTCAGCCGCAAAGGCTGACCGGCCTCCGCCTTCTCCCCACCCTCATGGGAAAGGCAGGCCCTTCGCAAAAGGATGACGCGCCCGGCCGGTGTGCGTGACCATGCCGGGTGCCTTCGCGAAGGGTCCAGGTCCGGCGGCAGCACTGTTGGGAGGGGAGTGCTGCCGCCGGACGATTTCGGGGGTGGACGGGCCCCTCCCGTGACGGCCTCGGCGGCCCGCGACGGTCACCTCCCCTGAGAAGGGCCCGCCTTGGCGACGATCAGGCGGTCGGGGGCACTCACCATGATCGTCACCTCAGAGAGGTGGCTGGCCGGTCTCCTCTTACCGGCCAGCCACCCGGTCAGCGACCGCGTTCGCGCCCGCGTGAAGCGCTCGCGGTCACCGCTGTCTCTGAAGGTGTGCCGGGCCGCCTGCACGCGGCACGTCACCCTCCCGAGAGGTGTGCCCTCACCCGGCTTCCTGGATACGGCCGGGTGAGGGCGCTGTCAGCCATAGGGATGTCCGCCCCTGAGCGGCTGTGGCTGACAGGGTTCGTGTGGGACCCGTCCGGCGCGGGCCGGTCGGGTGGGGCGCGTCCGGGCCGTCCCGTCACCGTTACGG